>JBKPCS010000017.1:0-51074 GCA_046727495.1 bacterium | reverse complement strand
AACTTCGAACCGAGACTCGGTTTTATCGGCTCTAAGGTTGCGGTACTGGTAGTCGGCATCAGCTCTCTCACCATAGGCAATTGCCTTTCCGCGTTTCCGACATAGCCGAGCTGCATTCGGATCGTCGGCGCAATAAAAGATAGCGCCGGAGACCTGGTCCATGAACCGATTGAACACTTCGTCGATTGCCGCGAGGTCAGCATAAAAGTCGAGATGCTCCTCTTCGACGTTCAGAACGATGGCGTGCTGGGACCGATAAAGTCGCAGCGTTCCGTCGCTCTCATCGCCTTCCACAACAAAATACTGTCCATTCTTTTCCCAATGCGCATTAGTACCAAGAATTGGTATTTCGGCCCCAACATAATGAGACGGGTCCAGACCGCCAGCTCTGAGAACATGCGCTGCCATTGCAGAGGTCGTTGTCTTTCCGTGCATCCCTGCTACGACAATTCCTTGTTTTAGGTGCATCAGGGCCGCCAATGCTTCTGCCCTTCGCACCATCTGGAGACCGAGGCGCACAGCTTCATCGTAGGAAGGGTTTCCGACTTTGATTGCGGAAGAGTAAATCACCAGCTCGGCGCCATGCGTAGCCTCGGCAGTCTGCGGCAGATGAAATTTGAGGCCGAGCCTTTCTAAGCGCTGGGTTTCCAGCGTGCTAACTCGATCGCATCCGCTCACTCGGTGACCCAACTCGAGCAACAAACCTGCGATCCCGCTCATTCCACTGCCGGCAACACCGATCAGGTGAATCTGCTTTGGGCTTTCAACTAAGAATTCGGAGAGTTTCGTTGGTACTTCAGACGTCATGGTCTCGATCTTTCGATCAGTTCAGCGATCCGCGCCGCAGCATTCTCAGGAGCGAGTGCGCGCAAATGCTTGGACATGTCGCGCCGCCTGGCTTCATCATTGACGAGTTGATCTATCAAAGACCCGAGTAAATCGCCTTGCGATTCCTGTAATACTTCAGCTGCGCCCATTCTCGCAAATATTTCTGCATTAAACAGCTGATGATTTTCTGCAGCGTGCGGATAAGGAATAAGGATCGAGGGAAGACCGAAATACGAAATTTCCGTCAAGCTGGCTGCGCCGGATCGCGCTACGGCGAGATCCGCAACCGCATAGGCCTCTTCCATTCGATGGTAAAACGCGCGAACAAACGCCGGAACACCAGCGTTTCGGTACGATTCAGCAACCGGTGCTTCGTCTTGTTGTCCGCTAAGATGAATGAACTGAACGGGCTTTGACACGAATCGCGGCAACGCCGCGGTAACAACTCGATTAATTCCATGCGCCCCCTGACTACCGCCCATAACGAGAATTGTTCGACGGTCAGGTTTCAGCCCAAAGCCCTCTAATGCGCGATTCCGATCCACCGCCGTCTGCAGACTTTTCCGAATCGGCGTGCCGGTGATTTCCACCGTCGACTGCGGAAAATGCGCAGCGCATTCCTCGAATCCGACCAATACTTTATCCGCTATGCGTGCGTTCAAACGATTCGCTTTGCCCGGAATCGAATTCGACTCGTGAACGAACGTCTGCACGCCAGCCATCCGGCCAGCCAAGATCGGTCCGGTGGAGGTGAATCCGCCCATCCCAAGTACGGCCCCGGGCATAAACGATCTATAGATACGCCGGCACGCGTCGAGCCCTTGTACAAACTTGCCTAGAAATGGAATTGTCTTGGTGGAGAATAACCGCGGCATTCCAATTGACGGTATTTTCTCGACTCGAAACTCCGGCCGATCCCGCACCGCCACCGCATCGATCTGCTTCTCCGATATGAGCAGGAGGATCTCATGGCCACGGCTCTTCAGAACCTCAGCGACAGCTAGCCCGGGAAATAAGTGTCCCCCTGTTCCACCGCATGCAATTACAACGTTCATTAGAGAGTGTGAGTGCGAGTGTGAGTGCGAGGAAGAATGTGAGGAAGACGCGTCATTTTTACCGCCTCCCAACTCACACTCACACTCGCACTCACACTCTACAGCCTCACCGTATGCCTTACTCGCACCGCCATTTCGTCATTAGAGACCGGTTTCTCTACTTTACCTTGGCGGTAGATGTTTATCAGTATCCCGACACAGACCATGCAGAAGAAGAGATTCGAACCGCCATAGCTGATAAACGGCAGGGGAAGCCCCTTGTTTGGTAGCAATGACGTGGTTACACCAATATTAATAGCGGCTTGCAGGCCGAGTATCGTGGTACACCCGAACCCCAACAACATTCCAAATCGGTCCTTGGCGTTCAGCGCGATCAATGTGCCGGAGGTCACAACCAGCAGATAGCAGAACACAATCAACAGCGTCACTCGCAGACCGAGTTCTTCACCGATCACGGGAAAAATAAAATCGGTGTGAGCGTACGGCAGGTACAGCATTTTTTGCCGTCCATTTCCGAGGCCTAGTCCATCAACACCGCCTGAACCGAAAGCAATCAAACCCATCCACTGCTGATGTCCCTCTTTCTCCTGGTATTGCTCTGGATGAATAAATGCGAGAAGGCGGCTTTGACGCTCAGAGATATGCCATGCGACGAGAAAGACCGAAACGATACCAATCAAAACCAATGGACCCAGGTATTTTGGACTCGCGCCGGCGACAAACATCATCAGAAATACAGCGCCGCTGATTAGTAACGTGGTGCCCAGGTCAGTTTCGGCGATGATAAGTAGAAGCAGAAGCGCTACGACTGCGATAGGGACAATCAGACCCATCACCAGGCCTTTTGATTTCTCTTCATACTTCGAATACCACCAGGCGACAAAAATTATCGAAGCGAGCTTGGCCAGCTCCGACGGCTGCAATGTGAACACGCCAATATGGATCCACCGCCAAGAGCCATTGATGCGCATACCGATCGGACGGACAAAGCAGAAAGCCAATAGAACTGCTGCTGCCGGCAATAAGAAATACCAGGACCGCTGCAACCAATGGTAGTCGAATACCGCGAATACGATACTAAACAGAAACCCGACAGCTAACCAGAACCCTTGTTTTTTCAAGAAGCCGAACTGATCGCCATGGTTATCCGGAGCAAACGCGCCCGTGCTGTAGAGCATGATCAGCCCAATCGTGATCAGTGCCGCTACAGCCAATACTAATAAATAGGCGCTTTGCTTGTGCATTTGCGTTTCGCGTTTTGCGTTTCGCGTTTTGCGTTTGGCGTTTGGCGTTTCGCGAGCTGCCCGCCGAACGCGGAACGCCAAACGCGAAACGCCAAACGCCAAACGCTACTTGGGTATCGTTAATCTTTGGCCGATCTGAAGCTTTCTAGGGTCGTCAATGCCGTTTGCTTTGAGCAGCTCGGTATAGTTCACTTTGAATTTCTTGGCGATGCCGGCTGGATTGTCACCTTTCTGTACAACGTAGGTTTTTGCACCATCCGGAACTGTCTCTTGCGTAACGTTAGTCTGCGATTTCGCAGAGGTGACCCGAGGCGAATCGATCAGCTTTTGAACGTCCAATGGCGCCGGCTTGGTCGTCGTGTCTGCACTCTTTATTTTGTGAGCAGCGGGTGCTTGATCGTTTGACACAGGCTGGGCTGTTCCGGCAAACGATGGATTAGTCTCCTGAGCTGGAATCTTTGCGGTCTTCGTTGGGGCCATCTGCCGATCTTTCAACGCGCTAAACGCGAAGATTCCTCCAACCGCAACCACATGCAGCAATAAGACTACGACGAACGCTCTGGACAGTTTCACATTAGGTTCATCGGAACCGCATTCATCCTCCGCGTATTTCGGTGCCGACCGCTGAGCTGCTGCGCGCAGCTTCTTTTTGGGGTTTCTGATGAATTGTTTTTTGAGTATTTTCACTTTTTTAACTCCTTGACGATTTCACGAAATTGGTCTCCGCGGTCGCCGTAGTCTTTGAACATGTCGTAAGAGGACGTTCCGGGGGAAAGGAGCACTACGTCTCCCGGTTGCGCTGCTCGCTGAGCCGCAGCCAGAGCACCGGCGAGCGTCGCCGACGTCGAACACGGCACGTGGGCCGACCACTCTCGCAGCAAGTCTCCGGCGATCTCTCCAATCAGCACGGCATGCTTAACTTTGTTTCTAACTAAATCGGTGATCTGCTCGAACTTGAGACCTTTATTTTTGCCGCCGGCGATCAGGATAATCGGGGCATTTTGCGACGCGAGCGCTTTCGCCAATGCGTCGACGTTGGTCGCCTTAGAATCATTGATGTAACGAACGCCACCAATTTCGCCGACAGGTTCGCATCGGTGCGGTAGGGCGCGGTATTGGCACAATCCCTTTCGTGCTTCTGACCAGGGGATCTTTAACGCGAACGCTGACCCCAACGAAGCCATGAGATTCTCCGCCTGGTGGATTCCAGCAAGATGCGTTTGGTCCATGTTCAAGACCGGTTCACCTCGGAAAAGAATCTCATTAGTTCTGAGGGTGAGATCGGCGTTTCGGGTTTGGCGGCCGGTCCTGAGTACTTGGCGGTCGGTTGCGCTGAAGCTGATTGTTTGAGCGGCGAGATTTGGTAGCTCGCTATTCCAGTTCACTACTGCGAAATCGTCTGCTTGTTGGTTCTCGAAAATTCTTAGCTTTGCTTGACGATATTCTTCGAACGACGAATAACGATCGAGGTGATCGGGCGCGATATTCAACCAGACAGCGATTTTCGGCCGAAAAGTCGAAATGGTTTCCAGTTGGAATGAACTTACTTCTACAGCGAAAACATCGAGCCCATCCTGCGCCTGGACTGCATCCGAGAATGGCGTACCAATATTACCGCAAGCCAAGGTACGAATTCCTGCTCCATTCAACATCGCTTCGATGAGTTGGGTGGTTGTCGTTTTGCCGTTGGTGCCGGTAACGGCGATCACCGGTCGAGTACAGCTTTGGAAAGCCAGCTCGATCTCTGCAGTCAGACTCGCTCCCTGCCGGCGGAAGTTTTGGACTAATGGAACGCCTGGATCGATGCCGGGGCTGAGGATCGTTATGTCATATCCTGCTGGAGCTTGATTGGCGGCCGGGCCGACCACCGTCGTGATGCCGCGCTTTCGTAGGGAATCAACCTTCTCAGGGTCCGGAGTACCGCTGTCAAAAACAGTCACATCAGCACCCTGTATCTGGAGAAGGCGGGCTGCCGCTTCCCCGCTGGTGCCTAGGCCCAAAACCGCTGCTCTTGTGCCGCTCCGTTTCATCTAAGTTTCAGAGTCGCCAGTCCAAGAAACGCGAACATCAACGACATGATCCAAAACCGCACGATGACGGTGTTCTCCTGCCAACCTTTAAGCTCGAAATGATGATGCAGCGGCGACATCAGCAGCACTCGCTTGCCCGTTAGCTTGAAACTCAAAACCTGGAGAATGACCGAAAGCGCCTCGATCACGAAGATCCCGCCAACAACAACCAAGAGGAGCTCCTGTTTGCAGCAGATCGCGACGACCGCCAAAGTACTGCCGATTGAAAGCGATCCGGTATCGCCCATAAAAACTCGGGCGGGATGGCAATTGAACCAGAGAAACCCGAGCCCGGCGCCGACCAGCGCGGTGCAAAGAATGGTCAACTCCTCGCTTCCACGATAAAACGGAAGATCGAGATAGGTCGCAACAGAAACGGTCCCGGCCGCGTAAGCGAGAATTGCAAAGGCGGAGGCGGCTGTCACGGTGCACCCGGTCGCCAGCCCATCTAATCCATCGGTCAGATTCACGGCGTTGGAAGCCCCGGTGATAACCAGCGCAAAGAAAATGAAAGTAAACCATCCAAGGTTTGCGACGATCGGCTCTTTGAAGAACGGGATGTAGAGTTCGCGAGCTTGGACCTCAAGGGCGGGGTTCAACAAAAAGAACGCAGTTACTATCAGCGCAAGGAAGAACTGGCACGCCAGTTTGATCCGGCCAGGGATTCCATCCGATTTATTTTTACGGACTTTCAGATAGTCATCGACAAAGCCGAGTCCGGCGGTGAAGACGATTGTAAAGATGCATAACCAGACAAATGCGTTATCCGGACGGGCCCATACGAAGGTAGAAACGACTACCGACCCCATCAACAGAACGCCACCCATGGTGGGAGTACCTTTCTTTGCTCCATGAAGCTCGTATAGGCGATGTACCTCGTCCTCCGTTCGAATCGGTTGACCGAATTTCAGGGAAGTCAGTTTGCGAATCACCCAGCTTCCAAACACAAGACACAAGAGAAAGGCTGTGATAGCCGAACAAACAGCGCGAAACGAGACATACTGAAAGACGTTGAACCCGGTCCAAACGAACCTTGGGCTTTGGCTAAGGTAATAGAGGTAGAACATCATATCTCAATCGTCCTCGTCCTCGAGCTCAAAGTCTTCTTCGGGAGCGATTTATCGCGACCGCGTGCCGCTTTAAAGCTGAATTCGCCTCTCGAGCCCATCGTCATCATCCAGCTTTACCCCCTCCTTCGATCGCCGCTTTCAACCCAATCACGACCTGATCCATCGCGGCGCTTAGACTGCCTTTGACTAATAAAAGATCGCCCGGCTTCAAATAATCGAGCAACAGGTCCACGGCATGGGCATGCGTTTTGGCTCGAATCGCCGTTTTCAATCCGCCGGCAGATGCCGCCTCGGCGATTACTTCTGCTTCCTCTCCGACCGTTACTAGAAAATCAAATCCGAGGTCGGCTACCGCCCGGCCGACGCTTTCGTGTCCAGCCTTCGAATGTTCACCCAATTCTCCCATCTTTCCTAAGGCGGCCGCGCGGCTCCGCTTTACCGGGATGGCGGCGGCAGTTCGCAAAGCTGCCACCATCGAGTCCGGGTTTGCATTGTAAGCGTCGTTGAGGACGAGGAACTCTCCCAATCTCTGGAGCTTCAAACGGTTACCCGGAATCGCTGTAGTGGCCAAGCCGGTAGCACACTCTTCCAGCGTCAGTCCAATTGCTATGCCCGCCGCCGCCGCTAGGGCAGCGTTCGTTACCATGTGTTCGCCCAAAACGGGAAGATGAACCCGGACTTTATCCGAGCCGCAAATCAGTGTGAAATTCTCACCATTCTCCGAGTGCTCGATATCACATGCGTAGAGATCGCCGCGCTCGATCCCTGCGCGAATGATTCGCGCCCTGCACCTGCTCGCGATCCGGTCCGTGAAATCATCGGCCGCATTCAGCACAACGCAGCCGGCCTCCGGCACAGCTTGAGCCAGCGTCGCTTTCTCGGCGGCAATCGCTTCTCGCGATCCAAGAAATCCGATGTGAGCAACACCGATATTTGTGATCACGGCGACATCCGGTCTCGCAATGGCCGCCAACGGTGCGACCTCGCCTGCGTGATTCATCCCAATCTCAAATATTCCTACCGCGTCGGATGGCTTCGCACTCAGAATCGTCAGAGGGAGTCCAATGTGGTTATTGAGATTGCCGACTGTCTTCACCAAGCGATATCGAACCCCTGCAACCGCCGCAATCATCTCTTTAGTGCTCGTTTTGCCGTTGCTACCGGTGACGCAAATCGCCTTGAGGCTGAGCTGATCGCGATACCGGCGAGCAAGCTGCTGCAAACCGGCCAGAGTATCCTCGACTTCGACCTGAGGTAATGTCGGTACCTTTGGATTATATTTACTAACCAAGGCGCCGCTCGCACCGGTTTGCTGGACCGCCGGTAAAAACTGGTGTCCATCGAAGCGGTCGCCGTGGAGCGCAACGAAAAATTCGCCAGGCTTGATTGTTCGCGAATCGGTAGCAATCCGAGTTACCCTGCCGGTACCGGCCCCGTGGAGTTTGCCACCCACCCACTGAGCGATCTGTTCAACCGTTCTAGGATCCATTGAGCTCCACCGGGTGTGCTTCAAGCGCGCGCGCCGCAACCTCGACATCATCAAACGGGACTGTGTGATCACAGAACTCCTGGTATTTCTCGTGCCCTTTCCCAGCGATCAGGATGATGTCGCGCGGTGCTGCAATCCGAATAGCATGATCGATTGCCTGCTTGCGATCGACATTCTTCTCATAGTTCCTGTTGCGAAAACCTTTCTCGATATCGCGAATGATCGCCTCAGGATCTTCTTTCCGCGGATTGTCCGAGGTCACAATTGCGTAGTCCGCAAATTGCTCCACCACTCTTCCCATAAGCGGCCGTTTGGCTTTATCCCGATTGCCGCCGCAACCAAAAACAACAATCAGGCGATTTGGATTCAGATCGCGACAGGTCTTTAACACACTGAGCAACGCATCATCGGTGTGCGCATAATCCACGAAAACCTGAAACTGTCGTTTGACCGGCACAACCTCCAGCCTGCCCGGAACTTGAGGTGCTTTGGCGAGAGCTTGAACGCAACCGCGAATGTCGGCACCGATGGAATACGCACCGGCTAAAGCGGCTAACGAATTGTAAATATTGAACCGGCCAATCAGCGGCAGGCGAACAAGGTAGCTTCGCTCTTTTGCGTCCAGCTGATAGGAGGTGCCTCTTAGCTCCACCTTGAAATTGCTCGCGCGAAATTCGGCTCGAGCGCTCATTCCGTAGGTAATAGTCGGAATGTCTTTACTGAAGCGCGCCGCGAGCTGTTGACCATACGGATCATCGATGTTGATAACTGCGGCATGATCCCGTTTGCCGTCGCGGCGCAGGTTTTCAAAAAGCTGCGCCTTGGCGTTGAAATAGTCTTTCATCCCGCCGTGGAAATCGAGGTGATCCTGGGTCAGGTTGGTAAAAATCGCGGTATCAAAAGCGATCTCATCCGCGCGGAATTGGCTAAGCGCGATCGAAGAAACTTCCATTACCACGTTCTTGCAGCCCGATTCCAGGCATTGGTGCAGCAACTCTTGCAGGTCGAGCGACTCAGGTGTTGTTCGCTGAGCCGGCAAAATCCGTTCACCGATCACGTAACGGACAGTCCCTATTAAACCGGTCGGCTGGCCTGCCCTCTGCAGCAAATGCTTCAGAAGAAAAGTCGTCGTGGTTTTGCCATTCGTTCCGGTGACTCCAATGATTTTCAGCTTCCGCGAGGGATGCCGGTAAAAACCGGCGGCCAGCCTGGCCAGCGCGCCGCGTGAGTTCTTCGTGACCACTGTCGTTGCCCGTTGGGAAAGGCCGGCCTTCTCGCAAACGACTGCAATTGCACCTTTATCGATCGCTTGTTCGACGAATGCATGACCGTCGAATCGCTCGCCTTTGACCGCGACAAAAAGATTGCCTGGGGCGACCCGGCGCGAATCGTAGCTGATCCCGGTTATCTCTCGATCGAGCGGGCCGCTCACAGAGATGACCTCAAGTGGTTGTATGAGATCGGCTAATTGCATGCGGCGTGAGGGGTTCGATCAGCGCTGTAGGGCGGCAGGCCCAGCCGCCGATACCCAACGCGTCATAGATAGTGGCGGCAGGGCCTGCCGCCCTACCGCGCTCTTTCCAAAAACATCTCATAAAAAGCATCACAGCTAATGACGGCCATGCGGAACCAGCGCAACCTTTTTGGTACCGGCAGGAGGCGGGACCTGCTCAGTTGGCCGCAGGTCCATATAATTCACTGCCCGAGCAGCGATTTGTGAAAATACTGGCGCCGCAGTCCTCCCCCCAAATGCAAGCTCTCCCTTCACTGTCGGATCGTCCAATGTAACGAGCAGGACAAACTTGGGATCATCAGCCGGCAAAAATCCGATAAAAGATGAAACGTAGTGCCCGGACATGTATCCTCCCTTCGGATCGATTTTTTGAGCTGTCCCTGTTTTGCCTGCAACCTTGAAACCGGGTACCACAGCGCTTTTTGCTGTGCCAGCAGCCACTACGTCTTGCAGGGCAGGAATAACTTTTCGACAGGTCTCTGGGGTGACCACCTGACGCTCGACTTCGGGTGAAAACGTTGCCACCACTCGGCCGGTCGGGTCAGTGATTTGGGAAACGATCATCGGCTTCATCAGCTTGCCGTTGTTGGCGACGCATGCCATCGCGATCACCATTTGCAATGGCGTGACCGCAACTGATTGTCCCATGGGAATACGAGTGATCTCCAACTTACTCCAGTGCTGAGGAGGGCTCAATAACCCCGAAATTTCACCTGTCAAAGCAATCCCGGTTTTCTGACCGAACCCAAAACGTCGCGCATAGTCATACAACCGATTTTCGCCGAGTTGAAGGCCTAATTTGGCCGCGCCGATATTGCTTGAATGCTGCAACACCTGGTGGACGGTCAGCACTCCCAGTGGCTCGGCGTCGCGCAGCAGGCGCCCGCCATAAAGAAAATGCCCGTTCTCGCAAAAGATCGTGGTATCCGGCGTCACCAGTTTTTCATTTAACGCCGCGGAAACCGGCACGATCTTGAAGACGGAACCGGGCTCCACCATGTACACCACTGCCCGGTTCTTAGTCTGGTCCGGATCCGCTTCGCCTGGATCGTTCAGGTCAAAAGTCGGTCTGCTCGCCATCGCCATGATCTCGCCGGTCTGGGGTCGAACCATGATTGCGATAGCGCCCTTCGGCTTGTATTCGGCCATCGCCCGGTCCAGCTCATTCTCGACAATATTTTGCAAACCCAAGTCGATCGTAAGGGTCACATCGCACCCATCCTTAGCTGCGCTCTCCAAGCCACGATATGGGACCAGCTCTTTTCCAGTCCTATCTTGTTCGATGTAGCGGAAGCCGTTGGCACCTTGAAGAAAGTCCTGCATCGTCCGCTCGATTCCCAGTGCGCCCTTGTGTTCGTGATCGACAAATCCGATTACCTGCGAAAGCAATGGACCGTTCGGATAAGTCCGGACGAAGTCTTGTTCAAAAAAGATTCCGCCCAGGTTGGCGATTCGAAGAGATTCTTTGATCTGGTTCGCCGCTGCTTCTGAAACTTCTCGTTTGAGAACGATGTACTTTCGCCCAGTCTTCAGCTTGTCCGCGAGCTCTTGCGGATCCATTTTAAGCTGATCTGCGATTGCCTTTGCCACAGCGAGCGGATCCCGCATGTGCGACGCATCGGCAACGACTGTCTTGACCGGTACATTTTCTGCGAGCGGTTCGTTGTGGACGTCCCGGATGATTCCGCGCCTGGCATAGATCACCTGTTTATGAACGTGCTTTTCTGCCGCAAGCGCAGTGTACTCCTCGTGCTTCGCGATCTGCAGATCGATAAGCCGAAACGAGAAGACACTGAACACACCGACCAATCCAAAAGAGACTGTGACGGCGCGCGCTTGTGCATTCCACCTCATTGATTAAAACCGCGATTGGAAACAACTCGCAACGCATCTCCGACGGTATCGTGACGCTGGTTAAGGCGAACGATTTGGTCATTAGCGATCGGCACCAGGCCGAGCGAATCTTTGGCCAGCTTCTTCTCGAGAACAACTCGAGAGCTAAGCTGAGCAATCTGCGCACGAACCACTTCGTTATTCGCTCGGAGCTCCGTCAGCTCGCGTTCCAATCGACGTTGAATCTCTCCATACTGATGGAGCTGATTCTTCAAATACACGTACGACAATCCGGAAACCGCCAGGATAGCCGTAGCGAGTACTACTTTGAAAATTGAGGCAATCTTGATGGAATAAGTAATCTTTTTGCGGTTGCGATTCATGGCCTGATCCGTTCTATCACCCGAAGCTTTGCGCTGCGGGCCCTTGGGTTCCGATCGATCTCCTCCTGGCTCGGTTCGATCGGACGGCTCGTTATGAGCCGAAATTTCCATGCTGGGTTCTTTTGCGGCGCCGGCCATTCCGGCCGGTCAATCCATTCCCGTGTGATCTCGCGGAAATAGCTCTTTACGATCCGGTCCTCCAACGAATGGAACGTAATGATCGCCACCCGGCCACCAGTCTTCACCAAGCCGGTAAGCGTGCGCAGAGCCACTTTCAGGACTTCTAACTCGTTGTTTACCGCTATTCGGAGCGCTTGAAATACTCGCGTCGCAGGGTGTTTCTTGCCCCGTCTGGGAACAACTGACTCCACGATGGCTGCCAGTGATTGAGTTGTCCTGATGGGTGAGCGTGCGCGCTCCTTGATCAAGCGCGCCGCGATTCTCCTGGCCGCTCGCTCCTCCCCGAGATTGTGAAAAATATCGGCCAGCTCCGCCTCGGACGCAGTATTGACGATTTCAGCTGCTGTCCGCCCGGCATGCGGGTTCATCCGCATGTCGAGCGGACCATTCGTCTGAAAACTGAATCCGCGGCTTGCCGTGTCGAGTTGATACGACGAAACGCCTAAATCGAGAAGCACACCGTCCAGCTCAGTGATGTTCATTTCACGCAACCGGTCCGAAACCGCCGCGAAATTGGATTCGATCCATCGCATGCGATCTTTATAGCGATCCAAAAGCTTGGCCGCCGCAGCCAGAGCGTCTGGGTCTTGATCGCATGCGATGATCGATGCACCCCGAGCGAGTAGGGCTAAAGCATGTCCGCCTCCACCAACTGTGCCATCCAGGATGAGTTTGCCCGGCGCAGGCTCCAGCGCCGAAACAATCTCATCCAGCAGGACCGGCACATGAAAATCTGAGTCAGCCATTCGAAAACGTTCGACGTTTGGCGTTTGGCGTTCGGCGTTTGGCGCACTCAGCCATAGGCTCCGCGGAATGCCAAACACCAGACGCCAAACATTGAACGTTGTCGCACTCATATGCCTGCTCGCTCTAGCACATAGTTAAAACCGGGGTCGTCGTTCTCAATCGTCTTCCGCCAATTGTCCGGATTCCAGATTTCAAATCGCGAGTAGTTGCCAACCAGGACGACTTCCCGCTGGAGCTTCAGCAGCTTGCATTGTTCCTCCGGCAGGACCATGCGCCCTTGCTTATCGCTGGTAAGATGCTGAGCCCTGGAAGAAAATTGCCGGATAAAACGCCGCCGCTCCGCCGGGGCCAGGCTCTCGTCATTTTCGACCTTCTCCGCCACTCGCTTGAACTCTAATGGCGGCATTACCATCAAAAAACCGGCCTCAAGATTTGGGATTGCAAAGAACTCGTCTACATCGCTCGTACGCCACCGAGACGGGATGGTAACGCGATTCTTCGCGTCCATCGCATGCCGGAATTCACCGGCAAAGATCGGCTGAACAGTCTGGGGCGCATCCATAGGATTAGCATGGTCTTCTGAACCATTTTACACCACTTGGCTCCACTTTTACCCATTATGCGCCTCGAGCGTCAACGAAATTCGGTCAGAAAATGCAGGTTTTTTGCGACTGGCTTCGAATAGGCGGATAGGACGACCTACGGGACCTGAGGACCAATTGGAGTTACCTGATCTGCCCAGACCCCCGCACAACGTATTTGTAGCTGGTCAGTTCTTCCAGACCCATTGGACCACGGGCGTGGAGGCGATCAGTGCTGATTCCAATCTCGGCTCCGAAACCGAACTCGCCGCCATCGTTGAATCGGATTGATGCATTCCAGAATACAGCGGCCGAATCTACCGATCGAAGAAATTTCTCTGCAGCCTCCGGGTTCGACGTAACAATGCCATCGCTATGGTGAGAGCCATAGGTCTCAATGTGCTCTACTGCCTCGTCCAAGCTGGCAACAACCCGAATGGAAAGGATGAGATCGAGGTATTCGGTGAACCAATCCGCTTCAGTCGCCGGCTTGACTCTTGAGCCAAGAACCTTTTGGGTTGCTTCGTCGCCGCGCAACTCGACACCCTTTTTCCAAAGGTTTTCTGCGCACGCTGGCAAGAAATCCGAGGCGATCCCTGCGTGCACCAACAACGTTTCCACGGCGTTGCATACGCCAGGACGCTGACACTTGGCGTTCAGAACAACATCTTCAGCCATCTTCAAGTCGGCTGCGTCATCGATGTAAAGATGGCAGACACCGTCAAAATGCTTAATTACCGGTACACGGGCCGACGCTACGACCGTTTCGATTAACGTTTTTCCGCCTCGCGGAATAATAAGGTGAAGATACCGATCCATCTGGGCCAAGAGGGGAACTGCGGCGCGATCGGTACCCGGTACCAACTGCACTGCGTAGTCCGGCAATCCAGCGGAGACGTATCCACGCTGAAACGCGGCTGCGAGCGCCGCGTTAGATCTGACGGCCTCAGAACCGCCACGCAGGATCACCGCGTTACCGGTTTTCAAGCAGAGTGAAGCTGCGTCGATGGTAACATTGGGTCGCGACTCATAGATAATACCGATGACTCCAATCGGTACCCGGACTTTGGCGATCTTGAGTCCGTTTGGACGCTCCCACTCTTTGAGGATCTCTCCAACCGGGTCCTTCAGCTCAGCAATAGCGCGAACGCTCTGTGCGATCTTATTGAGTCTATCGCGATCGAGCCGAAGCCGATCTCGCATCGCGGCGTCGAGGCTTCTGGCGGCATCGAGGTCGGCGGAGTTGGCAGAAAGTATTTCGTCGGTCTCTCGCTCGATCTGGTCTGCAGCACGCAGCAGCGCTTGATTCTTGTGCGCAGCGTCCACCGTTGCGAGGACACGGCTCGCAGCTTGGGCATTGCGGCCGATCTGGTCGATAGTTTGAGCGAGGTCCATGAGTGCTGTAGGGCGCCACGCCCTGCCGCCAAAACCGAAGACCATTTTTGGGCACTGGCGGCAGAGGCCTGGCGCCCTACACTCACACTCAAACGCAGTTTATGCGAGGAAGAACGTTCCCTTCGGTTTTGGGGAGAGCACAGAGGATAGTACGCCCGGCTCCAAACCGCTGGCGATAACCCCCGGGATACCTGCTTTCACCGCCATTCCAACAGATTGCAGCTTTGTAACCATGCCACCGGTAGAATAGACACCGGTTTCTTTGTTCGCCAAGTGCGCAACAGAATCGATGTCACTAACCCTCTTGATCAATCGTCTATCTCCGTCCAACAGACCAGGCACGCTGGTCAAAATGACGAGCAGATCGGCATGTGCGAGGATTGCGACTTCCGCGGAAAGACGATCGTTATCGCCCAGCTTCAGTTCTTCGACAGCAACGGAGTCATTCTCATTGATCACGGGAATCACGTTCTTGAACTCAAGAAGACGCTCCAATGTATTACGAGCGTTCACATACCGTCTGCGGCTATCGATATCTTGGTGGCTCAACAAAAGCTGGGCCACATGGAAACCGTGCCGGGAAAAAAAAGTCTCGTACATTCGCATCAAGCGGGACTGCCCGACAGCTGCGCAAGCTTGAACCAGCGAAAGCTCCTTCGGTCGATCGCGCATCTTGAGCAACATCAGGCCGGCGCCAACCGCGCCGCTACTGACCAGAAGGATCTGATGGCCAAGATACGCCAGTTCTGCCACCTCAGTGGTCAAGCGGCGAAATTGGTTTGTGTCCAGTGAATTGCTGTGATGCCTAGTCAGAATTCCGGTTCCGAACTTGATAACGATCCTTTTGCGCTTTTCGGACATGAGATTTTAGTCAGCTCCGCGACAATATAAGTACCAACAACGCCGTCAACGCTGATCCGGCCTCGGCCAGACCAACAAAGGAGCTGGGCGGGAGGAAACGTTGCTGGTCCCTTCGAGGCCGGATCGGCATTGACTGAGCTGCTGCCATTCATATTGTCGGCGTTGATGGCATTGTTGGCATTGTCATATTAGCCCGTGGATATCGTCTCCCTCATTCGTCAAAGAGCCAAGGAACAACCCCACCAACCAGCCCTCCGGATCGAAGACTCCGACGAAACGCTCACCTACTCCGAGCTGGTGCGGCAAGCGGAGCATTGCTCGGCCCAACTGTTCGAGCGAGGATGCCGGCCGGGGGAGCGCTGTGGGCTGATCGTAGCGAATCCAAAGGAATTTCTGGTTTCTGCGCTTGGGATCCTGGCGTCTGGCCTCTGTATCGCCCCAATGGGCACATTTCTTCCGGAGGAAGAGAAAGACTACGCGATAAAGGCGGCTGGACTCCATTGGCTGTTGGAAGCAAACCAGCGGCTGATTCGTATGCCGTTTGCAACCGCAGTCGACGACGCAAGCGACAAAGCATTTCGAGCATGCAGTCCTGCGTACGTTCGTTTCACCTCTGGCAGTACGGGTCGCCGCAAAGGAGTTCTGCTTGGACACCAAACAATCCTCAATCGGTTGAACGCGGCAAATGAAGTTCTGAGGATTACACCGAAGGACAAGATCTGGTTCGCGCTTCCAATGGCCGACCACTTTGTCGTTTCGATTCTTCTGTATCTTTCTCGCGGCGCAACGGTCGTCATTTCGGAAAGCACAACGGGATGGAGAACAACTGCCCGGCTGGGGCAACCAACCATTCTTTACGGAGCTCCAGATTACTACCAGGAATTGACCAGGTCAGATGTCGAATCCCTTGATTCGTTGCGACTCGCTATCTCTACGACTGCACCGCTTTTGCCGCAGACTGCAACCGATTTTAGAGTTCGGTTCGGAAAGAACCTCAATCCCGCTCTCGGCATCATCGAAGTCGGCTTGCTGACGCTGAACACCCACGCAAACAAGAGCGGCTCGGTTGGAGCCGCGATGCCCGCTTACAAAGTGACTCTGGTTGGAGAGGATGGACGGGTTGTGGAAACCGGTGAAACGGGAGAGCTGCACGTGTCGGGTCCAGGACTATTTGACGCTTACCTTGCTCCTTGGCGACCGCTTCGCACCCTTATGCGAGACAATGGATTTCCGACCGGCGACTTCGCTCGCCAGGACGAAGATGGCTACCTCTATTTGCTCGGTCGCGGCAAAAACCGCCTGCAAGTCGATGGTTTGCAGTTCTTCTGCGAAGAGGTTGAGACCGCCCTTAACACACTTCCTGGAATCAGAGAAAGCCGCGTTTTCGTTGATCCCGATTCCAGACAACTTGCCGCAGAGGTTGTTGGTCCAGCGAATAAGACGGACAGGCTGGAAAGATTGCTTCTCGAGCAATTCGATGCCAGAAAGGTGCCGCGAATTTTTCGCGTAGTCGATCGTTTGCCGCGGACGCCGAATGGCAAAATACGCAGAGAGTAAACATGTCGATCGTTGTCCAGAAATATGGTGGAAGCAGTGTGGCTGATGCGCAGAAGCTGAAGCAGGTTGCGTCACGGGTCATGGAGACGAAGAAGCTCGGACACGATGTCGTTGTGGTCGTTTCTGCGATGGGCGACACGACTAATGATCTATTGGGGCTGGCTAAGCAGATTTCGACTAACCCCGATCGACGAGAGCTCGACATGCTGCTTTCAGCTGGGGAACGAATTTCTATGGCGCTCCTTTCAATGGCGATTCGCGAACTGGGAGGTAACGCGATCAGTTTCACCGGCAGCCAATCTGGGATCATCACAAACGATCGTCACATCGATGCCAGAATCATCGAGGTGCGCCCTTTCAGGGTGCAGGATGAACTTAGCCGGGGAAAAGTGGTCGTCATCGCCGGATATCAAGGTGTCTCCTACCGCAAAGAAATAACGACCCTTGGCCGGGGAGGCAGCGATACTACGGCGGTGGCGATGGCCGCGGCTCTTGGAGCCGAATGGTGTGAGATTTGCTCCGACGTGGGCGGTGTTTATTCCGCGGACCCGAGGGTCGTCCAGGGTGCGAAACGAATTCCAATCCTTTCCTATGAGGAAACTCAGGAACTAGCTGAGTCGGGGGCGCGCGTGCTGAACGCCCAAGCAGTCGAGTTTGCGAAAGAGAAAGGAATCGCGATTTACGCGAGATCGACAACCAGCCCGTTGCCGAAGAATGATCCAGCCAATGATGGGACGGTTGTACGAAAACACTCGCCCAGAATGCCTGGTTCGGTCATCGGAGTTGCGAGCGAAAAAGAGGTTGTGATGATTCAAAGTCACGACACCGACCACCTACTCACACTGATGGACGAGGCCGGAGTGCCCGGCAAACAACTTCATTTTGCCAGCACCGAAGAGGGTGAAAATAGAGTAACGCTTGTGGTGTCGAAAGAAAATCTGCACCAGGAAGCAAAATTCCGGAGAGCGATCGATGAGATCGGACATTGGGATGATACGCTGGCGGCCGTAAGTATCATTGGTGCGGGAATCAACGCCTCGAATCATCATACGCTGCGCGGGTTGCAAGCTTTCCAAGCCGCGAGAATCGGTTTTGCGAATATTGCTACATCCTCCTTTCGAACGACCTGGTTGGTGGAACGCGCAAAGGCAGAAGAGGCCACACGCCTGCTTCACCGGTTGTTTTTAGAAGAAGCGGACGCATCCGTGCCGTAAAATCTTAAACCGATCGGCAAAAACCGGCGCAATCAAGCGAAAGAAAAACCAGCTCGATCAGAGGGGGAACTCGTTCTGGGGGCCAATCGAGCTGGTAGCAACAACACTAGTCCGCGGCCATCGGTCCGGCAACTAATTTTTGCCAAAAAAGATTTTTTTCTGTAGGGCGGCAGGCCCTGCCGCCGGAACCCAACGTTTGCTTTGCCGGGATTACCTGGGGGTATCCATCCAAATCTTGGGTTTTGGCGGCAGGGGCCTGCCGCCCTACAGCAGCCATTTTTTTATTGCTCTCCTGAGTGTGCGGAGGAACGATTCTGCCAGATGTTCTACCCCAGGAGCTATCGGGCGCTCACACAACTGTGTGATGAAACGTTTGGTGAAAAACCACAACCGCTTGTGCGCTCGCTTGTCGATTTCGCGTTCGGCCTTTTCCACGGGCAACATCCCCTCTTTCAAGCTTGCGACACCGCGTTCCACGATTTCGATCATACGATGGAGGCGACTGCGGTAGTACTGAGATTGTTGATAGCGCAAGGAGCAGGCGCCATCGGACAGCACAGAGAGCGCGTTGTCCAGGATATTAACATCACAGATATCAGGCTCGACCCGCGTGACTGGGAGCTCGCTATCGCGGCAATTATTTTTCACGATACCGGATACTTGAAATGCAAAGATGACTTGAACGGCTCCGGCGCAAAGTATTCAATAATTCATGTTGGACGCAGTTGTTTCTTCGCCTGGGATTTGCTGCCTGAATTCGGGTTCTCTAGCGATGAGCTTCGCCAGATCCAGAATGCCATCTGCGCGACAGCGATTTCGACTAATATAAATCAACTTCCATTTCGAGACGCGCGCGAGTGGCTGATCGGCGCAATTGTTGCCACCGGGGACATGGTTGGACAGCTTGCAGCAGAGGAATATCCAGAGCGCTTGCCGGGTCTATACCTGGAGTTTCGAGAAGCCTCTAGCTTTTCGAAGATTCGTGAAGGCAGCTTTGCAACTTACAACAGTTTGCTGGATCTCTTGCAGGACACGGAAAAGTTCTTTTATAACTATGTGATGCCGATTCTGGACAATGACTGGAAGGGCATCTATCGGATGTTGGACGATCCGAAGGGTGATAATATTTTTATGAGGCGGATCAAATTCAACGTTGCCAGAGTTAAACGAATCGCTCAGTTGCTCGCGCAACCCTAGCGCAGCCCGTACGGGCCGCGGTTTTCAGTTTTCAGTCTTCCGTCTTTGGTTGGTACGGCTTGCTGAGCCGTGGGATGGCGGCAACAACGGGCTGATGTCTTTATGTTACCGGACGTTGACCGAGAGACATGAGATGGCAAGATAGGAACCTTCATGTCTACGCAAGCGGAGTCCGCTAAAAGCACGACGAATGTCTTATTCGATCGGATTGTATTTGCGGTATGGATCGTTACGGTGGCTGCTGTCAGCTTGCGGATTGGGTTCGCTTCGTCTCGGAACGATCTGGTTGCAACCTACGCCGATGCCGGAGCACGCTGGCTACGTGGTCTCCCGCTTTATTCGACGTCGAGCGGCTTCATCTATAGCCCGCTGATCGCTGGTTTCTTTGTACCTCTTTCGTTAGTCCCTCATCCTGTTAGCGCAATCCTCTGGCGACTCCTGAATGCTGGTGTATTTGCTGGCGCGATATTTTGCTGGCTGAGGTCGGGAATTCACGATCGCATCTCAAACGGGCTCTTCTCCCTGGTCTTTTTGTTTCTGTTACCGTTAGCAATCGGCAATTTGAACAATGGACAAGTAAACCCTTTGATCATCGGGTTACTGATATTCTCCATTCTTGCGGCCCATCACGAGCGCTGGATGCTTTGCGCTATCTGCATCGGTATCGCTGCTTACTTCAAGATCTACCCGCTTTGCGTCGGGCTCTTGCTGATACTCCTGTATCCGCGCCAACTAACATGGCGACTGATTATCGTCATGGTGTTGCTGGGAGCACTTTCATTCGTTCTGCAACGCCCTTCCTATGTCCTGGAGCAGTATCAACGCTGGATCAGTTCAAGAGCAGCAGACAATCGCAGAACGAACATGAATATCGCTCCACGCGATTTCGCCATGCTTTTGCAAGTGTTTCATGTCTATTTGAGTGCGCGAGTGTTCCTCCTTCTTCAAGTGCTGGCGGGCGGACTGGTTGCTACCGTTTGTTGGCTGGGTCGCGACTGGCCGGAAAATCGGCGACTTGTCTGTTTACTCACGCTCGCTAGCTGCTGGATGCTGCTATTCGGCCCTTCCACAGAATCAGCGACGTATGTCGTGCTCGCGCCCGCGGTTGTGCTAGCGCTAGTGCAAGCCTTTCAACAAGGAGTGCCACTATGGATGCGTTTTCTTTTGTTCGCTTCTTTTGTCGTCCTTCTTTTGGGCCTCACCGCGAACAGCTTTCTCCATCTGAAGAAGGGCGTGTATTCAATGTCTGTCCAACCTTTCGGCGCGCTTCTGTTTACAATTTTTGCTGTACCGTGGGTGACAACTAACCGTTTTTGGCTAGGCAAAAACGGTTCAGTCTACAGTCTACCGTCTTCCGTCCACCGTCGATCGTTCTTTGTGCGGCATTCGGAACGCAGAGAGAAACAACGGTAGACGGATCGACGGGAAACGGTAGGAAGAAGAGCAAGCCAACCAGGAACAGGATCCCTGGGGAGGCGGTTTTCGCCGGGCGTCTGCTTGGCCTATTTTGCAACGGTTTCGGGGGAGAATTTGCCATACAAGAGTGACCTCGATTTGCCAGCCAACCCTCGGCACTGTTCCAACCGGTGCACCCTATGACAAGGAATTTCCTTTCTCGCTGGTTCTGGCCCCGGCAGACGGGAAGGCGAGGCTCGGCGAAGCCTGCCTACACCCTGACGATTATCGAATCCGCTCCAAAAGCAGGTCTTTCAGCTCAGCAATCGAAACGCGTTCCTGTTTCATGGTATCGCGGTCCCGTAATGTAACCGTGTCGCGCTTTTCCGGACCGTTTTCACCAATTGTATCGAAATCGACGGTCACACCGAAAGGAGTTCCCGCCTCGTCTTGCCGGCGGTACCGCCGGCCAATCGCACCGGACTCATCATAGAAAACCATCATGTACGGTTTGAGGGAATCGGCGATCTCGCGACTTTTTTGAACCAGCTGGGAATTGTTCTTGAGAAGCGGAAAAACGCCGCATTTGATCGGAGCCATCCTCGGGTGGAATCGGAGGACAGTTCTAACTTCAGCTTTGCCGTTATCGCCGGTGACGGTTTCCTCGGCGAACGCGGCACAGATCAATGCGAGCACTGTTCGATCAACACCGGCGCTCGGCTCGACCACGTGCGGGACGAAGCGGCGTTTGGTTTCTTCATCGTAGTAATCCAAAGGCTTGCCGCTCGCGTTCTGGTGCTGAGTGAGATCGTAGTCGGTCCGGTAAGCAACACCTTCGAGTTCCTGGACTCCGAATGGGAACTGAAATTCGATATCGTAGGTACCTTTGGAATAGTGAGCACACTCTTCCGGAGGAATCCGATGCACATGAATCAGGTCTTTGGGAATGCCGATTTCATCATAAAACTTCAAGCGCTCTTGCAGCCAGTATTCCAACAGTTTGAACCCGTCTTCCGGCTGACAGAAATATTCCAACTCCATTTGTTCAAACTCCCTCGAACGAAATGTATAGTTGCGCGGATTGATTTCATTCCGGAATGCCTTACCAATTTGCGCAATTCCGAACGGCAACTTCTTACGCGACACTTCAAGTATGTTACGGAACTGCACAAAAATCGCCTGCGCTGTCTCCGGGCGAAGATAGGTAATCGACGATTCGTCCTCCGTCGCGCCGACATAAGTTTTGAACATCAGGTTGAATGCTCGGGGCTCGGTGAGATCGGTGCTACCGCACACCGGACATCGTTTTTTTCCGTTTTTCTCGACTAAATGGTCTGCGCGGAGCCTGGCCTTACAATTCCGGCAATCAACCATCGGGTCGCTGAAGGTAGACTCATGGCCGCTTGCGACCCAGACTTGGCGATTCATCAAGATGGATCCATCCATACCGACGATATCGTCGCGCTCATAGACCATTCGGCGCCACCAGAAGTCTTTGACGTTGCGCTTTAGCTCTGTCCCGAGAGGCCCATAATCCCAGCAGCCGTTCAAACCGCCATAGATCTCGCTGGATTGGAAAATAAAACCGCGCCTTTTACATAGGCTGACAATCTTCTCCATCCGTTCGGTTGCACCTTTCTGCTCGGTCATAGGAGCAGGTAAGATAGCGTGAATGGCAACGCCGGCAACGATGGGATCCGGGGAACGATACGGCGAGACGGCGATAGGGCGACACGGTGATTGTCTGCTGCCCTTTCAGAGCGAATCATGCGACCTCATTCCGTTCGTCATTTCCTGAATGAAATTCGTAATGTGCCCGCGCAACGCTTTCCGGCATGGCATTCGGCTTTCGCCGTCTCGCCGTATCGCCCCATCGCCGTCTCGTTCTGCGTTTTAAATGTCGGCGTTGTAAATTTGCTAGCTTACCCGTTCAAAGTTATGCTCCCGCCCTAGAATGGCTCACTACTCCGAGGATCCAATTGCGGATAGTTCTGTGTCGTTAAGGCACTGGTTCATTCCTGCGCTGCTTCTGTCGTTCGCGCTTCATTGCGGACTTCTCTACTTGTTCAGCAAGAAAACATTGGATCGATTCGACGCGCCAGATACGTCCCGGCTTGTCCCTAGGGCGTTCAATGTCAGCCGGCTTCAGGTCAATGAGCAGCTTTTGCAATCCGATTCCAAACCGAACACACAACAGGGTAAACCGATCGCTGATCTCGGGAGCGTAAAGAATCTGAGCCAGTTCGATGGCTCCTTCGAAGAGGAGATGAAGGAAATTCGCGCTACGCCCGGCGTTAATTCACCGGAGATCCCCGAGTTGAAGGAAAAGCCAAGCGTCAATACCCAGTCTGCGATGACAGCCGCAGCCAGAGCTAAAGCGGAAAGCGCTATCGCTATCGACAAAGAGTTGAGCCAGGTTCGCCAACAGTTATTGACCGATAAACCTGATGTTCCTACACGACCTAAGATCGCGGCCGGAAACAAGCACAATCCCGGGAAAACCGACAATGAGGATGCCGGCGACTCCAATCTCGCCGGAGGCGTTGGCATTCCGGCAGGATTCAGCAACCTCGATTCGTTGCTGGCAGGCTCGGGACAGGTTGGCAATGGAACAGCACCGATCTTGATGCCGACGGATTTATTGTTCGACTACGATTCCGCGACGCTGCGTCCAGGTGCGACCGGAAGCCTCCAAAAACTAGGCAAAATCATCCAGCGAAATCCACAAGCAAACTTCAAGGTAGAAGGGCACACTGATTCTTTTGGAAGTGATGGATATAACCTTGACCTGAGCCAGCGCCGCGCCGAGAGCGTAAAATTTTGGTTGGTAGAAAACATGGCAATCGGTCCGGACCGAATCCAGACGCAAGGGTTCGGAAAATCGCACCTACTGGTGCCGGGCGATCGATCTGTTGAAGAGCAACAATTGAATCGCCGGGTTGAAATCGTGATCCGGATGAAGAAATAGCTTAGAAGGCTAGAACTTTGAATCCAGAATCTAAATTCGGCCTCCTTGGTTTTACATCATGACTACTATCCCAAAATACCGCAGGCTCGGCCGGAGTGGTCTCTTCGTCTCGCCAATCGCTCTGGGCACAATGCAATTTGGCTGGAGCGCGGATGAGTCGGCGTCGCATACAATCTTGGACGCCTATGTTGATCAAGGCGGCAACCTGATTGATACGGCGGATTGTTACAGTGCTTGGGCTCCCAATAATCCGGGAGCCGTCTCGGAAGAGATCATCGGGCGCTGGTTAGCCGCGCGAAAGAATCGCGACCGAGTACTGATCGCTACCAAGGTTCGTGCAGCGATGGGACAAGGTTTTTCCGAAGGCAGAGATCATCCGCTGCAGCGCGAAGGCTTGTCCAGGCGTTGGATTCTGCGCGCATGCGAAGACAGCCTCAGGCGCCTGCAGGTCGACTATATCGATTTGTATCAGGCACACTGGATTGATCCGTTAACTCCGATCGAAGAAACTTTGTCCGCCTTTACCGATCTGGTCCGGAAAGGATATGTCCGGTATATCGGATGCTCGAATTTCAGCGCCTGGCGCTTAATGCAAGCTCTTGGGCTGGCAGATAAGCACCGGTTCGAATCGATCGTCTCGATCCAGCCAGAGTACAGTTTGATCAGCCCGACTCGTGCGGATTTCGAACGCGAAATTGCTAAAGTCTGTTTGGCGTACGGTGTTGGCGTTTTACCCTACAGCCCGTTAGCCGGCGGATTTCTGACCGGGAAATATCGTCGAAACCAACCGCTCCCTGAAAGCGTGAGGACGGGAGATAATGCACGGCGGATGACAGACAAGAACTTCGATATCCTGGAGAAATTGATTGAGGTTGCCGGGCGGCACAATTCAACACCAACGCGAGTCGCACTGGCCTGGCAATTGGCTCAGCCGTTCGTGACTGCGCCGATCATCGGAGCGAATAACCTCGATCAGCTAGGAGATTCCATGGGTGCGGCAACTTTAAAGCTATCAGACCAGGACCTGCTGGAGATCGAGCAAGTTTCGGGTTGGGAACGGTCGAGGACGGAGCGAGAAGATTAAGGGATTGTGTCGGCGTTTCGGCGTATCGGCGTATCGGCGTCGATTGGTCGTCGCGTTCGGTTTCGCCGATACGCCCATACGCCAACGGTGTTCGACTTACTTTCGTGTCTTCTTAGAATTTCTCGTCTAGGTCTAGGTAGAAAATGCCGGCCGAGTTAAACAAACCTCGGCCGGTTCCCCCCAAAGAGCGTGCGCAATTTCTTTAGATAGCTTCTGTTTTTCGTCAAGTAATTTCCTACTAAAATAGTAGAGAAACCGCGTGAAAATAGGGACCAAGTCAGCGTCGCGTTCAGTTCGCCCAGGACCATTTTGCTCTAGCCTGTACGACCTGAACCCAAGGTCCACCACCACCACGCGGTAGACCGCTTGCGGGTTCTCGACACCAACCGTTCCTTTGATAAACTTTTGCCCTCCATGAAGATCAATCGCGCTCTCATTTCCGTATCCGATAAGAATGGGTTGGTTCCGTTTGCTCGCCATCTTAGCGAGATGGGTATTGAGATTATTTCGACGGGAGGAACAGCGGCATTGCTGGAGAGCGAGTCGATCCCCCATTTGAAGATTGAGCAGTTTACCGGTTTTCCTGAGATTTTGAGCGGGCGGGTCAAAACGCTGCACCCAAGAGTACATGGTGGCCTGCTCTACTTGCGGGACAACGAACAGCACCAGCGGGAAGCGAGAGCAAATGAGATCCAACCAATCGACCTGGTTGTGGTAAATCTTTATCCTTTCGAGAGGACGATCGCCAAACCGGAAGTCACTCTCGAAGAAGCGATCGAGCAAATTGATATTGGCGGTCCGTCAATGCTCAGGAGCGCAGCAAAAAATTACCGATCGGTGACCGTCCTCACCGATCCAGGCGACTATGACACCGTTCTAGCCGAACTGGAGCAGCACCATGGCGAAACGACCCTGAAGCTCCGAGAACACCTGGCGATTAAAGTATTTCTTACAACGTCCCGCTATGACACGGCCATTGCCGAGTTCCTGGATCGCGAGCAGACGACAGCTAGCTCTTTCGCGCTCTCGCTGCCCTTGGAGATGCACCTGAGATACGGCGAAAACCCGCACCAGGTCGCCTCGTTGTACGGACGGTTCGGAGACTTCTTTCAGAAGCTCCATGGCAAGGAACTCTCTTTCAACAACATCCTGGATATCGACGCTGCCGCGAATTTGATCGATGAATTCGTCGAACCGACCGTCGCGATCCTGAAACACACAAACCCGTGCGGGGTGGGGTCAGATTCCGATCTTAAGAAGGCCTGGATCAAGGCGTTTGCTACCGACAAACAGGCGCCGTTTGGGGGTATCATTGTCTCTAATCGTCCGATGACTTTGGAGCTGGCCCGAGCCATATCTGAGATCTTTAGCGAGGTGATTATTGCTCCTGAGTTCGAACCGGAAGCACGAGCTCTGCTTCAGAAAAAGAAGAATCTCCGTCTGATCCGCATGCTGGACTGGGCGAAACAAACGGAACGGGACAAAGACGTTCGATCGATCATTGGCGGGGTGCTAGTGCAGGATCAGGATCGCGTGGAGTTCAAGGATCCGGAACACCACGTAGTGTCAGCGCGTCCGCCTACCGCCGACGAAATGAAAGCGATGCTCTTCGGCTGGCGCGTAGTGAAGCACGTGAAATCGAACGCAATCGTATATGCATCCAAGGATCGCACACTGGGGATTGGCGCTGGTCAAATGTCGCGGGTTGACTCTTCCCGAATCGCAATCTGGAAAGCAAACGAGGCGGGGCTCTCATTGAAAGGAAGCGCCGTTTGCAGCGACGCCTATTTCCCGTTTGCCGACGGATTAATTGCTGCCGCAGAAGCAGGAGCAACAGCGGCAATCCAGCCTGGTGGCTCGATTCGCGACGAAGAAGTGGTCAAAGCTGCGAACGAGCGAAACGTAGCGATGGTCTGCACCGGGACGCGGCATTTCCGGCATTGAACAGAATGCCAACATCGCCGACATCACCGACAGTGCCATCAGCGAAAAGTCGCGAAGAGTAACAAGTCATTGTTGGCATTGTTGGCACTGATGGCATTGTTGGCATTGCTATCCACACTCACACTCATATGATCCGACTGGGCGTTAATATCGATCATGTTGCGACGCTTCGACAGGTGCGCTACGTCGACGCGATAGACTCGCCAAATGCTGAGCCCGATGTCCTGAGAGCCGCTTCTGTTTGCGAGCGGGCGGGCGCTCAGGGTATCACCGTACATCTCCGCGCCGATCGACGACATATCCAGGACCGAGACGTCTTTCGCCTGAGAAACAGCTTGATGACGAAGCTCAATTTGGAGATGGGAAACACGCCCGAGATTTTGGAAACTGCACTGAGAATCGTGCCGGATGACGTCTGCCTGGTGCCAGAGAATCGTCGGGAGGTGACCACCGAGGGGGGCCTCAACGTCGCCAAGAATTTCAAGAGCTTAAAACAAACCGTGGAGCGCCTGCACGCGGCGGGGATCCGGGTCAGCATGTTCATCGAACCAAACGCTGAACAGATTGAGGCCTCCGCGGCGATCGGCGCGCAAGCCGTTGAACTGCATACCGGCGCTTATGCCAACGCGCTTCCAGAGTTCAAGGATGATGAGCTGGATCGGCTCGCAGCATCCGCCAGGCTCGCCGATGAGAAAAAGCTAGCAGTCAATGCTGGCCACGGGATCAACTACGAGAACGTGAAACCATTGCTCAAGATTCCGGAGTGGCAGGAGTTTAACATTGGGCATGCGATTGTCTCTCGTGCGTTGTTCTATGGTCTGGAAAACGCCGTCCGCGAGATGGTCGAGCTGATGCGCGGATGATTTTCGGTATCGGGATCGACGTCGTGGAGACCAGCAGAATTGCGGATGCAATTCTGCGCCACGGGAACCGTTTTATTGAGAAAATCTATCAACCGGCCGAGGCAGAGTATTGCCGGTCAATGGCTGATCCGGGACCGCATTTCGCGGCTCGATTTGCCGCCAAAGAAGCAGTTTCAAAAGCCTTCGGCGTAGGATTTGCTGGACAATTTGATTGGAAAGACATCGAAGTTCGTCGAAAAGCCAGTGGAGAACCGTTCATCGTGTTGCACGCAGGTGCAGCCGAACTGGCGAAACGCCTCGAGATCGAAACGGTGCTGGTCAGCCTTAGCCACTCTGCCCATCATGCCGTAGCCAATGCTGTTTTGCTCAAGAAATGACGGACTACAAAGTTAAGCTAGAGGTCTTCGAAGGACCGTTAGACCTGCTGCTTTACCTGATCAAGAAAGATGAGGTCGACATCTACGACATCTCAATTGAGCGAGTTACCAGGCAATACCTCGAGTACCTCGAAACGTTCCGAATGCTCGACCTGGAGATCGCAGGTGAGTTCGTCGTGATGGCGGCAAATCTTATCTACATCAAAAGCCGGACACTGCTGCCCGTCCATCAACAACCCCCGGAAGAAGATACTGAAGAAGAGGATCCGCGCTGGGACCTGATCCGCCAACTGATCGAATACAAAAAGTTCAAGGATATCGCTTTCCAGCTTCAGGAACGCGAATTCGAACAAGAGGGATTAGTCGCAAGAGCTCCAGAAAAACCTGATTTTCATGACCGCGATCTCTTATTGAAAAGCGAGGTCGGAATTTTCGATCTGATCCACGCGTTCCACAAAGTACTGAGAAAGGTAGAAGCGCGGCAAGAAGACCTTCGGGAGATTTTCCAGGAGAACTTTACCGTATCGGACAAGATCGACCATTTGCTGCGCACCGTTGCAGTTGGCAAATCACTGAAGTTTTCCGAGTTGTTCGTCACTGCCACTAGCAAAACAGAAATCGTGGTCACATTTCTGGCATTGCTCGAACTTATTCGCCTGAAGCAGCTGAGCGCGCGCCAAGAAAAGCCTTTCAGCGAAATCGAAATCCGAAGGATTTGAAGATAATGCCAACAACGCCGGGAACGCCGAGAACGCCGAGAACTAAAGCCGATCTTATCGGCGGAACTCCATACCCGGTGTGTCACCTCGCCTTCATAGGTAGGGTCGCGATTCATCGCGACCTCATGCGCATTGCCAGCCCGATCGCAACGAGCGATTCGGCCCGCTCCTTCAGTTCCCGGCGTTTCCGGCGTTCCCGGCAATCACGGCGTTCTGAACGCTGTCGGCGCTGATGAGCATTGTCGGCGTTGTCGGCATTGGCTAAACTCTCGGCCATGGCTAGTCTGAAGGCTGTTCTGGAAGCGCTCCTCTTTGCCTCGCAAAAGCCGCTTTCAACTAAAGAACTGATTACCGTGCTGCGTTCGGCCGCTGAGTTTCTCGAGTCCAAGGAAGATCTGGCATTGGCGAAAACAAATGAAGCGGGAGTCCTGGAAACCCTGCGCCAACTGCAGAAGGAATACGATGAACTCGACCGATCATTTAAGCTGGTCGAACAAGCATCAGGCTGGGTCCTGGTCAGCCGGAGCGACTACCAGATCTGGGTACGGCAACTGTTCCCCGATTCACGGCCCCCTCGTTTGAGCGCTCCGGCGCTGGAAACTCTCGCGATCGTTGCATATCGGCAGCCGATTACGAAGGCAGATATTGAAGCCATTCGAGGAGTTACCGTTGATGGGGTGCTGCAAAAGTTACTGGACGCAGGGTTGATGAAAGTCGCCGGACGAGCGGAAGTGCCTGGGCGTCCGCTCCTCTACGAGACGACTCATCATTTTCTGGAGCATTTCGGCTTAAAGAACTTGGATGAACTACCCAATGCCTCGGAACTGCGACAGGTGGCATTGCCCAAAGCAAACGAACCGGAGCTAGGGTTGTCCGAACAAAAGCAAGAGCCAAACCTGGAAACCAAAGAATAGTGAGCCGCACCGCTCTGCTGCTCAGCATCCTCTGGCGCGTTGAAGTTTAGGAGAAATTCTGCGGAATCTGCGTAAGCTGTTGTGCTTTCTCGTATGGACCCAGCGCAAAACCCATTGGACGATATTCGGAAACAGATCGACGAGGTTGATACCAAATTGCTCGCGTTGTTGAACCAACGCGCCGATCTGGTGCATGAAGTTGGCGTCATCAAGAAGCAGGCGGGTCTTGCGATCTACGCGCCGGAGCGAGAAGCAGCCCTGCTGCAGGAGTTGGAAAGAAAGAACAAAGGCCGATTACCCGCCGGCGCGGTTCGAGCCATTTACCGCGAGATCATGTCCGCTGCTTTGGCGCTCGAGAAAGGATTAACAATCAGTTACCTTGGACCGGCGGCCACATGGACGCACCAGGCGGCGCGAGCCAAGTTCGGCGCGTCGGTTGAATACGTTCCTCAGCCAAATATTGGCGACGTATTCGACCAGGTCACACGACAGCTGGCAGATTACGGGGTGGTACCGATTGAGAACTCAGTGGAGGGAGCAGTGAATCACACCCTGGATGTTTTCATGGATTCGGAGCTGAAAATCTGCGCTCAAATCCTTCTTCGAATAGAGAACAATCTGCTTTCCAAAGAACCGCGGGACAAGATCACAAAGATTTATTCTCACCCGCAGGTGTTCGGTCAGTGCCGGAAATGGCTGTTGCGGAATGCTCATGATCTGGAATGGATCGAGGTTTCCAGCACTACCCGTGCAGCGGAACTGGCAGCGAAAGAATCGGGTAGTGCTGCGCTGGCTGGAGCGATGGCGGCCGAGGTGTATAGGCTAGACATTCTCGATCGCGGCATCCAGGACAGCCCTAACAATACAACTCGATTCCTGGTGATCTCCCACGCGACCTCCCCTCCGACTGGCCAGGACAAAACGTCTCTCATGTTCTGTATCCAGGACCGAGTCGGAGCCCTCTACTCCGCGATCGAACCGTTTGCCCGCTTGAAGTTGAGCATGAGCAAGATCGAGAGCCGTCCATCCAAAAGAAGGAACTGGGAATACTTCTTTTTCGTCGACATCGAAGGCCACTGCGGGGACGCCGTGGTCAAGGAGGCGATCGGGGAGTTGGAGAGGCACTGTACGTTTGTGAAGGTGCTGGGCAGCTACCCCGCTACGTAGCGGCGGGGTTTTCGGTTATCGGTTTTCAGTTTTCGGTTTTCGGTTTTGGTTGGGAGGCCGGCGGCGGCGATGTTCGCTACGTTTAATTCGCCGCCTTGAGGATTCTGGAGTATTCAAAAACTTACGGCCTCGATGACCGCAGGAATTTAGATAGGTAATCAGTCCCCCGACTAAACGGCTTGCACTTTTACCGAGCTCATCGATTTCCGCCTGTTTCTCGTTGGGAAGCAACTCTTCCGATAACCGCACCGGCCGCCTCCGGCGGCCAGACGCATCAGCGGCCGACGTGGATGGCTTCGTCTGGCCAATCCGGCTTCATCAGGCCGTTTTTCATGTTCACCATAGGCAGGTAGTTCCGCATGGCGCGGACTGGCGCGAGCAAACGAATGGTCGAGATTGCTTCGATCGAGTCTGCACCGTGGTTTTTCAGCAAACTAGGGATTAAGGATTCGTGGGTGCGTTGAACGATATCGACGTCGCTTTCGCCGTCGATATAGAGCAAGAGAGCTACCTTTCCGTCGATCTCGGCAACGTGGCTCTCGTAAATGCTTGCGGTGAATACGGTTTGAACTGGCTCGTTACGGATCTCGTCTACGAGTTGTTTAAACGTAATCCCGACTCGGAACTTAATAATATAAAGATGCCGCACACTGAACTGTTGGGCGCCGTCGGCAGATAGATCGACGTTTGCGTAATAAGACAAAATTCCTTCCTGCTCGAGACGGTGTCGTTTGCGACTGACCGTGCGCACATTGACTCCGGTTAGCTCTCCGATCCCGTTATCGGATTCGCGAGGATCACGAATCAAACGCCGGACAATCGCCTTTTCTTGCTGATCCAAAATTCTCATGGCAAATTATAGTTTCTGCCCGCCGAAGGAACCCGCAGCCCCCTCCTCTGCGCAGAGCCTTCTTCCGACAAGGTAAAGGGCACAAACTATTCAAAGGTACGAGTTTGAGCGACAGAAATTATTTACATAGTTGCGGCAGCCGAATTTTGCGTTCGCGCGACGCAAAATTCAGGCTAACGTCATCGGGTTTGCCGTCATGAATGAGGCTATAATTCAGGCAATTAAGGGACGCCCGGAATCGATGTACAATCCGGAGGAAGAGCACGACTCATGCGGCGTCGGGTTTGTCGCGGCCATTAGTGGCCAGCGTTCCAATCGGATTTTGCATCAGGGGCTCACGGCCGCTTGCAACATGGCTCACCGTGGTGCGATCGACGCCGATGCGAAGACGGGCGACGGGTCGGGCGTCCTGACTCAGATCCCCTACAAGCTTTTCCGCAAGGAAGTCACAAAGCTCGGGCATACGCTATACGACGACAGCGATCTTGCGGTTGGGATGCTTTTCTTGCCGCACGACAACGCGTACGCTCAAGCACACGCTAAAGCGATCGTTGAGGACGTCCTGGAGTTTCGCCAACTGTTTCTGTTCGGCTGGCGCGAGGTGCCGGTGAACAGCATGGTGCTAGGCGATAAAGCCCGGCTGACGATGCCCCGCATCGAACAAGTTTTAATCGGGAGACCGGCGGGGATGAACGACGACGAATATGAGCGCCGTCTTTTCCTAGCCCGAAACGAAATCGAGAAGCGGGCGCATCTCGACCATATTCGGAACTTCTACATCGTCTCTTTCTCGCATCGGGTCATTATCTACAAGGGGCTATTGACCGCAGCCTCGTTGGAAAAGTTTTACCGGGATCTAGCCAATCCTGATTATGAGACTGCGATCTGTGTCTACCACGAACGATATAGCACCAACACTTTTCCGACTTGGCCACTGAGCCAACCGTTTCGGTTTCTGGCACACAACGGGGAGATCAACACCATCCGCGGAAACCGCAACTGGATGCGTGCGCGCGAATCGGAGCTGATGGCCGATTTTTGGGGCAAGGATATCGACCTGTTGAAACCGATCATCCAACCGGGCGGCTCAGATTCAGCAAGCCTGGACAACGCGCTGGAGGTTCTAACGATGTCCGGGCGCGGTCTGTTGCACTCAATGAACATGTTGGTGCCGCCGGCGTGGCGCACCGACGAAACAATGACTGCCGAGCTGAAGGCCTATTATGAATACCATCGATGCTTCAACGAGCCGTGGGATGGACCCGCAGGGTTAGTCTTCAGCGATGGAATCATCGTGGCAGCTTGTCTAGACCGCAATGGGTTGCGGCCCGCGCGCTACAAGATAACTGACGATGGCATCGTCGTCATGGGTTCTGAGGTCGGCTGTCTAGAGCTCGATGATGCGCACGTTGTCGAAAAAGGCCGTCTGGCACCGGGAGAGATGATTGCAATTGATACTCGCGCAGGAAAGTTGCTGCGTGACGCCGAAATCAAGCAGCAACTCTCAACCGAACGACCTTATCTCGAATGGGTGAACACTCACCTTCTTCGTCTGCAACCGATCGCAGGCAGGGAGGTCTCAGAGCCAAAAGAAGACGTTGATGTACTGGGACTGACCCAGCAACAGATTGCGTTTGGTTATTCCAGCGAAGAGCTGGATATGGTCATCAAGCCAATGGTCAAAGATGGTCAGGAAGCCGTTGGCTCGATGGGCGATGACACGCCTTTGGCGGTGCTCTCTAAGCAGCCGAGACTCTTATATACTTACTTCAAGCAGCTCTTTGCCCAGGTTACAAATCCACCGATCGACCCGCTCCGTGAGCGGCTGGTTATGTCGCTCGCTACGCAAATGGGCTGGCGTAGAAATCTGCTGGGTGAGACGCCCGAGCACGCGAAGCTGGTACACTCAGATTCACCAATTCTGTTGGAACACGAGTTAGTAGCGCTCCGCTCCATTCCAGATGCGGCACATAAATCGGCCACGTTTTCGGTCCTTTGGAATGAAAGCGAAGGCGAAGAGGGTCTGGAACGGGCGGTAAACCAGCTCTGCATCGAGGCAGAACATGCGGTCGACGAAGCGACTCCGTTGATCATCCTCACCGACAAAGGAGTAGACGCAAATCACGTCGCGATTCCGATGTTACTGGCGACAGGTGCGGTGCATCATCATCTGATCCGGGTCGGTAAACGGATGAAATGCAGTCTGATCTGTGAGGCCGGTGAAGCGCGAGACGTCCACCAGATGGCCTGTCTGATTAGCTACGGCGCCAGCGCAGTCTGTCCTTATTTAGGTTACGCAACGGTTCGCGAGCTTTTGGAAAAAGGCGCATTGGGCGACGGCGCGACCTACGCGAAAGCGATCAGAAAATATCAGCAGGCCCTGGAGAAAGGACTGCTGAAGATCATGTCGAAGATGGGCATTTCGGTAATCGGCAGCTATCGCGGAGCCCAGATTTTCGAGGCAATAGGAATCAACTCGGACCTGATCATCAAATGTTTCGCCGGGACACCTTCAAAAATCGATGGAATAGGTTTTGCCGAAATCGCACGGGAAACAATCACCAGACATCATCTCGCTTTTGCCGGCCCCACGCCGCAGGAGAACGGCACGATTGAACTGGGTGATCCTGGTTACTATCGGTTCCGCCGGCAAGGCGAACAGCACGCGATTACGCCGCCTGTTATCAAGAATTTCCACACGTTCGTAAAGTCTAACAAGCCGGAGGACTATAAAGCTTACGTAGAAGCCGTACGCGCAGTTCGACCGAATACTTTGCGGGACCTTTTGGAGCGCACTTCGACAGGTAGAGCGGCAATTCCGATCGAGGAAGTAGAACCGATCGAAGAGATTCGGAAACGCTTTACTACTGCTGGTATGTCGCTCGGGGCACTGAGCCCGGAAGCGCACGAATGCCTCGCAATCGCCATGAACCGGATCGGCGGAAAATCGAATTCTGGTGAAGGCGGCGAAGACCCCGAGCGGTTTCACCGTCGTAAGAACGGCGATTGGCCCAACAGTGCGATCAAACAAATCGCTCAAGGCAGATTTGGAGTCACAGCAGCATATCTGGCGGCTTCCAAGGAGATAGAAATCAAGATGGCGCAGGGAGCCAAACCGGGTGAAGGCGGACAACTACCCGGACATAAAGTAACAGAACTCATTGCTCGGCTAAGGAAAAGTACCCCGGGAGTGACGCTGATTTCTCCGCCGCCCCATCACGATATCTATTCGATCGAGGATTTGGCCCAACTGATCTATGACCTGAAACAGGTGAATCCCAGGGCCAAAGTCTGCGTTAAACTTGTGGCGGAGGCCGGAATCGGAACTGTTGCGGCCGGCGTCGCGAAGGCTCACGCGGATATTGTTTTGATCAGTGGCCATGAAGGTGGAACCGGAGCCTCACCGTTGAGCTCGATTAAGAATGCGGGCAGCGCCTGGGAGTTGGGCGTCGCCGAGGCACATCAGGTTCTTTTGCTCAACGGGCTACGGAATCGCGTGACGCTTCGCACCGACGGCGGTATGCGGACCGGTGAAGACATCGTTTTTGCTGCCTTGCTCGGTGCTGAGGAATTCAATTTCGGTACAACCGCGCTCATTGCCTCCGGCTGTGTCTACGTTCGGCAATGCCATCTGAACACCTGCCCGGTTGGAATTGCTACTCAAGATGAGCGCTTACGCGCCAAGTTTAAGGGCAAGCCGGAAAACATTGTGAATTACTTCAACAGCGTAGCGCAGGAGGTTCGTGAGCTGATGGCCGGCATGGGTATAGCCACCTTCAACGAACTGGTGGGACGGGTAGAATTTCTGCGCCAACGAGAGGTCGATGGCCACCCCAAGGCCAACACCGTCAATCTGAGCAGGCTCTTGGTGAACGTGGCTAAGGACGACGAGTCTCAGCCGCGTCACAACACCTGGGAGCGCAACGATCCGCCCCAAGGTTCACGTTTGGATGACACCATCCTGCAGGATGCGCGGGACGCTGTGAACGATCGGATTCCTTTGACGTTGGCGTATCGGGTCAAAAGCACGAATCGGGCGGTTGGTACAAAATTGTCGGGCGAGATTGGTTATCTCTGGGGCGAGAAAGGCCTACCGGACGGGACGATCGAACTGAGTTTGCGCGGCAGTGCTGGCCAGAGTTTGGGTGCCTTTCTCAGCCCGGGCGTGAATATCTCGCTCGTCGGCGAAGCGAACGACTATGTCGGCAAAGGAATGGGTGGTGGCGAAATTGTGGTGCGACCTTCCGCGAATCGCAAATTCGTAGCGCACGAGAACTCGATTGTTGGCAACACCTGCCTTTACGGCGCCACCGGGGGATTTTTCTTTGCCGCCGGCCGCGCTGGTGAGCGGTTTGCGGTGCGCAATTCCGGCGCCACTGCCGTGATCGAGGGAATTGGCGACCATGGCTGTGAGTATATGACGGGCGGTACAGTCATCGTTCTGGGGAAAACTGGAAAGAACTTCGGTGCTGGCATGACAGGTGGCACCGCTTATGTCCTTGATTTGGATGGCACCTTTTCGATCAACCTGAATCCGGAGCTTGTTACTAGCGAACGGCTCGGTTCAGAGGCGGACATTCTGAGGGTGAAAGAGCTGGTCTACAAACATCTCGAACGGACGGAGAGCGATCGCGCAAAAGAAATACTAGCCGATTGGGGCCAGTTTCAGCAAAGATTCTGGAGGATTAGGCCGATCGCGGTCGCGCCGATCTCGAAGCCAGTCGTTGCTTCGTCAGTCGAGAATGCACCAGCCCCATGAGAACAATCTATGGAAACTGTGACCCAATTGGCGGTGTTCCTGGCAAACAAGCCTGGAACTTTGGCAGCCGTATGCGATGCGCTCGCGTCGGAGAAAATCAACATATTTGCTTTGACCGTCTCCGACACGATCGATCATGCGGTGGTACGCATGATCGTGAGCGATCCGAAGAGGGCGTTATCAATCTTCGAGCAACACGGGACGCTGGTCGTCGAAAACGACGTGCTCCTTCTGGAGCAAGATAACAAGCCAGGAACCTTATCAGAGATCGCTAAGAAGCTTGCTGATAAGAACGTGAATATCGAATACGCTTATTTGGCAACAGCAAAGACGTCGAGGAAAGGGTTACTTGTTCTACGGCCTAACGATCTAAAAAAAGCAATCGAGATCCTTAGCTAGCGCAGTCGCAAACGCGACTGCGGTAACAGAGCACCGCGCTCCAGCGACCCTTGACTAATCGCGCTTGATCGCTGACTTAGCGCGATGCCTTACCGAATTCGTGCGCGCTATCCGCTGGCCACAGTCGCAATTCTGCTTTTAGCGGGCTGCGTGCATTTGCCAACCCATCGACCACCGCCTGCTCCAGCGCCGGTTACCCCACCGAACGAAGCGGCCGCGCGGCTGGATAACGCGGTACGCCTTCAGATTTTTCTAGATGCTAATCATTTCCGCCCCGGAATGATTGACGGCCGGACCGGAGAATTTTTCCGAAAAGCTTTGGCCCGATATAACCGGGCGCATAACCTTCCCGCGTCCGCCGTGCCAGACGTCAGCACCATCAATCCCTACGCTATCTACACCGTCACTGACGACGACCTGAAGCGCGTCGGAACGAACGCCAAAGAGAACGCAGAGTTGGCGAAGCAAAAATCGCTGCCATACAGCAATCTGCGAGAAGTGGTCGCGGAACGTTTCCACACCTCGCGAGCATTCCTTGCGCATCTTAATCCAGATCGAAACATCGATGCTCTGCAACCAGGGGCTACGGTAAGGGTTCCGAATGTAGAAGATCCCTTCCTAATCGACCAGTTGCCATTGGTAAAGAACCAGCCGAAGGATCCGAGCCTGGCCGCTCGCAAGATTCATATCAACGTCACCACTCGGATGCTTGATGTGCTCGAGAACGATCATCTCATTGCATCGTTTCCAATCACACCGGGTTCCAGCGAACATCCTGCACCAATCGGTGACTGGCAGATCATCGGCATCGCTACCTTCCCATGGTTTCGCTGGGACGAAGGGGTGCTGAATCGAGGGGAACGAACGGATGAATATTATGATCTGCCGCCCGGTCCCAGGAATCCGGTCGGTATCTTGTGGATGCAGTTAAATCGCCCCGGAGACGGCATCCACGGTTGTCCAAACGCCGAGACCATCGGACGTACCGGTAGCCATGGTTGCATCCGGCTAGCTAACTGGGATGCGGCAATAATCTGGAAAATGGTGACAGTCGGAACGCCTGTGACGATCGAGAGTGAGGAAACCAAGGTCGCATTGGGCGATTGATTCGGGAGCCGCAACGCTCACGAGTCCGAGCTCAAGCTCGGCCCCACCGATCCTGGGTTATGATCTATCGCCGGTAGGGTCGCGCTTCAGCGCGACCTCATGCGCATGGCATCCCCATCGGCTCTTCCATCATTCTGCCATCCTTTCAGGATGGGGCATAGACTACCACCCTACCAGGGGTTCGCTGGCGCTCACCCCTGGCTGAGTTTTGTCGTTGCGTTGCGACGATCTTTTACTTCTTTTTCGGCTTTGCCGTTTCTTTCGTTTCTTTCGCCTCCGGCGCTTTCTCTTCCAGCGGAGCGATGTCCACGAACTCGAGATACGCCATTGGCGCCGAGTCGCTCGTGCGCGGGCCGAGTTTCACAATGCGGCAGTAACCGCCGTTCCGGCTCGCAGAACGCTGAGCGACTTCTCCGAACAGCTTCTTCACCGCATCTTTTTGGCGCAGGAAGGCGAACGCAGTTCGTCGCGCGTGCAGATCCCCCCGTTTACCTAGAGTAATCATTTTCTCGGCATACGGCCTGACAGCTTTCGCTTTTGCCAGCGTCGTCCTGATCCGATTATGCTCGATCAGGCTGCAAACCTGGTTTGCCAGCAAAAGGTCCCGGTGTTCCGCTTTCCGGCCCAATTTCAAGGTCTTCTTCGCGTGCCGCATAAATGTTCTAGAGTGATATCAATCTATCGTCGATCCGATCGAGAACGGAGGGGCTCTCAACCAAACCTGGCTCAAATTTCATCCCGAGACTGAGGCCGAGCTGTTGCAGTTTCTCCTTAATCTCATTCAGCGATTTCTTCCCGAAGTTCCGATACTTCAGCATTTCTGCTTCGGTCTTCATAGCCAGCTGGCCAACAGTCGTGATGTTTGCGTTGTTCAGACAGTTGGCGGCACGAACGGAGAGTTCGATCTCGTTCACGCTCATGTTCAGGAGTTTCTTCAGGCGGGTATTCTCCTGACTGACTTCCTCCGGCGTTTCGTCGAACTCGACTTGATTGTCGTCGTAGTTCACGAATACATCCAAGTGGTGTCGCAGAATTGCCGATGCCTGGAGTAAGGCGTCATCTGGAGTAATTCGTCCATCCGTCCAAATCTCAAGGATAAGCTTGTCGTAGTCGGTGCGCTGCCCAACTCGCGTATTCTCAACACTATACTTCACGCGGGTTACTGGAGAGAAAATGGAATCGATCGGAATCACGCCGATCGGCGTATCTGGTCGTTTGTTTTCATCTCCAGTGAAGAAGCCGCGACCAACAGCAATATCGAATTCCGCCTCAAACTTCTGTTTCTTATCCAGCGTACAAATGACCTGATCCGAATTGAGGACTTCGATCCCTTGAATCGTATTGATATCGCCGGCTGTGACCGGGCCCTCGCGGTTCACGTTGACGAAGACAGTCCGCGACTCATGGTCGATCGCTTTAAATTTAATCTTCTTCAGGTTCAGAATGATATCGGTGACATCCTCAACGACCCCAGGCAGAGAAGCGAATTCGTGCTGAGCACCAGTGATCCGGACTGCAGTGATCGCTGCTCCCTCTAAAGAGGACAATAGAACGCGGCGGAGTGAGTTACCGATAGTGTGGCCGTATCCAGCTTCAAACGGTTCTGCGACGAATTTTGCGTAGGTTTCAGTGGCCGTCGCCTCGTCTTTTGCGAGGCTCTTTGGCATTTCGAAGCGTCCTAGACGAACGGGCATAGTTTCCTTATGGTTTGCCGGGTTTCCCCTGGCGCGTGCAGTAACGGGCCAAGAGGCCAGTACTCAGGGACCAACGGCGATGTTCGGCTCGCGCGGAGCCGGGAATCAGCCATATGGATGCGGCCCTGTCAAGTGGTCGCCCGATCGGCCCCTTTTCCGGCCGATGTTAACCGTCGACAATCGCCCGTCTGCCGTCCACTGTTTAGAACGCGGGCGCTGCAGGCGGCAGGCCTGCCGGCCTACAGCGCCGCGAGTTGAATACGATCAGGGGTCGGACTAGCCTGATGTACTAACCATCCCTTTCATGAATTCCCTCGCTGATGTCTACGTTTATGATGCTGTCCGCACGCCGCGCGGGCGAGGCAAGGCTACCGGGAAGCTGCACACCCAAACCCCCTTAAGCCTGGTGACCGGGCTTTTGAAGGAGCTTAAGCAACGACACGCGGCCATTGCTGAATCCACGGACGAAGTGATTCTTGGATGTTGCGAGCAGTTCAACGACCAAGGCGGCAATTTGGCGCGATCAGCCGCATTAAATTCTGGATTCGACGTCGGCATTCCAGGCCTGATGGTTTCGCGCTTTTGCGGATCGGGATTGGATGCGATCAATGCGGCGACCGCCAAAATTATGGCGAATCAGGCAGATCTGATCATCGCCGGAGGCATCGAGATGCTTTCGCTGGTCAAAATCTTCGGGTCTGGTGGGCCGATGGGTTCAGATGTTTCGTTCAAAGATTCTGTCGTGCAGATACCTCAAGGTATTTCGGCAGACCTGATCGCTACGTTGCAAGGGTATTCGCGCGAAGATGTGGATGACATTGGCGCAGCCTCCCAGCAACGTGCTCATGCGGCGTGGCAACAAGGCTGGTTCGCAAAATCGGTTGTACCCGTCCGGAGTGAAACCGGAACGCTTGTGCTGGATCGGGATGAGTTGGTCCGCGACAACGTTACCCGGGAAAGCCTCGGCAAGCTGCAGCCTTCCTTCGAAAAAGCGGGGCTCAGCTACGACCCGTTTCTCCGGTACAGATACCCACGGGTCTCGAAAGTCCGGCACGTGCACCACCCGGGAAATTCTTCGGGTATCGCAGACGGCGCCGGAGTTGTAGTGCTCGGAAACCGAAGAATTGGCCAGGAGCTCGGACTAGAACCGAGGGCGCAAATTATCGCAACAGCGAGCGCCGCAGAGGATCCCTGCATCATGCTGACTGCGCCGGCAGCCGCAACCCGGAAAGCGCTGGATCGAGCTAAACTTTCCGTAGCGGACATCAGCCTCTTTGAAGTCAATGAAGCCTTTGCATCTGTCGTGCTCTATTTCATGGAAAAAACCAAAGTCCCCTTTGAAAAGATCAACGTCGCCGGCGGTGCGATTGCTATGGGCCATCCAGTGGGTGCAACCGGAGCAATTTTGACCGGCACGATCGTTGACGAAATGATTCGCCGGAATGCAGAGTTTGGTCTCGTCACGATGTGCACGGGACTTGGTATGGGTGTTGCCACCGTGCTGAAACGGGTATGAGTAACGTCGAGCCCGCGCAGGTCGCCTGTCCGCATTTCAGCGTCGCAGGATATGCCTTAACCGAACAGCTGGCGCACGCTATTGAGACCGCCCTCGGCAAGAATGAAACCGGCGCCATTGTCCTTGAATTAGAACCTGATCCAGCAGACTTCGACATCGATCAGTTTCTGGCGCAGGAGCAATTGTTTGAGCGTTTCCGCTTACTCCTGCGAAAGATGGAGACAAGCGGTAAGCCGATCGTCGGTTTAATTCGGGGTCCGCTACAATGGCTTCAATTGGAGATCGCGCTGGCGTGCCACGCTCGGTTCGCAGCGAGCGGATCCATTCAGTTAGGATTCCCGGGTCTGTTATATGGGCTGATGCCGGTTCTGGGAGCAACACAGCGCTTGCCGCGACTCGCGGGCATTTCTCTCGCGACGCGCATCCTGCTGAAAGGGGACCGAATCACCGCTGTCGATGCGGCAAGTTGGATTTCCGTATCAGAGACCGAATCTGCCGCCGCTAGCTGGATTCAAAGCCACCCGCAACCGAAACAGTCCTGGGATATTCAAGCGCCGGAAGAGTCCCCAAACTATAGCCAGGCGACATTAAATCGGAACCTACTTGAAAGCGTCTACGTCAACCTTCGGCGTCGCTTTCCACCGGAAGAAACTGGGCCAACCGCTATTCTTCGCTGCATTCAGGATGGATTAGAACGGTCTATTGACGCGGGGATACGGTTGGAGGCGGAGGAATGGGTCGTCGTCAAAGAATCGCGCTCGACAAAAAATCGGATTGAGACGCTCTACCGAACGCGAAAGCGTGCTTTGACGGAGGGCATCCAGGTAGTAGGCCTCGATCAGGCAAAGGACACCGATGGCTTAGCCAAAGTGCTTGCAACGACACCCACAGTCACCAAAGAAGACCCGTTCAAAACGCGCGTTACTGTTGCTTACGTTCAGGAAGCGATTTTGATGCTCGGTGAAGGGACGTCGCCTTGGCTCATTGATAATGTCGCCCTCAATTGTGGGATGATTGTTGGCCCTCTTTTGATGGCCGATTCGACCGGATTGGATCAGCTTATCGAAATATTCAACGGCTCTGGTTCGCCTAAAGAAGCCGCAGAAGCCGTTCGGATTCTGAGAGAGTTCACAAACCGGTCGCGTCTTGGCAGACAAACCAACGCTGGGATCTATGATTATGACGAAAAAGGGTACCAGTCTGACTGGGTAGAATTGTCACAGATCTTTCTGCGTGCTCCTCACCAGGCGCTTCCAAACGAAATCGAACAACGGTTGTTCGCCATTCAAACAATTGAGGCGTTGCGCTGCGTCAAAGAAGGAATTGTAAAAGACTCCGGCATTGCGGATCTGGCTTCGATTCTTGGCTGGAACTATCCGGCCGGAAGAGGCGGCGTCCTGTCTTATGTCGAATACGTCGATGGATTCCCCGAGATCTGCGGTAATCTGCGAAAGAAGTTTGGAGAGCGCTTTGCGCTACCCTCATGGAAAACGGGACCACGATTGGAGTGACTTTCCACCGAAGCAAGCTGTAGGGCGGCAGGCCCTGCCGCCAAAACCCAGGACATCGCGCTGGCCCTCGCGGCAGGGGCCTGCCGCCCTACAGCATCTTAAATCCGACACATAGACACATGAGTGGAATTGTCCAAGCAGTTATCTTGGGTGGAGCGTTGTGCGGCATCTTGGATGCCATTGCTGCAAGTACTTCGGCTGCGATGCTTGGGACGAGCCCGGTGCGACTGTGGAAATACGTTGCCAGCGGCCTGCTAGGGCAGAACGCTCTTCAAGGCAGCTCGCGTATCGCTTTGGTTGGGTTGCTCCTGCATTTCCTTATCGCCTTTATTTGGGCAACTATTTTCTGTCTCGCAGCACTTTTTGTCCCCTGGATGCTCCGCTGGCCAGCCGGGGCCGGCATCATTTACGGTATTGCGATTTATACAATAATGAACCTGGTTGTGTTACCGCTCTCGGCTGCGCCAAAACGCCAGGTCACAAAACGGGGCGTCTTTATCCAACTGATCATTCACATGCTCTTTGTTGGGCTGCCAATCGCCTTGTCCGCAAGCTGGGCAATGACCAACGTCTCTTAGAACCAAGGATTTCGGCCTGGACCTCGGGTCAAACGCCACAAAATCATGGATGAATATTTTTCTTCTGAAAATTCGTAACCCGTTCATATAATGCGCGCCGAGAATGATCCAACGTGACTATCTGATCGTCGGCGGCGGCGTTGCTGCGGCCAGCGCCTGCGAGGCGATGCGTCAACACGACCCAAAAGGCTCTGCCACGCTTGTCAGCAGCGAAGCTTATCTCCCATACCAGCGCCCGCCGCTCTCAAAAACACCATTCAAGGGCCATTTCGTCGCGTCTGAGAAATTGGCGGAAAAACCAATCGAATGGTACAAGAAGAAGCACATTGAACTGCGGCTCGGAACGGTCCTGCGAGAATTCAACATTGAGCGGCGACTCGCAGTTCTCGAGAACGGGCAAACAATCGAATTCCGCAAGGCCTGCTTGGCCACAGGCGCTCGAGCAAGAAGACCGCAGGTAGCCGGCGCAAATCTTGGAAACGTTGTCTATCTCCGCAATTATCGTGATGCCCTGGCGATCCAGGAGATTCTTCTGACGGAAAAGCATGTCGTGATCGTAGGATCAGGCTTCCTGGGAGCCGAAGTCTCTTCAACTCTGTTGCATTCGGGCGCCAAGCTCAGTCTTTTGAGCCGAGACAAATTCATTTGGCAGGACCTGCTTGATCCGGATACGGCTCAGTGGTTGACCCACCTTTATGATGCCGCAGGAATTCAACTGCTCCTGAACGAAAACCTCAATGGGTTCGAAGGAAAAACGGTTGTCAGAAACATCCAGACAAAGAGCGGGCTACGTTTTCCTGCCGGCTTGGCGATTGTTGCCATTGGGGTCGAACCTAATCTGAGTCTCGTGGTTAACACACCGCTGAGCAGTCCCAGCGGTTGTCCGGTCAACGAGTATCTGGAGACGGACGAGAAAGGGATCTACGCGGCTGGCGACATCGCTCTGTATCCGGATCGGATTTATGGCGGTGCAAAGCGCATCACCAACGTTGAGATGGCCCGCGCGCAAGGGTTAACTGCCGGCGCGAACATGACCGGTCGCAAACGGCAAAAATTTGAGGTCGTTCCAACCTGTTCGAGTCACGTGCTCGGGATGCATTTCGACTTCGTCGGAGACTTCAGTATGCCGCATCTGTTGGGCGAAATCGAAGGGTCGCGCGAAAAGAAAAATTTCATCGCCCGGTATCGCCGCGGCGAAACCCTGGTAGCCGCGGTCCTTTGCAACCGCAAACCGGAAGAGGTCCACAAGATCCAGGAAGACGTAAAGACAAGCGTGCTGGCACGGCTCAAGAAGTAAACGCCGGGAGGGGAAACGCCGAGAACGCCGTCATCGCCGGGAACGCCGGGAACTGAAAGACAAGCGGTGAAGCCGCAGCTCATAGAAAGCGCTGTAGGCCAAGCGCAGCGTAGCCTTCGGAATATGTTCCCCGAAAAGCAGCACAATGAAAGCGTGCCTGAACACGCGATTAAACCGCACCTTCAGGGAATTCACGGTTTGGTTTGATCGCAGCGCCTAGGCTCAGTTCCCGGCGATCACGGCGTTCCCGGCGTTTAGAACACCTTGGGTATCCCTTCATCCATGATAACTATCTTATCCTCGACGTCGTTTCGTTTTACCTCGGCTTTGAGTCTTTCGAGGGGTTCTTCTGGAGGTTCGAAACTGAGACGGAATGTGCCGTAGTGCATGGGCACCATGACGTTTGCTTTCAGTTCGAGGAAGGCGCGAACGGCTTGTTCGGGATTCATGTGAACCTCGCGCTTACTCGGAGCATCATATGCGCCAATCGGAAGAAGGGCGATTTCGGTGGGCAGCCGTTCTCCAATCTCATTGAAACCGGCGAAGTAGGCGCTATCGCCGCAATGGAAAATCGTTCGAGAACCAAGCCTTAAATGGAATCCGCCAAACCCACGATACCGATCGTGCAGAACGCGCGCCCCCCAGTGATGGCACGGCGTCAACGTTACTCCAATACCGCCTACATTCATTGACTCCCATGGCGCTAACTCGTGCACGAGTTTGAAACCGAGCCCGTGAACAAGACTGCCTACACCACTCGGTACAATGATCGGTTGCAGGGCGGCAACCCTCCGCAACGTCCGTCGATCCAGATGATCAAAGTGAGCATGGGTTACCAGGACAAGGTCTATCTCCGGCAAGTGATGAAGCTGCATACCGGGGCGCTTCATTCGCTTTATCAACTTTAGCCAGAGCGACCAGATCGGATCGACCAGGATATTCAGTCCCTTCCACCCAATCAAAAATGAGGAGTGCCCGATCCAGGTCAGGCAGACCTGGTTTGCCGTCATCTCCGGGAACCGCGGCTTTGTCGAAACTCCTTTCCGTCGAGTGAACAATGACGGAAGGTACACTTTAGTGATAAAGTTACGGCGAAGCCAGCCTTTGCCCGGCTTTAAACTGACACGGTACCCCTGGTTCGCTGGCTTGTCCGACACAACACAAATCCATTATTAAATTATCGGCTAATGGCAAATTTTTCCGGCAAAGCGGAGCTCCGGCAGCGGATGCTGGCCGAGCTTATACTCCTTTCGCCAAAGGAACGCGAAGCAAAATCGCTTCGCATTTGCGAGCAGCTTCAAGGAATTTTAGCTGATGCGGTTGTCTCTCTTTTCGCGCCAGCCCGCAACGAGCCGAATCTCGATTTGCTCTGGCAATCGAGGATGTCCAGCAGTCGAAACTGGTTATACCCTCGCTGCGAATCGTCGAATTTGGTTTTCTGCCACGTCGAATCCCCTGCAGAACTAGTGCCCGGCCAGTTTGGCATTCGCGAGCCAAAAGGACCGATCTTTCCTGATCCACCCACCATTTTGCTCGTTCCCGGGCTCGCGTTTGATTTCCAAGGCAGAAGGCTAGGCCGTGGCGCCGGTTATTATGATCGGTTCCTGGCGATGCTCCCGCCAACTACTCGAAAGATTGGCGTCTGTTTCTCGTTCCAAATCCTGACCGACATCCCAATCGAACCACACGATCAGAGAGTCGACACAATCGTTCACGCGTAAACGCTGTAGGGCGGCAGGCCTCTGCCGCCAACACCCAGGATGCGCAATCGAACTGGCGGCAGGGCCTGCCGCCCTACAGCTCATTCCGGCACTTTCATTTCGAACCGTGGGATCCGAACGACAAATGGGTCTCCGTTCTCTGACACTCCTAGAAACGCTCCATCGGCTACGCTGTTTGTGCCAATGACGTGATAGCTGTTGTAGGAAAATTGCTCGCCAGGGCAAAGCCGAGGAAATTCACCGACCACGCCGTCTCCCTCAACGACAATCTGTTGTCCCGTCATGTCAGTGACAACCCATTTACGGCCGCGGATAGTGACCGTCTCAGCGGATTGATTGTCGATAGTAATGAAATACACGAACGGATACGGCCGGTCCGGCGGCGCTTCCAGTGTAGGGACATAAACAACGCGGTCGATCGTCACTTGAAGACCATTGATCTGCCGAAAGCCAGAGTTCACAAGAGTGCTAGTGTAACTAGCCAACACTGACACTAGCACTAACACTCGCTTATGTCCCCAGTAGCTATCACCATTGCCGGATCGGATAATTCCGCGGGGGCAGGTATCCAGGCGGATCTAAAGACCTTTAGCCATTTCGGCGTCTATGGGCAGACGGTGGTAACCTGCGTGGTCGCAGAGGTCCCGGGAAAAGTCGCTTCGATCCAACCGGTTGACCTCGATGTAATTCGGGACCAACTCAGGCTCAGTCTGACCCATTTCCCGGTCAGCGCGATTAAAACCGGCATGCTGTACTCGCGAGCGATAATTGATCTGGTGTGCGAGATCCTAGGATCCGTTAAACCACGCCCGCCGCTAGTTGTAGACCCAGTGATGGTTGCCGGTTCTGGAGATCGATTGCTGCAACCCGACGCGGTGAACGAATATTCCAGCAGGCTGTTTCCGATGGCCGCCGTTATTACGCCAAATCTGGATGAGGCTCGGGTCCTGATTCAGGAGAAAATCCAGTCGCTCGAACAAATGCGAACTGCTGCCAAGACTCTTTTCCAGAAATATGAGGTTCCGACTCTTCTGAAAGGTGGCCACTTGGCTGGAGACACCGCGATAGATGTTTTGGCAGATCAACATGGCGTTCGAGAATTCTCTGCGCCATTTGAGAGAGGAATTATCACCCATGGAACCGGATGCACGTATTCAGCAGCAATTGCCGCTGGGCTAGCTAACGGACATCCGCTGGATGGGGCAGTCGAGACGGCAAAAAAATATGTCACCGAATGCATTCGCCGCTCATTTCGATGGGAAAGACCGAAGGGTCAATTGTGGGCGCTGAGACACTGATGGGAACTGATGGGAACGTGTCGCCGTATCGGCGTATCGCCGTATCGGCGTACTAAAGCCTAGCCCGGGCGGACGCCGATACGCCGACAGGTCGACACATTTGTCCGCCTTGATCCGCATTCCGCCCTGTGCCACTCTTCCCTCTTTGATCAAAGTTGATTTAAGCATGCACAGAAGCGTTTCCCTCCTGTTGGCTCTCGTTCTCCTGACCGGTTGCGGCTCCCGTAGACACCATCGAGAACGGGGGGCGGCACCGTCCGGGCCGCGTCAAACTACGATCCAGTTCTTGGGCCGAGGTTGTTTCCGATTGACCTCTTCGGTCGGGTTGACCGTATTGATTGATCCCTACAATCCGAGCAAGACGTCCTCGGCCGGGAAGGCAGGAAGCGTTCCGGCTGACGTCGTTTTTGTAACTCATGAAGACGACACGGCGAATTTCACCGACATGGCTTCAGGGTCACCGCAAATCTTTCGAAGCACGATGGCGGTCGGCGTTAACCGGGCAAGCGGCCTCGCCGTGCGCGGGATCCGGACTAGCTCGGATAAAGTCGGCGGCGATACGTCTCGTCTCAATATCGCATTCGTGTGGTCAATGGATGGTATCCGGTATTGTCACCTCGGCGCAATTGCTGACCCGGTTAATCTTTCCGAATCGATCAACATCGGAAATGTAGACGTCCTGTTTATGCCGATCGGTGGGGGTTTTGATGATGCGAAGCAACGAATTACGCTCGAACGTCTCAGACCGAAAATCGTGATCCCTATCTCCTACTCGGGCGGAGTAGGCGGCGGGTCGTTCCGTATGCCGACGGTTCACCTGAGATCGACGTTTACGCTGGCCAGAGAACAGCTTCCGACAACGCCGACAATTTATGTGCCCTAGAGGCTGTCCACTTAAAACTCGTACTCGTCCTCGTCGTCGTCCTCGACTGGTTTGAGCCAATTCCAGAATCCCGGAAATTATCGACACAAGTGTAAAAATATGTTGGTACGGATCAATACCGAGTACGTGGATCGAGTGTGGAAGCCGCCGTGCCTTTCGAGGACGACGAGGAGGACGAGGACGATTAATAAATGAAAGTCTTAGTGCTTGGCAGTGGTGGTCGCGAGCATGCCCTCGCGTGGAAAATCCAGCAATCTCACAGGGTGACCGACATATTCGTTGCGCCGGGGAATGCTGGAACGGCAGATGTGGGCAAGAACATTCCGATCAAACTCACGGATCTTCCAGAGTTGTTGCGTTTCGCCCGGAACGAAAAGATCGATCTAACCGTTGTCGGGCCCGATGACGCTTTGGCCGCCGGCGTCGTTGATCTGTTTCAGGAAGCCGGTCTCCGAATCTTCGGCCCTACAAAAGCCGCGGCTCGGCTCGAATCTTCTAAAAGGTTCGCAAAGGATTTCATGGCGCGCCACGGGATCCCAACGGCTCGATTCGAAGCATTCGATTCGTCTGCAGAAGCCAAGAAAGCACTTGACCAATTCGGTTTTCCGGTGGCCATCAAAGCCGACGGGCTCGCTTTGGGTAAAGGGGTGATTATCGCGCGGAATCGATCGGAAGCAGAATTAGCGATCGAGGATATGATCGACCGCGGAAGGTTCGGGGAGGCCGGCAGGCAGATTGTTCTGGAAGAATTTGTGTCAGGACGCGAATGCTCGCTCCACGCGTTTGTTGACGGTAGTTCCTATCTTCTTTTCCCGACCGCACAAGATCACAAGCAGCTTTATGACGGGAACCAGGGTCCGAATACAGGTGGCATGGGAACCTGTAGCCCGTCGCGTTGGCTGAATGAAGATCGACTTAAAGAGATTGAGCAAACCATCATGGCGCCATTCATGGATGGTATTCGAAAAGATCAACTGGGTTTCCGCGGCCTGCTGTTCCCTGGCCTCATGCTGACGACCAAAGGGCCGCAGGTGCTGGAATTCAATTGCCGATTCGGTGATCCGGAGACGCAAGTCCTTTTACCGCGGTTGAAGAGCGACCTTGTCGATCTGCTTGAGGCAACCATTGATGGTCGCCTTGACGAAACCAGGATCGAGTGGGATTCCCGCGCCGCAGTCTGCGTTGTAATGGCTTCGGCCGGTTACCCAGGTAAATACGAGACAGGCAAGCGGATCGTAGGCCTGAAAGAAGCAGAGGCACTAAAAGGGGTCACCGTTTTCCATGCCGGCACTCGTTTAAGTAAGAACCGCGTGGAAACAGCAGGCGGCCGCGTACTCGGCGTAACCGCAACCGCGGAGAGTCTGCCGGCCGCGAAACGGCGCGCGTACGATGCCGTCGAAAAAATCGAGTTCGACGGGCGCTATTATCGCAGAGACATTGGGAAGGTATGAGTGTGAGTGCGAGTGCGAGCATGAGTGGGAATATGAATGTGAGTGTGAGTGCGTGCGCGAGACGTGCGATAGCCGCGGGCCTTCTCACACTCACACTAGCACTCACACTCAACTCAACGCCTGCTCCGGAAACGTTCAATCATCTGGACCAGGCGCAATTGCAGGGGGTTATCGATTTTCTCCGTTCAAACTATGTTGATCCGCGCGCTCTCACCAGTGAGGAGATCAATGGCGCGGCGGTTGCTGTCCTGCTTACGAAGCTCGGCCCAGGAGTCAGAATTGAGAAGAAACAAGATTCCGAGCAACCGTCGGCCATCCGTCCGTTCAAGACAGATCTTGTTCAAAACCAGTTCAGTTACATCCGTCTAGGCAACTTGACCGATCTGGCTTCGCTCGATTCAACTCTAAACGATCCACGGATGAAAAATGCGCGCGGATTGGTTCTCGATCTTCGAACAATGCCTTCGGGCAGCGATTTCCAGCTGGCCGCCGGAATCATTAGCCGATTTGTTCCGAAAGGGACAACCCTGTTCAAGCTGGTCCAGCCCAAGAACAAGGCAGAGCAGCCTTTCGTCTCCGAAACTGATCGACTTTACTCCGGCCCACTCGCTGTACTGATCCGTGGCGAGAACAGCGGAACGGCCGAGGCGGTGGCCGGAGCGCTTCAGCAGGAAGCTCATGCGCTCCTGATCGGTCAAAAAACGGTCGGCCAAGCGGCCGAATACAAGAGTTACCCTCTCGGCTCGGGGCTCGTACTCAACGTTGCAGTCAGCGAGCTAGTCGTCCCAGATGGCCAAACCCTTTTCCCCACGGGTGTTGCGCCCGACATCACAGTATCGTTTCAACCGCAGGATCAGGAGAACGTACTTTCCTCAACCGATTCCAAAGGGATAACGGATTTTATTGTCGACGGCGAACGCCCCCGGACGAATGAAGCAGCGCTGGTTGCCGGAAAAAATCCAGATCTCGATGCGTACGAGGCAGATCAAGCGGCGAATCAACCGAAACAGCCGAAGGACCTGGTTCTTCAGCGTGCCATAGACTTCTTAACCACGGTCAACGTCTACCGCAGGTAGGAACGCCGGCACCGCCGGCAATGCCAACATCGCCGGCAGCTGAGTTTGGCCCCTGAAATCCAGCGACGCGCAGAGTTCAATCCTCTGGATTGACCGTGGGCCGACCTTCCAGGTCGGCGGCTAGCCCCGCATCCGCCGCTTCCTTGCAATTACCGGCTCTAAGAACGGAAAAATCGCGACCACGGCAGCCACAAGAATCAGCCATCTGACCTCACCTCGCGAAACCTTGACTCCTGGCCGAATCTGCGGTTCTCGGTCGAGCAGCTCAAGCGTTCGAAATCCGATCA
>JBKPCS010000016.1:0-18033 GCA_046727495.1 bacterium | reverse complement strand
ACCTGCCCAGAATCAAAGCGCAGAAGGCATTGATACAGCAACATTCATTCCGTCTGGTGATGTGCCTGCATGAAGACTATGACGCTCAGGGTGTCTATTTGTACGAGGTCCGAAAAAAGCTCACTCCATTCGGACGCGAACTCCTGGCTGCAGCCGGCTATTACGTCCCGCTGGATCCACGAAAGATGATCGAAGGTCGTCGCGCCGCTCACGGCTGGATCGCGCGCCGGATCAATGCAAAAAAATTCCCGTTTATGCCGGAGGCGATTTTTCTGTCAGAACAACAGAACGAGCGAGTCGTCACCGTAGAGACACCATCCGAATATGATCTCGGCCCGAGAATCCAGGCGCAGATCGCCATGATTCAGCGAGCGATCGAGTTGAGCACGCCTTTGGCGCGCTGTTGACCGTCTTCAGTCGACGGTCGACCATCGACCGTTGATGCAGCGTGGCAGCTCCACGATGTCGCCTTGCAACGGCATCCTCCCAGCCTCATCAACCTATCTTCGATCCTCAATTCGCGCCACGTTCTGCATGCCAACGGTGGACGGTCGACGGTTGACTGAAGACGGTCAACCGCGCGCTGAAAGCGCGCGCGCCTAGCCGCCGGCCGATCCTTCACCGCCAGGTTTGGTCATTTCGATTGGATCGAGCGCTTTGTTGAGCTCAGCTTCCGGCAGCACTTTTTGCTCGCGGGAAATCTCGCGTACGGTTCGTCCAGTCCTTGCGCTCTCTTTGGCAATCTCGGCCGCGCGATCGTACCCGATGATCGGTGCGAGACTTGTGACCATCGCCATGCTGTACTCTACAAGTTCGCTGCAACGTTCCCGATTCGCAGTAATGCCGGCGATGCACTTCTCTTGAAAAATACGAGCCACATTGGTCAACAGCCGGATGCTCTCCAGAATATTGTGCGCCATCATCGGCATCATGACGTTGAGTTCGAGATTGCCATTGGCGCCTCCCCAACAGATAGCCGTGTCATTGCCTAAAACCTGTGCGCAAACCTGCATGACCGACTCGCATATCACCGGATTCACTTTTCCTGGCATGATTGAACTGCCAGGTTGTGTCGCAGGTAATTGGATTTCTCCGATGCCGCACCGCGGTCCGCTGCTTAAAAACCGAATATCGTTAGCGATTTTGAATAGGCTGACCGCAATTGTTCGAATTTCACCACTCGCTTCCACCAGACCATCTTTGGCTCCTTGTGCCTCGAAATGGTTCCGCGCTTCGCGGAAAGCGATTCCAGTCCGATTCCATAGATACCCCATTACATGTCCGGCAAACTCGGGGTGAGTGTTTAAGCCCGTACCAACTGCAGTGCCCCCAAGTGCAAGCTCTTCAACGGTCGCAATGGCATTTCCCGCGCGCAGCCGTCCATGCTCGACCTGTTTCGCGTAGCCGCTGAATTCCTGGCCCAGACGCACCGGGGTTGCGTCCATTAGGTGGGTTCGGCCGATTTTTATCACATCCCAGAATTCATGCGCTTTAGCCTCCAGTCCTTGTTGTAATTGATCGAGAGCAGGCATCAATTCGTTCCGCACTGATTCGGCAACCGCAATGTGAATCGCGGTCGGAATGACGTCGTTACTCGATTGACCCATATTGACATGGTCATTGGGATGGACCGGATCCTTCGATCCAATCGGCTTACCGGCGAGCTGGCTACAACGATTCGCGATGACCTCGTTTGCGTTCATGTTCGAACTCGTACCGGAGCCGGTTTGAAAAATATCGATTGGAAAATGCTGATCCCATTTGCCTTCGATCACTTCTTCGGCAGCCTGCACAATCAGATTCGCTTGCGCCTCTCGAAGCTTGCCCAGATCGCGATTTGACTGGGCCGCAGCCCATTTCAGCATGCCGAGAGCGCGTATCAACGGCCGGCTGAAACGATACCCGCTGACTGGAAAATTGAGGACGGCGCGTTGGGTAGTCGCACCATAAAGCGCGTCAGATGGCACTTCCATGACGCCCATGGAGTCTTTTTCAGTTCGAGTTTGCATCGGATATTGCAAGTAGTGAAGAATTAAGCTGCGGACATCAAGTTTTGCTTAGAAAAAGAAAAATTACTTCTAAATAGTCTTCAAAGATATCCGTATTAATTGGCACAATTGCAATAACAGGTTGCTTGACGGACCAGCGTAATTTCCATACACGTAAAACCAATATTTCCGACTAAGGGATAATCAGTGAGCGAGCCTCCAATCCACGACCTGCTGACCGTAAAGGAAACGGCAGCATATCTACGCATCCCGCTGCCAACAGTTTATTACCTCGTTCAGCGAGGACAGATCCCCGCGATCCAGATTGGCGGCCGATGGAGAATCAAGAGAGCTTCTCTTGATCGAGATATTCTTCGAACAGATAAACAAGGCCAGCCGAGCGTGCTTGTCGTAGACGACGATCCCGGGCTGCAAATGCTTTTCAAAAACTTTTTGAAGAAAATCGGCTTTAGCCGCGTTGTAGTTGGCACCGCCAAAGACGCGATCACCAGCCTGCGCAAGCAGAAGTTCGATTTGATGTTCCTTGACCTGCAACTGCCGGATGCGCCGGGCGACCAGGTCTATAAGGTAGCAAAGCAGATCGATCCCGATCTGAACGTAATCGTTATCACCGGTTACCCCGACAGTGAAATGCTCGACCGGATTCTGCAAATTAGCCCCGTCACGGTTCTGAAAAAGCCGCTCAGGATCGAGCAGCTAAATCAGACCGTGAAAATCCTGGGGCATACCACCGCAAAGATGGACTCGCAGTAGGGGTCCACTGAATCCGGCTTCTTTCTATTGTTGTGCGAGCAAATCGCCTTATCGAATCCCTTTTTTCGTAAGTTCGACGACCTGTTTTGCAGTATCCGAAGTCACGAATAGCGGGCCGGTGAAGATGATATCGCTCGCGGGCATCAGTCCGTATTTCGCGAGATTCGTGAGAAAAACGACTGGCAAATAACCCTGCAAGAACTGCTGCTGGTCGATAGCAAAATCCATCTGTTTCTTATCGATCGCCTCCAGAACCGCTAGCGACAGATCAAAGGTTGCAAACTTCACTTTCCCGAGCTTTCCTGTTTGTTCTAGAGCTTGCAGAACCGGCTCAGCACCGGTCGGACCTAAAGTCAGTACAGCGTCAATATCAGGATTTTTGTTGAGAAAAACGGAAGTCGCATCCCGCGCAGCCGTAAAATCCATTGGTACGGCAAGGACCTGGCTCTCACTGCCAACCGTATCGATGAATCCTTTTGTGCGAAGGTCTAAGCCAGCATTCCCCACTTCCTGGTTAATGACGACTGCTTTCTTGATACCCAACGCTTTCATCCGTTCGCCGCCCCGTTTGCCGGCGATATATTCGTCTTGTCCCACGTGCAGAAGACACCCAAGCCTTTTGGATACGTCTGAACCGGAGTTTAAAGAGATCACCGGAATTCCGGCCTTCACTGCCCTCTGAATCACGCCACCCAAAGCATCCGCGTCTGGAATGGTAACGGCCAAACCATCCGGCTTAGCAGCCACAGCGGCGTCAATCAGTTGCGCGAGCGTCACCATATCAAATTTCTCGGACGCTCGGTACTCAACATCGGCCCCGCAATCCTTCGCGGCCTGATCGACGCCGTTTTTGACAACGATCCAGAAGGGATCTGACACTTGGCCGTGCGTGACGACAATAATGTACGGTCTCTTTTCGGCTAGGCCGGTGAGAGGAAAAGCAAAGGCGGCGAAGCACGCCAGCAATACCGCAAGTCTTGTTCTGATAGCAGGTCTTGGAACGTTAATGTTCGATTGAGTGCCTTTGGTTGCCTGGTGAGACAGATTCCGACAGACTCGGTCCGTTGTTCAATGCGGCATTAAGATCCACAATTTCGAACCCTACGCCGCGGCGGCTAAACTCTTGTTGAAACTCCGGGGGCATGCCCTGGTCCGTGAGCGTCAGATGAATTTCTGATAGCTTGGCAAAGCTCGCCAAACAGGCGTGACCAAACTTGGATGAGTCAGTCAAAACATAGCTCTCGTCTGCTGATTTGATCATCGCCTGTTTAACCTCGGCATCTAAAGGATTGGGTGTGCTGTGCCCATGGGCAAGTGTGATTCCAGAGCTCCCAAGAAATGCGCGATCCGCGTGAAAGGCTTGTAGCGTCTTGACCGCTGTTGGCCCGATCAACGCAAGGCTATGATTTCGTACCTGACCGCCGACCAATAGGATTTCGTGCCCTACTTGCGATAGCTCAAGCGCGACTGGCACTGAAATCGTAATGACGTATAGCGAATGGAATTTCCCGACCAGCGCACGCGCCAGCGCTAGCGTGGTACTCCCTGCATCGATGATGACCGTGTCCCCCTCATGAATATAGTTCAGAGCTGCGGCCGCTATTGCTTCCTTCTGCTGCGCATGCAGTCGTAGTTTGCCTCGAAACGAAACATTGAACCGGCTCCGATGAGAGTAAACCGCCCCTCCATAGGTTCGTTGCAGGAGTCCCTGTTCCTCGAGCTCAGCTAAATCCTTACGCACAGTGACTTGACTGACAGCGAAGCGTTCTGACAGCTCTTCAACCTTGACGTTGCCTTCGTCTTCCAAGAACTCAATGATCTTGTTCCGGCGCGTTTCAGCAGTCATACGTGAATCTCCGAGACTTTGACTGACCGCTTTTCTTGCCAGCTTTTTGTGACCGCTAGAGCGACGGCGCTTTTCATTTCTTGGTTTTCAGTGTTTGAAGAATCCTTTCGCTAAGAGGTCCCGGCGAAAGTCGAAATTGATCGAGCAAGAAATCGTTTGGCGCTGATTCACCCCAGCGATCCTCGATCCCAAAACGGATCACACGCTTGGGGTCGTGTTCTGATAAGATCTCTGCTACCAGTCCGCCCAGCCCGCCGTAGGTTGTGTGCTCTTCTACTGTGAAAATGATCGGCGCCAAATCGCAAGCCTCGATGATCTCGTTCACATTTACCGGCTTGATACTGGGCACATGCAAAACTCCGGCGGAAACACCTCGTGCTGCCAATTTGTCAGCTGCCTCTACACATCGAACGCTCTGGGGGCCGGTCGAGATCAGAAGAAGATCCAGCTTTCCTGCCGCCTTCCCTGGCGGTCGCAGCAAATGAGTCGCACCAAGAACGAACCGATATTCATTTCCAAAAACGGCCGGGCTGGGATCTCTGGTCAGGCGCAGATAGACAGGTCCGGCGTGCTCGGTCGCCCACCGGATCATCGCTTCGCACTCCACTTCGTCAGCCGGCGCCAGAACCGTCATTCCGGGCATCGCTCGCATGATTGCCAGATCTTCAACGTCTTGATGCGTTTTTCCGGTCAGTCCGGTTAACAATCCGGAATAGGCCGCGCCGATCTTTACGTTCGCATTGGTCTGAGCAACCAGCATTCGAATTGGATCTGCGGCCCGATGCGTAAAGAAGACCGTAAAAGAGGAAAGCCAAGGGATAAACCCAACTGCTGCCATGCCGACCGCTGTTCCAACCAGATTCTGTTCGGCGATTCCCATTTCAAGAAATCGATCCGGATGAGCTTTGGCGAACTTGTCAGCCTTGGTCGAATTCGCTAAGTCACCATCAAGAACCACAATCTTCTGGTTGGTTTGAGCTAACTCGACCAGTGTGTCTCCAAACACGTCGCGCAAAGCTCTCATACGGATGCCTCCACAATTCCGAGTTCACGTTTTGCCTGATCTAACTCTTGTGCGTTAGCCACTTTTGAGTGCCATTCATACTTGCCCACCGTGAATGACAGACCTTTGCCTTTCGTTGTGTGTGCGAGGACCATGGTCGGCTGACGTGTCTGGCTCCAGCGCTTACACTCTTCCAGTGCGGGAATGACCTGGGCAAAGTCGTTGCCATCAACTTCAAGAATCCTCCACCCGAGCGCGCCGATAGCCATCGCGAGGTTAACTCCTGCCCAAGGATCACGCCGATCGCCGCTGTGCTCATCACCAGGCACCACCGGCCAGCCAAACTGTTGAAGGCCGTTCCAATCGACGATTGCGGTTAAGTTCCCCAGGTTGTACCTCGGCGCAATGTGCAAAGCTTCCCATACCATTCCCTCTTGCAGTTCACCATCTCCAAGCATCACGTAGGTGTGGAACCTTTGTCCACTCAGTCTCGCTCCCAAAGCGAATCCAAGCCCGACTGACAGGCCCTGTCCGAGTGATCCGGTGGAGGTCTCCAGTCCCGGTAATTTTGTTACGTCGGGGTGCCCTTGGAGCCTTGAGTGCCCTTTATCAAAAGTCTGCAATTCTTCGACCGGAAAAAAGCCGCGCAACGCCATCACGGTATACTGCCCGATTGCCGAGTGGCCTTTCGAAAGAATAAAACGATCTCGTCCCGGCCAATGCGGCTCCTCCGGTCGGATCGCCATGACGCGGAAATAGAGGGAAATCAGCAACTCCGTCGCCGACATCGGACCGCCAACATGACCGGCACCGCTTTTCGCAACAGTGCTTAACACCAGCCAGCGCGCCCGACGCGCTAGCGCTTCCAACTCCTCGTAGTCTGTTTCTGTGCTCATTCTTATTTATTGGCTGACAAAGTTCTCAGGATGGAAAGGTTCTGCACAGCTCGTTTACCGTATCTTCGTTCTCGCTCGATCCCGCTCGATCCCAGTCGCTGTCGCGAGTTTCATCAAAGCACAGGGCGTTGCTTTTCGACAGCTTCTTCGTAACGCCGTCTCGTCTCTTGTGTCTTTTCAGCGCTGCTGACTTCTGCAACCGGCACATCCCACCACGTGCCCAAACCAGGCATGCGTTTTTCCGGATCGACCGGAAAGACGATCACAGTTACCCGATCGGCCTGCCGAGCTTCTACCAGGGCCTTTCTGAGCTGGTCTGCCTTCTCTGCTAAAATCGCTTTGGCTCCCATGGCTTCGGCATGCTTCTGGAAGTCGACAGAAATATAACCCCCAGTCAGTTGCCCGCTCTTAGGGTCGCGATACCGCAACTCGTTACCGAAATCCGCAACGCCTACACCACGCTGCAATCCAAGGATGCATTGGTATCCGTGATTGTCGACCAACACGATGGTGAAGCGCAGACCTTCCCCAACGGCAGTAACAATCTCCGAGTTCATCATCAGGTATGACCCGTCGCCGACCATGACAACAACGTCGCGGTCCGGTTCAGCGAGCTTCACTCCGAGGCCGCCAGCAATCTCGTATCCCATGCACGAGTAACCGTATTCTAGATGATATGCTTTTGGATCTTCTGGTCGCCACAACCGCAGAAGTTCACCCGGCATTCCTCCCGCTGCACAGACGACCGTTGCTTTTCCTCCCACTGTCTCGTTCACGACGCCGATCACGGCTGTTTCGGCCAATGTTCCGGAACCAGGGGTTCTCAGCTCTGTGACTTTAGCGTCCCAAGTTGCTTTCAGATTTCTGATCTCATCGCGATACGCATCCGGAGTTCCTGCATATCCCACTTCATCAAGAGCTTGTTCCAGCGCATTGAGCGATCGCTTCGCATCTGCTACCACGGCGAGAGCGCTCAACTTGTGAGCGTCAAAGGGCGCTATGTTGATCCCCACAAATCGAACATCTCGGTTTTCGAAAGCCGATTTTGACGCAGTGGTAAAGTCGCTGAGACGGGTGCCAAGCGCGACAATCAGGTCAGCATCTTTCGCCAGTTTATTCGCGGCCGTTGAACCGTTGGAGCCGATCGGTCCGGCATTCAGCGGATGATTCCACGGCAAAACACCCTTGCCTGCCTGCGTTTCTACAACCGGGATACCAAACTTCTGAACGAGTTGCCGCAAATCTTCCGAAGCCTCGGAATAAATCGTTCCTCCCCCGGAGATAATCAGCGGTCGTTTTGCATCTTCAATCAGTGTTATAACCTTGGCGATGAGCTCAGGCTCCATCAGCGGGCGGCGGACATGCCAGACCCTCTTCTCCGCGAAGAATTCTTCCGGCCAATCGATCGCTTCGGCTTGAACATCCTCCGGAAGGCAAATCGTCACAGCCCCTGTCTCGGCCGGATCGGTCAGCACGCGGAAAGCTTCTAATAGGCTCGCCATCAGTTGCTCCGGTCGCGAGATCCGATCGAAAAACTTCGAGACCGGTCGGAAGGCATCATTCACGCTCGCGTCGTGCTCTAGAGGATGCTCCAACTGTTGGAGCACAGGATCTGGAATTCGATTGGCAAAGTAATCGCTCGGCAACAATAGCACCGGTATACGGTTGATACTAGCTCCGGCCGCGCCAGTGACCATGTTGGTCGCGCCCGGACCGATCGATGTAGTACAAGCATACGTCGCGAGGCGATTGCGCTGTTTGGCAAACGAAGCAGCGATATGTACCATCGCTTGCTCATTCTGGGGCCGGAAAAAAGGAAGTCCCTCGGCACGGCTCAGTTCGACGATTCCTTGACCGAGCCCGGCGACATTCCCATGCCCGAAGATGCCCCAGATGCCTTCAATAAACCGGCTTTCTTTACCGTCTCTTTCGACAAATTGCCGAGCGAGAAACCGAACCAGAGCCTGTCCCGTTGTCAGACGAGATGTCCTTTTCATGAGGAGGAACAAGTTTCGAAGCGCTTTCGACACGATAGAGGTCTGAAAGTCAGGATGTCAACCGGTTTCAACGTTGGTCTCGCACAAAACCGTTGCGCCGGGCGCGTTGCTCGAAATTGTTGTGAGGTCGTAAAAACTGACCCAACACTTTCGAATCGAAAGGAGGCCCTGCAACGTTCTTGGCCCGGACGGAAGAAGTCCAGGAATTATTGCTCGAATGTTTTTTCTTTTCTCGGTATCCCCTCCTCTTCCAACTCAACCCCTTGATCCTTGGAAGCTCCTCAATTGCCGGCAAAATTAACGACGTCCCGCTCCCGTTTTCTTTGGGTGATCGGAGCGGTCGGCCTGTTCGTCGTCGCATGCTTTTTGCCGGCTTTGAAGTTTCCAGGGGAAAATAACTTCTGGCCTGGGGGAGCCACTCTTTGCATGGGGTTTCTAGGCTTCCTCGTCGGAGAATTCGGCTGGCTAGCAAATTTCGCGCTAATCGCGTCCTGGATCTCCATGGTGCTGGCGCATTACAAAACTGCGCTCGTCTTGAGCGCTATCGCTCTGCTCCTCGCTCTTGACACCTTTGCACTCTATGTGATTTCCGTCCCGGCCGATGAGTCTGGCACGAATCCGCCGGTCCACTTGCAGTCCTTGGGACCAGGATTTTGGCTCTGGCTGACGTCGATTCTTGTGATAGTCGCAGGCGCCTTCTTGTGCGGGAGGAGCGCCGCGCAGCCACAGGCTACGCAATGAAATAACTCAGGTTCTCCAGCTCGATCGCCAAATTCACGTTGTTCACGAAAACATTCTCCGGAACCTGCAAAATCAGCGGCGAGAAATTCAGAATTGCCTGGATCCCAGCTTCGACCATCTGGTTTGTGACCTCCTGCGCGCTAACGCCCGGAACAGTAAGAATCGCCAGCTTCAGCCCATGCTGCGAAACAAATGATTGGAGTCGTTCCATGGGAAATACCGGGACCCGCAGGCTCGAGTGCCTGCCTCGCTCCGGCCGGGTGTCGAACGCCGCCACGATTTCAAAGCCCTCCTTTGCAAATCCGTCGTAGTGCAGCAGGGCAGCTCCAAGATTCCCTACGCCAACCAGAATCACCGGTTGAAATCGCGCCGTTCGGAGCACACTCGCCAGTTCAGTGAGAAGGGAGTTGACGTTATAACCGAGGCCCCGCGTTCCGAATTGGCCGAAATAGGTTAAATCCTTCCGAAGCTGTGTAGGCTTAACTCCAGCAGCCTTGGCAAGCGCCGCCGAAGAAACGGTAACGATCCGGTTCTGCTGAAGGCGCTCCAGGATCCTGAAGTATAGCGACAGCCGGTAGACCGTCTTGCGCGGAATAACTACCTTCGTCACATGTGAAAATTATCGAGATCTTGCACGAGCGCAACGGGGTCGGGGTTTCGAGTTCCGGGTTTAGGGTTTCGAGTTCCGGGGGTTCCGCGCGGCGATAGAGCGCCTCCCTCCAAGGCGTAGGAACACTGCCAAGCCCGGAACTCGAAACCCGGAACCAGGAATCCGGAACTCGAAACTCTAGTTCCCGTAAAGACACTTTGCCAGGTACCCGGCAATGGCGGTATTCCGCTTCTCGTCGCGCAACGTCTTGATCACGTCGCGATCAACCGTCCATGCCTTCTCCCATAGCCAGACCAGGTTTTGGGTACTGACGGCGATTATATCCGAGATATCCTTGAGGTCATCTGTCCGCGGTGCCTTCACGTCAAAGGCCATAATCCCCTCGTAGCCGGCATCCTGAAGAACAGTTAAAAGGGCCAAATCCTTCAATGGCTCCGTATAACCGAATGGCAAATCCTGGTCATACCTTTGGCCATCTTGTGAATTCAAGTGGATGTGAAAGAGCTTGTCCGCTTCGAGGCAAAGCTCAACGTCCCAGAGATAATCCAGCCCGGCGATCCGGCTATGCGCTGTCTCAGGGTTAACACCGAAAAGATATTGAACCGAGCTATCGAGACGGCTGATCAAATACAAAACTTCGCCGACAGTCGCCAGGTACATATTGGCTCGTGGTTCATTCGGTTTTGGCTCCACAGCGAGGCGCACCAGATCGCCATATTTTTCCTTCGCATAAAATGAGACCTCATTGAAGCCGTCGATCAGACGTCTGAACGATTCCTGCCCATTTTTCGCGAGAACAAAATCGAATCCTTCTCGGCCGTTCCAGAACACAACAATCCTGGCTCCTAACGCTACAGCGGCGTCAATTGCGCGTTTTCCATTATCAATCGCCAGTCGTCGAACCGTCTTCTCCGAAGAGGTCATTGCGCCATCCTTGAAAATCGGATCAGCGAAATACGAGGGCGTATACATGCCACATTTCAGCCCGCATTCTTCGGCTCGTTTTTTGGCCGACTCAATCTCATCAAATGGAATCTCGACGTCGTGCGCCTCATAATAAGAGATTCCTGCTTCCGCAAGAATTGGCAGCCGATCCAAAATTTTTATCGGTTCCCGCGTCGGTCCGCCGAACGGATCAGTGCCCGGCCCTAGATTCCATACACCTGCACCCAAACCATCAAATCCCTTTTTATTTCGAAGAATATGTCTTTCGCTCATTGCTTATATTGATTGGATCGATCCGTTGGACACGGCTGGTCCTTTCTCTTTCTGTGCACACCAATCTTGCACGATTTTTCTGATCTGGCGCAAACCATCCACGACGGAAGGGCCGGCCTGTAAGATATTGTTTGAGTCAATCGCATAGACCTGCTGATCCTGGATTGCTCGGATCGGCAGCCATCCATCGCGCGCCAGGATTGAGGGAAGGTTTACCGTTTTTCCGCACCAGCTGGCCAGAATAATTTCGGGATCCTTAAAAATTACCTCTTCCCTCGAAACAATCCGCTCGCTTGCCCGGTTGTTCTCGGCTGCCGGAAAGACATTCTCGCCTCCCGCGATCTGTATGATTTCGCTGGTCCATTCAATTCCGGAAACCAATGGATCATCCCATTCCTCGAAATAGACGCGCGGCCGGACCGCTGGCTCGTACCGCAATCCTTCCAGCTCATCCAGGAACGATCGCGCAAGTCTTCTCCCACGATCGGGGACGCCCGCCAGTCGGGCGATCATCTCGATTGAGTCAGCGATTCCCTGGAGTGACCGGTGATTCAAGGCCAGAACCTGGCAACCGGCTCGGATCAGTCTTTCCGCAATCCCAGCCTGTACGTCTGAAAACGTGATGACCAGGTCGGGAGATGTTTCAAGGATCTTAAGCAAATTAGCAGTCGAAAAACCCGACACGATCGGCCTTTCAGGAAGTCTCTTTGAGCAAAAAGCCGAGACCGCAACAACCTGATCCCAGACCGCAAGCCGATAACAAATGTCAGCTGCCTCGGCGCTGAGACACACGATCCGCATTCTAAGAAGCAGGATAATGCCAGAAGAGCGATCCGCGCAACGCGCGCTTTCAGCGCGCGGCTGGCGCGCCGAAGGCGCGCCTACCTGGAGATTTGCGCCTTGATGTTCTCCAATTCGATCGCTGCTCCCTCTGCGCAATTTTCCGGCCCATGCTCGATCAAGACGATCCAACAAAAAGTCGCCGCTACAAAAAGCAAAAACCAAAGCAACCAACGCACCAATCGCACCGGTCAATCGTAACTCGATTGTGATTGAAATTCAAAATCCGGCAAAACCAGATCTTCTTCTTCCTTTCCACATTCTTCCTTCCCGCTAGATTAGAGGAGTGAGTTATCAGGTCTTTGCACGCAAATATCGCCCTCAAGTTTTCGATGATATTCTCGGCCAGAATCACGTGGTCCAGACGCTCAAAAATGCGATCGAACAGCAGCGTCTGGCGCATGCGTATCTATTTGTCGGGCCTCGCGGAACGGGAAAAACATCAACGGCACGAGTGTTGGCCAAGGCGCTGAATTGCGTACATGGACCAACCGTAAATCCCTGCGGTGTATGCGACTCTTGCCGAGAGATCTCGCAAGGCATCAGCCTCGACGTTCTCGAGATCGATGGCGCCAGCAACAACAGTGTCGACCAAGTGCGCGAATTGCGCGAAAACGTTCGGTTCGCGCCGGTACGCGGAAAGTTCAAGATCTATATCGTCGACGAAGTCCACATGTTAACGCCCCAGGCGTTTAATGCGCTGCTCAAAACGCTGGAGGAGCCGCCATCCCATGTGAAATTCGTTTTCGCAACCACTGAGCCCCACAGAGTCTTGCCAACCATCTTGAGCAGATGCCAGCGGTTTGATTTGCGAAGGATCCCCAACCAGATCATTGCCAAGCATCTGACCTTCATAGCAGAAAAAGAAGGGATCCATTTAGATCCCGATGCAGGGGCTGCGATCGCCGTCGCCGCCGAAGGAGGACTCCGCGACGCCGAATCGATGTTGGATCAACTGGTTGCTTTTTGCGGAGATAAGATCGGTGAAAAAGAAGTGCTCGAGGTTTTTGGGCTGACCTCGGAGCATGTGGTCGTTGATCTGATTCGCGCGATCCTGCAGCAGAACGCATCTAAAGCGCTGAGCGTCACCCAGCAGCAGGCTGAAGCGGGAAAAGATTTGTCGAAACTGCTGGCTGACTTGCTCGGTTTTCTTCGAAACCTGCTTGTGTACCAGATCGATCCGCAGAGTTTGCACGAAGAGGTCAGCGAGCACGCGCGCCAAGCGCTCGACGAATTTGCACCGTTGGTCTCTCCCGAGAAACTGTTGCGGTTGATCGAACAAATCTCAGAGATCGAAACGTCGATCCGGTGGGCCTCAAACAAAAAACTGCATTTGGAGATCGCCCTCATTGGTGGGATCCAGACGCTCGGCGAGGTTGGTTTAGAATCGGTGATTGACGCTCTGGAAGAGCTCCGAGGAAGTGGTTCTGGTTCGTCGAGCACTCCCGTTTCGAACGATCGAACTCCACCGGCCCAAAAGTCGCCGCGAATGGCAGCCGATTCGCCGCCGGGGCTTGAGATCCGGCGCCAAGCTCCCGAGGCGAGGATTCCCGCTGAAAAGAGTCCCGATCCTACAACTGCTACGCGTCAAGAGAGCTTGGCCGGATCTGAGCCTGGCGCCTCACACAGTCCTTCGATAACGAAGACAGAAATGGAGGAGCTGTCGGAAGTCGAATCTGCTTCGTTGGAGTCGTCTTGGATACGGATTCTTCAAGAGGTAAGCAGTCGCAGGCCGCTAGTCTTATCCTGGATTGAAAATGCGAGTCCGCTAACGTTTGAGGGGGGAACTCTGACACTCGGCTTCCCAAGGGATCAGGCTATTGCAATCGAATCGTTGTCTCGCCCTGGCACAAAGACATTTCTGGAAGCGATCTGTGGCGAGGTTCTTGGCCAGGCTTGCAAACTTCAGTTCGAGCTCAAAAAGGGGCTGAAACCTGTCACTAGCCCGGCGGCGCCGAAACCGGCCGATCCTATGGAAGATTTCAAAAATGATCCGCTGATCCAAAAAGCCCTGGAATTATTTAAGGCAGAAATCCAGGCTGAGGCGTAATCTCCACTTTCCAAGAAAGACGATGAACATCCAGAAGATGATGAAACAGGCCGCGAAAATGCAGGAGCAATTGACTGCAACACTCGCGGAGAAAACGGTCGATGTGAGTGTTGGCGGCGAAAAGGTCAAAGTCACTGCCAACGGCCTGGGCGATATTCTGTCTATCAAGATCGCCAAAGAAGTCGTGGATCCCGAAGATGTCGAGATGCTGGAAGACTTGATCCTGAGCGGGGTCAAGCAAGCCTCGGAAAAGGGAAAGAGCCTGGCCCAGGGAGAGATGGGTAAACTTACGTCTGGGCTCGGACTGCCGCCTGGGATGCTGTAGCGCGCATTGGGCGCGCACGGTTGTCGGTTTTCGGTTTTCAGTTCGATGGGGCGATAGGTTCAGTCGACGGTGAGGCGAAGTTTGGTGAGCCGAGCCGCGCGCGCGTTGAAAGCCCCTTGGAGCATGAAAGTCAGACCGGCTGAGCAATATGACATCGATTCTTTGACCTGCCTTTGGTACGATGGTTGGCAGGACGCTCACGCGCGCATCCTACCTGCAGAACTTGCGCGCCTTCGTACCCGCCAAAGCTTTAAAGAACGCTTGGAAGCTCGTCTGGCAGATGTGCGTGTAGTGGGGCGGTCGGCGCTCCGCTCGGGTTCTGTATGCTGAAAGGAGATGAGCTCTATCAGCTCTATATCTCACCGGAGGCCCGCGGCACCGGCATTGCCAAAGTCCTGACCGCCGAGGCCGAGGATCGGCTATCGAAAAACGGCGTCAAGACAGCTTGGCTCGCCTGCGCGATCGGAAATGATAGAGCTGCGCGATTCTACGAAAAATGCGGCTGGCGCCGCGCCGGGGCTGTTGTTATCGAAGTGGAGACCTCGGCAGGGCCTTTCCCATTGGAGGTCTGGAGATATGAGAAACTTCTCGCGAGCGCCGGACAACAGAATTTGGCTGGCTCCTGGTAAACGGACGGCGCGCGGGTTTCGGTAGTCAGTTTTCGGTTTTCCGTTTTCGGTTTGATGGGAGGGCCCTCATGTCTAGCCGATCGAGTGTACTCTCCGCGAGCCACTCGCGAACAATCCTCCCGGATTGACTGTGGATTGATCTTCTAGATCGATCTGGTCTTAGATGTTCCGGAGTAGGTCCTTGCGGTCAGACCGGAGGAGGGAATAGGCTTTTTTTCGCTTGAATAGGTGATTCGACAGGCTAGCTTTCTCGCCCATCGATACTCCTGAGTAGCTCAGTGGTAGAGCGGTCGGCTGTTAACCGATTGGTCGTAGGTTCGAATCCTACCTCAGGAGCCACTTAGACCGATCCAGCTCTCAACACGGTACGAGCTCAGCGAGGTTCGCCGCACGTACTCGACCGGCCCCAAAACCGTCCGCTCGCGGTCCTATCCAACCGAAAACGGAAAACCGACAACTGACTACCGAAAACCGCGCGCCGCAGGCGCCCGCTACTCTGTCTTCTTCCCAAAAACCCGCCCTAACCACGCGTCCACCGAGATCCAGCCCGGACCGGCAAAAAACAAGATCAGAGCAGTAACGAAGAATGGGAACGGAGCAGCTTTCACAAATTGGTCAGGATCGCTGAAGACCTGCAAGACAGCGGCGCGATCCCCCGCCACATAGGCGACGGTCATCACAAATGCGACTACCAATGCAACCGGGCGCGTGGCGAGTCCGAAGATCAAGAGAAGACTTCCAAAGGTTTCAACGCCGCAGGTAATCCGAGCGTTCAGCACAGGCAAAGGGATCCCAAGACTTCCAAAGTACTCCGCGACCTTGGCAATGTTAGACATTTTCCCCAGGCCGTCCTGAAAGAGCTGCCAGAAAAAGTACAAACGTACTATTAGCAGCAGCGGCGAGCGAATCAGGTCCGCTACCAGGGTGAGCACCGCGTGGAGTCGCTGATAGAGTTGGGTAATAGAATTCATGATCGACGGCAAAACCAGCCGAGTGCAGCCCAAGTATTAAACCATTCTTTGATCTCTGCTGCCCAATCGGTCCCCTGGAGATCACTCCGCGCGATCGATCGTTCACACGCATCCTCCACTGTCGCGCCCTGAGCAATCGCTAACAGAATCTGAAACGCTTCCGGTTCGAGGCGTTTGTAGTAGAGACTGTTGTCGTGGCGATGTACAGCCAGCCAGACTTTTTCGCGTTTCGGCATCCGAACCGGTTTCCTACGAGTCGCAATTCTTGGTGCTGAATCCATTGCGTTGCTGGCTTCAGACCGTAACACGTCGGAGTCTCGTTTTGTAACAGCGATCAGAAAATCATCGACGGCGAAATCGAGATCAAGCAGTGACAAATAAGGTTGCAATGCCAATCGCAGTTTTGCCGGCGACACATCGAGAATATCGTCCGGTGTGATTGCGGGCTTTGATGGTCCATCAAACGCGACGACCTGCGCCCACTCAAAGCGTGCCATGTTGATTGCCAGTTCCTGTCTCGGCACACTCCACACCGGTTCATCACGAAGGAACTGCTCGAGGCGGTGGCCGAGATCGCGCAAAGTGTAAGAGTCCGAAGGATACTTTGTCAGGTAGGCAGTCGCCAGCTTAGTGAACTTGCGTTCGCCTACGATTGCCCGCACACCGGGATAATCGTCATACATGCAATCGAGCACTCGGAACCAGTATTGGCGATTGTAGATCTCAAGCCGCTCAAACGAGGTCAATCGATCATTCGGTTTGATGAATTCAGCCGCCACTTCCTGCATGCGACGTCCGTCGGTCCACTCCCGTTGCATCCGCCACTGCTTGGTCAGCGGCCGAAAAAGTGCCGAGCTCATCGTTCGCTGCATCTCTCGCAGTGCCTTTTGCGAGTCGATTTTAGACGGTGGCTGCCGCAAGCTGTTGGTCGCGGAACTTGTTCGCTTTGAGCGCTTCATTGTGCACTTCGTCGAAAGAAGGAATACGATCGTCCCATTCCAAAAGCGTCGCCGTGTTTCCCACTAGCTTGATGGCGTGCGCATACATTTTCCAAACAGGGTCAAGCACCGGATGGTCGTGGGTATCGAGAATGTATTTTTCGAATTTGGAATGACCGGCAATGTGGATCTGACCAACCCGGTGGTGAGGAATGTTGTTCAAATAATCGTAAGGATTGAATCCATGGTTCTGCGACGAAACATAGATGTTATTCACGTCGAGCAGAATTCCGCAGTCTGCCAGCTCGGCGACCTCGCTTAAGAACTCCCATTCCTCCATCTCAGATGCGTGGAACTCCGCGTAGCTGCTAACGTTTTCGACACAGATCGGTACTTCAAGAAAGTCGCGCGCCGCTCGAATTTTTTCAGCGGTATGCCGGGCGACAGCAAACGTATAGGGCATCGGCAAAAGATCGTGGGTGTACCGCCCGTCGACGCTGCCCCAGCAAAGGTGATCCGAAAGCCAAGCCGTGTTGGTTCGCTTCACCAATCTCTTCAATCGCCGCAGGTGCTCGCGATTCAGTTTGTCGGCCGATCCGAAATAGATGGCAACCCCGTGCTGCACCACACGGTACTGCTCCAGAATCGCGTCCAGCACTTCGAGTGGGCGACCCCCATCCACCATGAAGTTTTCCGAAATGATTTCAAACCAGTCGACCACCGGTTTCTTCGCCAGGATATGCCGATAGTGTGGCACACGCAGTCCAATGCCGATGCCGTATTCCGTGAATCCATTAAAGGAATTTGCTGGCATGTGTTCTAACAGGTTGAATGGACATCAGTTAAAGGGATACGGCAGCGGACGATTTGCGGCAGGCCCAGGACCTGAGTCTGGTCGTTTCGTCCGCTGTACCCGCTTAATCCGCTCGATTAATTACTGTTTGCTTCCGTCGGTTGCGCAACCGCCCTTGCCCTTACAGGAATTTTTGCCCTTGCAGCCGTTGTCACCTGTCTTGCAGCCACCTTGCCCCTTACACGAATTCTGCCCTTTGCACCCGTGCTTGCCTTTGTCGGCATCGGCCAGGGTCTGGAGAGAGACACCTGCTTTTCCGCTCGTACTCGCCGCATAGGCGCGAACCGCGAAGGAACCCGTTAGTAGTCCGGCAACCGCCGCACCAGCAATTACTGCTTTCGATGGTTTGATCAT
>JBKPCS010000015.1:0-26545 GCA_046727495.1 bacterium | reverse complement strand
ACCCCCCCCCCCCCCCCCCCACACCCCCACGTCACGGTGTTCGTCGGCAGCGTCAGATGTGTATAAGAGACAGGTTGGGCAACCTTTCAGGAGTCGCGATCGCGGCACTGTAGCCACGAGGGGTATCTACGATTCGCGCGGGTAGCTTGTGTGCTTCCAGCGACCCCGGCGCGATCGACAACCCTTTACCGATCGCTTTTGTATAAGCCTCTTTGATGACCCAGATCCGAAAGAATTCGGATTGCTGTTGAGCCGGCGACATTTCGCGGAACGCAGTCAACTCCTGGGCGGATAAAATCGCGTCGGCTAAGGCAGCAATTGAAAGATCATCACGGATCAACTCAACATCAACACCGATCGCCGATGCAGTCGTAATCGCGATCAACGCCAGCTCACCGGAATGAGAGAGATTAAATTGCAAGGGTGTGCCCGGCAGGTGCGGTTTACCATGGGGATTGTAGGCGAATTCGAGAGTGCCTGGATCCTTGGAAAGATAGCTCCCGAGAATATGGCGAAGCGCGGCACGGCTATTGATAAAGCAGTTTTTGTCGCGCTGAAAATGGAATCGGTCTGCGCGTTCCCGTTCATCCGCTGACAGCAGAACCGCTGCCTGTGGTAATTGGTCGAGGCGTACAATCCATACGTGTGCCTCGTCTTTTCCAAGGCCGGTTATTGAAGAGCGCAATCCCGTCCATCCCGCCATATTAAGATTTCATGAAAAATCCGGCGGCTGTCAATCGCCGCGCGTTAAGCGCTGGGCGAATCGCGCAGAACGCCGCGAAGCGGCGTTGGATAGTAGCCCGGGGCTTTAGCCCTGGGTTTGTCAGAATCGGCACGAACGCTCTGAAAGAGCGATACGCGAGGGCGTGCCACGCCTTAGGCCGAGCCCATCAATGAAATTGTTCGTGCTCGGTCGAACCGTGAAGAGCGGTAGTGGATGATTCGCCTTGGGATATAACCTGGGCTACGTCGTCGAAGTAACCGGTGCCAACTTCGCGTTGATGTTTGGTAGCTGTATAGCCTTTCGCTTCAGCGGCAAATTCCCCATTTTGTAGTTCAGCGTAGGCAGACATTCCTGTTGCCCGATACGCTCTTGCCAGTTCAAACATGCTGAAATTAAGCGCATGGAAACCGGCTAAAGTTATGAATTGGAACTTGTACCCCATGGCCGCCAGCTCGCGTTGAAAAGAAGCAATCGTTTTCTCGTCGAGTTTTTTGCGCCAGTTGAACGAGGGCGAACAATTATAGGCAAGCAACTTGCCTGGATGTTCAGAGTGAACTGCGTCTGCGAACTTCTTTGCTTCTTTTAGATTCGGCTCGCTTGTTTCGCACCAGAGCAGGTCCGCAAACGGCGCATAGGCGTTAGCACGCGCGATCGCTTGATCGATCCCAGCTCGGACCTGAAAGAACCCCTCAGAAGTCCGTTCGCCGGTTAGGAACGGCTTGTCGCGCTCATCATAGTCGCTTGTGAGTAGTGCAGCCGCATTAGCATCTGTCCGGGCAATTATTAGAGTCGGCACATCGCAAACATCTGCCGCAAGCCGGGCGGCAACCAGGTGTTTGATCGCGTGATGAGTCGGTATCAAAACCTTGCCGCCCATGTGCCCGCATTTCTTTTCCGACGCTAATTGGTCTTCGAGATGGATGCCGGCTGCGCCCGCCTCGATCATAGACTTCACCAGTTCGAAAACGTTGAGCGGCCCGCCAAAACCAGCCTCCGCATCCGCAACGATTGGCGCCAGCCAATAAATATCGTCCTTGCCTTCTTGGTGATAGATCTGATCGGCTCGAAGCAAAGCTTGATTGATCCGTTTCACAACCGCCGGCACGCTATTGGCCGGGTAGAGGCTCTGATCCGGATACATTTGGCCTGCTAGATTGGCATCGGCTGCAACCTGCCAACCACTCAAATAGATTGCTTTCAGGCCAGCTTTTACCTGTTGAACCGCCTGGTTTCCAGTCAATGCTCCCAAAGCGCCTACAAACTCTTCTGTGTGCAACAAGTGCCAGAGCCGTTCCGCGCCGAGCCTGGCCAGCGTATGTTCAATTCGAACGGAACCGCTTAAACGGCGAACGTCGTCCTCGCTGTAATGTCGGTAGACATCCTCCCAGCGCTTCCCTTGGAAGCGGCCTGTAGGCGTTGAGCTTGGTTGGTCAGTGTGCATGTTGATTTTCCCTGTTCAGAGACGGACTGGCAGTGACATGGTAATGATTCGCCACTTTTTCTATTCTTGAGAGCAGCCGTTTCGCTTCCGGTTCAAAAACAGGCGTTTCGTAATTTGGGCCTGCGAATACTTTAACCGCGTCCAGCGACTCGAAGAAGTTGATTACTACGAATTCTGTCTCCTCGCCAAGGTCGCGCCGCAGAATATGTGCGCCTTGATATCCGGGTATTGTGGCAAGGCGCGGAAGAACCGTCTGTTTCAGCAGACGCTCGTAAGCATCGGCGTCCTGACATTTCGTCCATCCGCGCCAGTGTCGTGCGATCATTGTTAACTGGTCCACGTTGTTTTCAAAGACTCACCCCAACGCTTCGTATCCGGGCAGAGTCAGAAATTCGATGAACTCATCGTTGGTTGTGAGCGAATCAAATAGTTGCGCAGCGTCTTTGTAGCGCCCTCCTTCAAATCTCTTGTCGCCAGCCGCCGCCCGAATTTTCGATAGTTCACTCTCCATGATTTGATGAAAAAGCTCCTTGGTGACCTTTCGACCATCGGAAAGAACGCCCTTTGGATTACGAATCCATTGCCAGACTTGCGCCCGCGAGATCTCTGCCGTGGCGGCATCTTCCATCAGATTGAAAATCGGAACAGCGCCTGATCCTCTGAGCCACGCCTCAAGATATTGAATGCCGACGCTCACATTTGTGCGGAGCCCTCCTTCCGTAATTGGTTCCCCCGGGCCAAACCGAAGGAGGTCCTTCGCCGTGATTTGTACGTCTTCACGTTTCCGGTCGATCTGGTTTGGCGTTTTCATGACTTTGTCAAACGCCTCTAGTGCTACCGGTACCAGGCCGGGATGTGCTACCCAGGTTCCGTCGTGTCCATCGTTTGCTTCCCGCTCTTTATCCGCTTGGACCTTGGCGAACGCTTCTTGATTCGCTTTTTCATCATTTTTGATTGGAATCTGCGCAGCCATTCCACCCATTGCGTGGACGTTCCTGCGATGACAGGTCTGGATACAAAGTAGCGAGTACGATCGCATGAAATGGGTCGTCATTGTAACCAGGGCACGATCGGCCAGTATGAAGTCCGGTTTGTTCCGGAATCGCTTGATGCAACTGAAGATGTAATCCCAACGTCCACAGTTTAACCCGGCGGAATGCTCTCGCAGCTCATATAAGATTTCGTCCATTTCAAACGCCGCCAGGATCGTCTCGATCAGCACCGTTGCTCGAATCGAGCGCTGAGGAATTCCGATATGATCCTGGGCAACCTGGAAAACGTCATTCCAGAGGCGTGCCTCGAGGTGGCTTTCCATTTTTGGCAAATAGAAGTAAGGGCCTGAGCCTCTTGCGAGGAGCTCGCGTGCATTGTGAAAGAGATAGAGGGCAAAATCAAAAAGACCTCCGGAGACCGGTGCGCCCTCGACCCAAACATGTTTCTCCGGTAGATGCCATCCTCTTGGGCGGAAAAGCAGTACAGCGATCTGATCGTTCAGCCGGTAATCTTTCCCTTCCGGACTGGTAAACTCAATCGTTCTACGAACGGCATCCCGGAGATTAATCTGACCTTCGACCATGTTCGCCCAAGTCGGTGCATTAGCATCTTCGCAGTCAGCCATGAAAACTTTCGCGCCGGAATTCAGCGCGTTGATCATCATCTTTCGATCGGTTGGACCGGTAATTTCGACCCGTCGATCCTGCAGATCCGCGGGAACTGGAGCAACCGACCAAGCCGACTTTCGAATCTGTTCGGTTTCGGGAAGAAAATCCGGCGTCTTGCCCGAATCGATTTCAGCCTGTCGTTTTGCCCGTCGCGCCAGTAATTCTTTGCGGCGGCCATCAAACTCGCGGTGGAGTTTCGCAACCAGCTCAAGCGCGTCTGGGGTTAATATTTCGTCACCTCGCGGAGGGATGTCACCGCGAATTTCAATGCCGTGGGGTAGTTGCAGGTTCGTCGCCATAGGATTGCTTGCTCGGGGGGCAGGATTGCGAATAAACGTAGCCGCAGATTCCTCCGATTACACAGATTTCTTTGGTGAGAATTGTGGGCGGGCGCCGAATAGGGCTGGGGGAGAAATGAAATGGGATCCATAGGACTTATAGGACCAATGAGAGGTATGAGTATGCGGTTTAGAAGTGCGCTCGCCCAAACGGAACCTGCTCGACAATCGCTGCTGTTCCAGGTCATCATCCCAATTTTTCCTCCCCCAATCAATGTGGTCCCAAGTTTATAACCCGCTGCACAGCGTTCTGTTGTCGGCTCTGGTTGCAGCTATTCCTGTCGTTGTCTTGCTTGGCGCTCTTGGAGTGTTTCATGTGCGAGCACATATCGCGGCGTTGCTCGGGTTGATCGCTTCACTCTGTGTTGCGGTCCTTGCCTTTGGAATGCCGTGGAAGATGTCGTTGATCACGGCCGCGTACGGCGCCGCTTACGGCTTGTTGCCGATCGGCTGGATCATCCTGAATGTCATTTTCCTTTATCAACTAAGCCGGGAGAAAGGCTATTTTCAGGTTCTCCAGAACAGCATCGCCAGCGTTACTGAGGACCGCCGATTGCAGCTTTTGCTGATTGCGTTTGCGTTTGGCGCATTTTTTGAAGGAGCCTCCGGCTTCGGAACCCCGGTTGCCGTTACCGGCGCGATTCTCATCGGACTCGGATTCGCACCGCTCCCTGCCTCTGGCTTTTCTCTGATTGCGAATACGGCACCGGTAGCGTTCGGAGCGCTGGGAACACCAATTATCGCGCTGGCGGGCGTAACCGGGCTTGACCAATTCGAGCTTTCAAAAATGGTCGGACATCAGCTTCCCTGGTTCTCTTTAATCATCCCTTTCTGGTTGATTTGGGCGTTCGCCGGGTTCCGCGGAATGATTCAGATCTGGCCCGCAATTCTGGTCACCGGTGTCAGCTTTGCTATTCCGCAATTTGTAGTCTCCAATTTTGTAGGCCCAATGTTGGTAGATATCGTCGCAGCGCTGATTTCTATGGCCTCGCTGATCCTGTTTCTGCGCTTTTGGCAGCCAAGCACGGTCTGGCTATCGACGACTCGGGATGGGAACCAGCAGACACCGGACGCGAATGTCGCCGGGAATCTGGAAGTTCCGGTGGATATCGATTCATCGAAGAATACCACAGGAAATTCGCCAAGCGCTGCCAAGGCTCTGGCTCCTTGGGTCATTCTCTGTGTTTTTCTTTTTGCCTGGGGTTGGCCCGACGTCAGGAATTTCCTGGATAGCGTCTTCAGCGTGAAAATCCCGGTGGTTGGCTTGGACAAAATGGTCCAGAAAATGCCACCGATCGTACCGCAGCCGAAACCGGAGCCAGCAATCTACTCCTTCACGCTGCTCTCCGCGACGGGCACCGGAATTCTCACAGCGGCGATTGTCGGCGGCTTCGTGATGGGATATTCGCCGCTTGGCTTGGTTTCGATGTATTGGCGGACACTGAAACTCGTCCGGTACTCGTTGCTGACCATTGCGTGCATGCTCGCGCTAGGATATGTTACGCGTTACTCTGGTACCGATGCGGCTTTGGGGATTGCTTTTGCTCAGACAGGAGTGATGTATCCGTTTTTTGGTACATTGCTTGGATGGCTTGGTGTCGCACTGACTGGCTCCGACACTGCGTCGAACGTTTTATTTGGCGGTCTGCAGAAAATTACTGCTCAGCAACTGCAACTGAATCCTGTACTAATGGCAGCCGCCAACAGCAGCGGCGGCGTCATGGGTAAGATGGTTGACGCTCAAAGCATTGTTGTAGCATCCACAGCCACTCGCTGGTACGGGCATGAAGGCGAGATCCTGCGGTTCGTTTTTTTCCACAGCATCGCCTTGGCGGTGTTGGTTGGGCTGCTTGTAACGGCGCAGGCCTACGTGTTCCATTTGTGAGGGTGGCTGGCCGCGCTCATGGGGCGGTGGCGGGTCCTGAGTCCGCTGCGTCGACCTCGAAGGTCAATCCGCCAATGGCGCGATCAATCCGGAGGATTACGGCGCTCCCAACCCCGAATGCTTTCGGGGTAGCTTGACCGTAGGTTAAGCTTCCAGCTCGGCGTTGTTTTTGTCGCGGGACCGCGCGAAACGCTTTCTAGCGCTCCACGCACATGGCGATCCCCATTCCGCCACCGATGCAGAGGGTAGCTAGTCCACGGCGAACATTCCGTCGCTTCATCTCGAACAGAAGGGTAACAAGAATCCGAGCACCGGATGCGCCGATTGGATGTCCGAGAGCGATCGCTCCGCCGTTCACATTCAGCTTGCTCGGATCAAGTCCAAGTTCTTTGCCAACGGCGCAGGTTTGTGCGGCAAAAGCCTCATTCGCCTCGATCAAATCGACCTCATCCAATTTCCAGCCTGCCCTATCCAGTGCTTCGCGGACCGCGCTCACCGGGGCGATTCCCATTACTGCAGGATCAACTCCTCGGGTCGCCCATGAAACGATTCGAGCCATTGGCGCGATCTTGCGCCGCTCGGCTTCTTCAGCGCTCATCAGTACCACAGCGGCTGCACCGTCGTTGATGCCTGAGGCGTTGCCTGCGGTCACGGTTCCTTCCTTTTGAAAGACGGGACGCAATCCGGCGAGGACTTCTGCGGTGGTATCCGGCCGGACACCTTCATCGCTCTTGATCCAGATATCCCCTTTCTTTCCGCTAATTTTTACGGGGACAATCTCTTCATCGAACCGCCCGGCTGCCTGGGCTGCCGCTGCTCGCTGTTGGGAACGGGCCGCGAATTCATCCTGGGTCTCTCGGCTGACTTTCCACCGCGCCGCGACATTTTCCCCGGTGATTCCCATGTGATAATTGTTGAAAGCGTCCCAGAGCCCGTCTGTGATCATCGTGTCGACAAGCTTAGTGTCGCCGAACGAAATACCGCTCCGAAGATGAACAGCATGACGCGCCTGGCTCATACTCTCTTGGCCACCAGCAACGACGATTTTCGCGTCACCAAGCTGGATTGCTTGCGATCCAAGGGCGACAGCGCGAAGGCCTGAACCGCAAACTTGGTTGATGCCGTACGCAGTAACTTCGACTGGTATACCGGCTGCTATTGCAGCTTGGCGGGCTGGATTCTGGCCTGCGCCTGCCGTCAGAACTTGTCCCAAGACGACCTCGGACACTTCCTCGGGTTTTACGTTGCTCCGCTTAAGAACTTCCTCTATTACCAACGCCCCCAGGCGATGTGCGGGAAGATTGCTAAGTCCACCATTCAGTTTGCCGATAGGCGTCCTCGCTGCGCCAGTGATAACAACTTCGCTCATAATGCCATATAGGACTCGGTAGGGGAGGTCGCAAATGGTTATGTCACTTGAGCAGAGAGGGGCTGGAGTGGTTTGGTTCGCTGCGTACCACTCTCTTCGGCCCTTTCAGGGCCGACGCTCTTAGATGTGGATTACCAGGGGTTCTCCCGCTAGCGCGGGATCACCCCTGGCTGAGATTTGTCGTCGCTTCGCGACTACTCAACCTCGGTCCTCGGTTGTCGGCGATGACGCGTCGTCGGTCGTGAAAGGCCATCGGAGAGACCAGATCAACCGGACGCTTCGCGACTACTCAGCTCCCGCCTTCAATTGTCGTCGATGACGGCGTTGCCCTCCGGCAAACCTTCCTGGCAGCTTCAGCATCTCGTTGAATCTGCGATCGGAGTGCCTGCAGGTCTGGAAACTTTTGTTCTGGGCGAAGGTATTCTAAAAACGCGACCTCGATATCCTGGCCGTAGATTTCCTCGTCAAAATCGAAGAGGTGTAATTCCAGGAGACGCTCACCACTCTCGTTTTCGATCGTGGGGCGCACACCGATGTTCACGACGCCGTCATGCTCTCGGTTCCGAAACCAGGCACGGGCGGCGTATACCCCGTTGGGCGGGAATTGCTCGTTGTGGGCCCGCAGATTGGCTGTGGGGAATCCCAATTGCCGCCCGAGCTGGCGCCCTTCTGATACCGTCCCGAGAATCGTAAAAGGTCTTCCTAAGAATCTGGAGGCTGACTCGAGGTCGCCGGCCTCAACCGCCGAACGGATCAGCGTGCTGCTAACCACCTTCCCATCGACAACGACTGGGGCAACGCTAGTCAGCTCAAAAGAAAGTTCCTTCGACAATTCTCTCAGTAACTGGACGGTACCGGATCGATTAACGCCAAAGGTGAACGCTTCTCCCACACAAATTTGCCGGACGTCCCTCGCTGTTCCAACCAGTTCCTCGATAAAGGCTTGAGGCAGTGTTTTGGAGAATTCCTTGGTAAACTCGAGGATCAAGACCGAGTCGACGCCGCTTGATTCGATCAACTTAACTTTGTGCTGGGTGGAAGTTAAGAGGCGTGGAGCTTTTTCTGGGCGCAAGATCTTGATTGGATGCGGATGAAACGTGACAACGACACTGCTTCCGCCGGTTTCACGGCTACCGGCTAACGCTTGGCTGATCACTGCCTGATGCCCAAGGTGGAGGCCGTCGAAAACGCCGATCGCCAGATGAACGGGTTGTCGTACCGAACCGAGAGCGTCAATTGATCGCAGGATATCCATGAGTTTTGTAGGGCGGCAGGCCTCTGCCGCCGCAAATATCGTGTGTCTTGGCTATTGGCGGCAGGGCCTGCCGCCCTACAATCTTACGCTCCCCGCATTTTTGAGACTTCCGGCAGCGATATAATGCGCTGAACAATATTCAGGGGCGGCAACGTTTTAAGTTCCTCGATAGTTACAGCGCCCTCCACGCTGAATCGTCCCGACTTGGTTCGACGCAATTGGGAGAGGTGGGCGCCGCACCCCAGCTCTTCCCCAATATCATGGGCATAAGTCCGAACATAAAAGCCTTTGCTACAAATCACTCGAAAATCGATTTCCGGTAAATGGATCTTGCGAATTTCGTGGGCGTAGACGTGAACGAATCGTGGTTCGCGTTCAACCACCTTACCTGCGCGAGCCAGTTTATAGAGAGGGACCCCATCTTTTTTGATTGCCGACACCATTGGAGGCATTTGATAGAAGTCACCGTGAAATTTGTTAAAGGCAGCCTCGATAGCGGTCGAATCGACTTTGCTGTAGTCTCGGGTTTCAACAATATCACCATCCCGATCCTGGCTGTCTGTGATCTCGCCGAGCTTGATGCTGCCAACATATTCCTTGTCCTCCGCCATCAGAAGATCCTGGATCTTTGTGCCGCGTCCGAGGACGATTAATAGAAGTCCTGTCGCAAAAGGATCGAGTGTGCCGCAGTGCCCGACCTTTCGCGTTTCTAAACGTTTACGGACGATAGCTACCACATCGTGACTGGTCATCCCGGCCGCTTTGTCGACCAGCAGGAGCCCATCATATGTGTTGGAAGACTTCATCGATGACGATTTTTCGAATTCTGTGGCGGACTTCGTCCAGCGTACCTCGGATCCTGGCGCCTGCAGCCAACGGGTGGCCGCCTCCGCCGAATTGCGTGCAGATCTGGCTCACGTCGATGCGGGCGTCCTTGGATCGCAAACTGATACGAACTTTTCCGTCTGATAGTTCTTCAAAGAAGATAGCTACGATTACGGTGCCGATACAGCGAACGTAATCGATCAATCCGTCGACGTCATCTGGCTGGATACTCAGTTCCTGCTTAATCGCCTGAGGTAAAGCGAGGCTCGCTATCTTGTCTTCGAGATCAAATGTTGCCTCGGGTAAGATTCTGGCGACTAACTGCATCCTCCGCTTGGGATAGTTTTCATAGAGGTTGCGACAGATGGCTCCTGCATCAACGCCTGCTTTGATAAGCTCGGCAGCTATCTCGAAACTACGCGCAGTTGTATTGGGATAGCGAAAAGAACCTGTATCGGTTGAGACCGCGGCATAAAGCGCGTCCGCGGCTTCGTAGGTAATTGGCAAGTTCGCGTCTTTGAGGAACTCGTAGACAATTTCGCCGGTAGCCGCCGCAGCGGTATCGATATAGATCAAATCACCGTACCCAGGATTGCTCGCGTGATGATCAATATTTATCCAGGTCTTTGCCGAACCAATCGCTTCCAGCGTTGTTCCGAGGCGTTGTCGGGTCGCTGTATCTAGCGCGACGACCACGTCAAAGTCCTGGCGCTCGGCCGGCGGTTTCTGAATGATCTCAGATTTGCTGAGAAAGCGGAAACTGCCAAGGAGGCCATCTTCGTTCCAGGCGACGACTGATTTGCCCAATTGCAATAAGCTTAGTGCCAGCGCGAGCTGCGAACCGATTGCATCGCCGTCGGGACGCACGTGGCTAAGGACGGCGATCCGATTAGCCGCATAGAGAACTTGAGCAATTTCGGAGAACGATGCGTTCATTGAACCGTCGATGCGTTACTCGGAGTCGCCGGGTGGCTCTTCCAAGCGTCGCATGATATCGAGCACGCGACTTCCACGCTCGATCGAGCTGTCGAGTTTGAAATGAAGTTGGGGTGTGTATTTCAACACGACCCGTCTCGCGAGCTCTCGCTGAAGCGACGGTCGATGTTCGTCTAATTCGCTAAGGACGCGCGCTCGTTTTTCCTCCTTGCCGATCGCACTGACGAAAACGTTACAGTGCCGCAGGTCCGCGGTGATATCGACAGCTTGAATCGTTACTAAGACCTCTGCACTGAAGTCGATCTCCCGGGAGATGATCTCGCTCAGTTCCCTTTTAATGACTTCGTTGACACGTTCCAGTCGATGCTTCATCCCACCAAAACCTGCAGGTCTTCGCCCTTCTGAGGCGTTGAATCCCGCCTAAAGTTGCTGCGGTACTTTCTCGAGATTGTAACACTCGATGCTGTCACCAACCTCGTATTCTGTGAAGTCGCCGAGCTTGATACCGCACTCGACGCCGGCACGGACCTCTTTCACATCGTCCTGGAATCTGCGTAGGGTTGCGATTCCGCCATCATAAATCGGCTGCTTGCGCCTCAGAACTCTAGCCCGACCGGTACGGGCAATGCGGCCATCGGTGACAAAACATCCGGCAACCGTGCCTTTGGAAAGCTGAAACACCTGTCTGACTTCTGCGTGGCCCAGAATGCTCTCGCGGAGCTCCGGTTCAAGCATACCTGCCATCGCTTCTTTCACCTGGTCGATCAATTCGTAGATGATGCTGTAGAGCTTGATCTGGATTCCTTCCCGTTTGGCTGTACCGGATGCCTGGTTCTCTACCTTTACGTTGAACCCGACAATGACGGCATTCGAGGCGGTCGCCAGCAACACGTCGGATTCAGTGATTGGGCCGACGCCCGAGTGAATGATCTCAAGGTCGATCTTCTTGCTCTGGATCTGATTCAAAGAGGCGGCCAGCGCTTCGACTGATCCCTGGGCGTCCGCCTTCAAGATCAACATCAGGGTCTTGTGTTCCGCTTCAAGTGAATCAAACAGACTTTCCAAAGTCGCGCGTTGAGGCATAGCGAGTTTCTGATTTCTCAGATCTGCCAAACGCTCTTCGCTGAGCGCTCTCGCGGACTTTTCCGACTCCATCACCAGCAGTTCGTCCCCTGCATTGGGCAGTCCCGTAAATCCCAAAACTTTGACCGGTATGCCTGGCCCGGCGTCTTTGACCCCGGACCCCACCTCGTTGATCAACGATTTGACTTTGCCCCAGAAATTTCCGCAGATGAATGCTTGACCGACCTTCAGCGTGCCCATCCGCACGATCACCGTGGCGGTCGGGCCGCGCCCCGGCTCAACTTGAGCTTCGATTACAGTTGCTCGAGGCGAGACGGTCGGACTTGCTTTCAGCTCCATTATTTCAGCCTGGAGCAGAATCATCTCGATCAGCTTATCAATACCGGTCTTTTTTGTTGCGGAGACAGGGACACAAATCGTGTCGCCGCCCCAATCTTCCGGCGTAAGACCTTTTTCCTGCAGCTGCGTTTTAACACGGTCGATGTTCGCCGACACGAGGTCGATCTTGTTGATTGCGACGATCATCGGCACCTTGGCCGCTTTTGCGTGGTTGATGGCTTCGATGGTTTGCGGCATCAACCCGTCGTCTGCGGCGACCACTAACACAACGATATCGGTCACGGTTGCTCCGCGAGCGCGCATTGCGGTAAAAGCCTCATGGCCAGGGGTATCGAGAAACGTCAACTTCTGTCCCTGATACTCGACACTGTACGCTCCAATGTGCTGAGTGATCCCTCCGGCTTCGCCCGCAGCCACATGGGTTTTCCGGATCGCGTCCATGAGTGAGGTCTTGCCATGGTCGACATGGCCCATGAACGTAATAATGGGCGGACGCGGTTTGAGTTCTTCCTCTTTCTGGACCACTGGTGGCGGCGGCTCTTCGACGACCGGTTCAACCTTGTGCACACCGGCGCCTTTCTCCCGCTTCTCCACTTCAAAAACGAAACCATGTTTCTTGCAGACGGCCGCCGCTACATCCGGCTCAACGGTGTGGTTGATCGCGGCGAAAATGTTCATCTCCATCAGATCATGGATCAGCTGGAACGGCTTGATCCCGATTTGCTGAGCGAGTTCCCGCACGATGATCGGTGGCTTGATATGGATTGTTTTTGCAGCCGCTGCTTCCTCGGGAATCTCTGCCTCAACTGGAGCAGGTTGGGGTTCGACTGGTTTCGGCTCCGGCGTTTTGGAAGATGGCGGCCGAATCTTAGAGATTGGCGGCAAAACCGATTTCGGTTCCGTGGCTTCTGCCGATCGCTTCGACTTTGCCGGATCGATCAGCGAAACGGACTCTTGTTTTGGCGGCGCCTCCTGCTTTTCCGGAGCTTCAGCTGGAGCTGTCGCGGACGCTTCCTTGGATGGCTTAATCGCAGGCAGCGAAGACTTTGCTTTGGATTCGGAAGGGTTTCTTTTCTTCTTTGGAGAAATTAGATCAGTGGCGGCCTCTGGTGCAGCAGTATTCTTTGGAGCTGGCGTATCAGCTCTTGCAGGCGATTTCTTGGAAGGTTCTTTTTTGCTGCTTGCGCGTGTGGCCATGAATCTGTTGATCTAAAATTTTCATCGCTCCACCTCTCTCAGATGGACGCCATTTTCTTTTCGTGCTCTTTGCGCGCTGCTTCGTGAATTTCGCGGGCGCGCTCGACATCCACCTGGAGAATTCCAGCGATATCCTCGGGGTCGACCTCAAGGATTCCTTCAATGCTATTGACTCCAGCGCGGGCAAGAGACCGAGCTGTCTCTTCGTCGATATTTAGCGTCTTGGCAAGTGCTGTGACGGCTTGAGCGATTTTTTGTTCGAAAGCTTGGGTAGCCGATTCATCTTTGGCGATATTGATTTCCCATCCGGTCAGCCGGGAAGTAAGGCGCGCGTTCTGTCCGCGGCGCCCAATCGCTAAAGAGAGTTGATCTTCTTCTACGGTAATATTTACAGCGTGCCGCGAATCGTCGAGTGTCAGCGATTTGATCTTAGCCGGCTTCAACGCTTCCACAACGAACTCTCGCGGATCTTCACTCCAGCGGATGATATCGACCTTTTCCTGATTCAGTTCGCGAACGATGTTCTTAACCCTGGAACCTCGCATACCGACGCATGCGCCGACCGGGTCAACTTTTTCGTCCGACGACCAGACTGCGATTTTTGTCCGATAACCCGCCTCACGAGCGATCGCCTTAATCTCGACGGTTCGGTCGGCGATTTCGCTCACTTCAACCTCGAATAAGCGGCGCACGAAGTTTGGGTGACTGCGGGAAATGATGATCTCAGGTCCGCGATTGGAGTTCTCAACCGCAACCACATAGGCTCGGATGCGATCACCGATATTGTAATCTTCGGTTGTGACACGTTCGCGGGCGGGCATGATCGCTTCAAACTTGCCGAGATCGACCACGACATCGGATCGCTCAAATCGCCGGACAGTTCCGCTAACGATCTCTCCCGCGCGATCTTTGAACTCGTCGTAGATCATCTCTTTTTCGGCCTGCCGGATCCTTTGCAGGATCGCTTGACGCGCGGTCTGGGCTGCGATGCGGCCGAAACCCTCAGGGGTAACTTCTACCTCGATAGTCTCGCCGACAGTCGCGTTCGGTTTGATTTTCCGGGCTCGGGCGAGCGGGATTTCATCGTGGATGTTCTGGACGCTTTCCACGACGATCAAATTAGCTAAGGCAGTGATCTCGCCGGTTTTTGGATCGATCGTCACGCGTAAGTCGCGCGCGGGGCCGACGCTTTTCTTGGCAGCCGTCAACAGGGCGCTCGATAAAGCATCGAGCAAGACTTCGCGCTTGATGCCTTTCTCGCGTTCCATGTAGTCCAATACCGCTAGTAGATCGCTGTTCATAAAAACAATAACGACCGAGCTTGCCGGCGAGCCCGAGATTTGCGCCTCAAGCCTCCGACCAGTTTCGGTCTGGGAATCGAATCTACGGCTGAATAAAAGGGCAGTCAAGAGAGGAGGGTAGCGCCCCGCTGCAGCTCCCCGAAATAGGCGCAACCGTAAATATGTGACGATCAGCCTGCTAACGTAGGCTTCAGACGATAGATTTAAGACTAAAGACCTGTCTCATGATTCGCGTGGTGACCTTTGATGCCGCGGGCACGTTAATCCGGTTGGTGCAGCCTGCAGGCTACACGTACGCCAGGGTTGCGGCGGGGTTCGGCTGTAATTGCGACCCGGAACGCATGCAGGCAGCCTTCGCCGCGGCTTGGAGAATGTTACCGTCCCCTCCGGAAACTCCGGGACCTAATCCTGACGATGGTCGCGGCTGGTGGCGTTCGCTGGTCGAAAAGACACTCGATATCGCCGGATACAGAGTGGATCGCTTTGGTGAGTATTTCGCGAAACTGTACGCAACGTTTAGTCAGCCGGGCATTTGGGAGCTTTATCAGGATGCCGAAACGATTCTTTCTCGCCTGAATTTATCGGGCATCAGACTCGGTGTGATTTCAAACTTCGATGGACGCTTGCGAACCATTCTCCGGCAATTGGATGTGGCTGACCGATTTGAGCATTTGGTCATTTCCAGCGAAGTCGGCGCGGAAAAACCGTCTGGCAGGATCTTCCACGAGGCTGCCCGACGGTTTGCGGTTGGGCCAAACGAAATCCTGCATGTTGGAGATGATTCAGAGGTCGATGTCGACGGCGCCCGAGCCGCCGGTTTGCAGGCTATTTTGGTTGATCACAAGAAAGCGAAGCTTTCAGCGGTTCTGGAGAATGTTCTAGGGTAACGAGCGGGATCGAGCGGAACGCCGAGATCCGAGGAGGCCACACCTGTAACCATTGTTTAGAGCCGTACACCCGAAATATAACAAATCCGGGCTTTTCTCAGTTCACGCGGCTCTCGATCCCGCTCGATCTCGTCTCCCACAACAATTTGCTTCTCTTTCTTTTCGGCTTAGGTACAACCCACTCTGATGGTAGCGCTGCGTGATGAGCAATAGAACCGGCAAACAAATATTTGCCTGTAAATCGATCGATAAATTGGTCGCAGAATCGGAAAGCGCCAGTCATCGACTCAAAAAAAGCCTCGGTCCCTGGAGCCTTACTGCCTTAGGAATCGGAGCAATCATTGGATCGGGAATTTTCGTTCTAACCGGAACAGCCGCTGCCGGAGAGCATTTTGAAGCGCCATCGCTGCTCCATGCGCAGGTATTGGATTTGCTGATCAATTTTTTTCAGCACGGCAATTTCGCGGGTGCGCTTTTGCATGGACGACCGCCTGCGGGGCCGGCAATCGCTCTTTCGTTTTTGTTGGTGGCCGTAGCCTGCAGCTTCGCCGGCCTTTGCTATGCCGAGCTCGCGTCAATGATCCCGATCGCCGGCAGCGCATACACGTATTCTTATGCGACACTTGGCGAAATTTTTGCGTGGATCATCGGCTGGGATTTGATCCTAGAGTATGCGGTTTCCAATATCGCAGTCGCGGCAAGTTTCAGTGGCTATCTTAAAGCTCAGCTGAGTGGGTTCGGACTCGTGCTGCCGGACCAATGGTCGACTCCGGTATGGAGCGCCGGGCAATGGTCCGGCGCGTTTTTCAATGTTCCCGGGTTCCTTGTGGTTTTCATTCTGACCGTTCTCCTCGTTCGCGGGGTAAAAGAGTCGGCCGGTACGAACAACGTCATGGTGCTGATAAAGATTGGAGCGATCGTGACTTTCTTTGTGGTTGGCGGGCGGCTGATTAATCCTGTCAACTGGCATCCCTTTGCGCCGTCGGGATTTGGCGGCGTGCTGGCTGGCGGAGCGATAATCTTCTTTACCTATATCGGCTTCGATTCTGTTTCGACCGCTTCGGAAGAAGCGAGGAATCCACAGAGAGACATCCCGTTCGGAATCATCGCTTCGCTGTTGGTGTGCACCGTGTTGTATGTAGGAGTGGCGGTTGTCCTGCTTGGGATGATGAAATACACGACTTTCGTGTCCGGGCCGGCCGCGGAGGCGCCAGTGGCATATGCGCTTAAAGAATTGGGAGCATCACCCTTCTTTCAATCAGTCATTGTAATAGGGGCGCTTACCGGGATGATTTCCTCTTTACTTGTGTTCCAATATGCTCAGGCACGCATCTGGTTTTCGATGTCACGCGATGGATTGTTGCCGAAGCTCTTCAGCGCGGTCCACAAGCGTTACCAGACGCCGCATTGGTCGACCTGGATTGCCGGTTTTGCTGTTGGTGTGCCGGCTGGCATCGTGGATATCGGCGACGCTGCCGATCTCTCCAATATCGGCACGCTCTTTGCCTTTGTTCTGGTTTCGTTGGGTGTGATTTTCCTGCGAAGCAAAGAGCCGACTAGACAACGGGGGTTTCGAGTTCCGTTCTCACCGATCTTCCCGCTAATTTCAGTCATTCTCTGCACAGGATTAATGACTGGGCTCACGCTGGTGACCTGGGTGCGCTTCGTGATTTGGTTGATTATCGGTCTGCTGATCTACGTTTTTTACAGTCGTCACCGCAGCGAGTTTAATTCGCGGGAAAAGCGCGCGGAGTAAGGATCTACAAACATGACCGCCTTATCAAAAGCAATCGCTGCAGCGGAAGCTGCAGGAATCAAACAAGAGAAGTTGCCGGTTGAAGACTTAACAATCAATTTCGCGCGGTTTGGTCGTGGCAGACCATTGTTATTACTCCATGGCTGGCCGGAGTTCTGGATCGTGTGGCGTCCTGTGATGGAACTACTGGGGGATGCGTTTGAATTGATCGCGCCTGATTTGCGTGGCTTTGGTGAAACCGGCAAACCGACTCCGGAGCCTGATCCAACTGCGACTGCGGATCGCCATGCTCAGGATATGCTTGGCCTGATGACTAAACTCGGCTTCAAGCGATTCGGATTAGTTGCCGGCGATGTAGGCGCGTACGTCGCGCAGGCGATGTCGCATCGCGCAGCGGAGAGGTTAACCGGTACTTTTTATTTCTGCACTCCATATCCCGGGCTTGGTTCGCGCTATGGTCAGCCGGGGCATTTGATCGAGGTTTGGTACCAATATTTTCAGCAGCTCCCGTGGGCCGCCGAACTGGTTGGCAGTTCTCGCGAAGCTTGCCGCCTCTATTTCAAATACTTTCTTGATCACTGGTCAGGAGACAACCCGGCGGTATTTGCCGATCTGCTCGATGTCTACGTCGACAATTTCATGAAGCCTGGAAACATCCAGGGTGGGTTTGACTGGTATCTCAGTTCCGGCCCGAATCGCCGGTTGTGGTTAGAGGGTAAGCTGCCTGCAAAGCCGCCAATCAACGTGCCGACCCGCTTTTTGTGGGGCCGGCGAGATCCTCTGATCCCGATAGAATGGGCCGACAAACTAGGCGAGTACTGGACAAACTACACCATCGATTTTGTTGAGGCGGGGCATTTTGTTCACGCAGAAATTCCGGATGTCGCGGCAAAAGAAATACGGGCTTTTTTTGATAAACTAGCCGGCGGCCAATAGAGGCGAGGGGTGGTCACTGCACGACCCTAGCTCTGGTGCTTTTTCAGAGCACCAGAGCCCCAGTCTATCACTTTGCATAATGATCCGCTCCGAGGAAATGGAGCGACACATACGTTTCGTTGCCCACGACCCAACTATCGTGGGGTACTGGAGGAATATAAAAGAGCTCGCCGGGATGCATTTCGATCACGCGCCCATCGTCGAAAGCTGCCGTCGCAACGCCCGCGATTACCATGCCGACATGTTCAACCTGACAGCGAGCAGCTCCCAGCGCTTTACCGACATGCTCGCTCCAACGCCAACCAGGCTCGTAAGTAGCGCGACCAATCGTCATGCCGCCGAGGTGGACGATTTCAAACTTACCTTTTACCAGTTGCCGCGTTTCATCGGGCGACTCGAAACGCTTCAGAATGACGTCGAGATTTTGAGAGCTCATAGATGGCGTGTAATCTTTTTTGCTGTCGATCAGAGAACGACCTTTGCACATAATGGACCGCACTTGCGGCGACGCAGCCAGCGGATTTCTGGGGGGCGCCGCTTCGGTGTATCCTTTTCGCCGCTGCGTTCGTCAACATTTGCAAGCAGCGACAAAGGAGCCATTCCAATGGAACGAAAAAGAGCAAGCGATTTCCCTCAGGAATTATTAGATCTATTCGATCATTATGTTCACGGTGAGATCACCCGGCGCGACTTCCTGAACGGCGCGGCAAAGTATGCGATCGGCGGGTTAACCGCGGCTGTAATCTGGGAGAGCCTTCGGCCAAACTATGCTCTAGCTCAACAGGTCCCCAAAGACGATAAGCGACTGAAAACAGGGTATGAGACAGTTCCTTCTCCTCAGGGCAACGGCAGTATCAAAGCATATTTCGTTCGCCCTTCCAACGCCGAAGGAAAGTTGCCAGGTGTCCTCGTTATTCACGAGAATCGCGGCCTTAATCCGTACATCGAAGACGTCGCACGACGCTTGGGAATAGCAAACTTTCTGGCTTTTGCGCCTGACGGTCTGACATCGGTTGGCGGCTACCCAGGCGACGATGAAAAAGGAGCGGAACTTTTTCGTAAGGTGGACGAGAACAAAATGTTCGAAGACTTTGTAGCTTCGGCCGAGTGGCTGAAATCGCGCCCTGAATGTACCGGCAAAATCGCGGTGGTCGGGTTCTGCTTTGGGGGAACCATGGCCAATAGGTTGGCGACGCGGCTTGCAGACTTGGCGGCTGCGGTACCATTCTATGGACGGCAACCTTCTGCTGACGACGCTGCCAAGATCAAAGCGCCGCTTTTGCTTCACTACGCATCGTTAGATACACGCATCACAGAAGGATGGCCCGCCTACGAGCAAGCGCTGAAGGCGAATCACGTGCCTTACACCGTGTACATTTATGAGGGAGTCAATCATGGCTTCCATAATGACACGACGCCACGTTACGATGAAGCAGCGGCGAAGTTAGCGTGGCAACGCACCCTCGACTTTCTTAATAAATACCTCAGAAGCTGACCTCTCCGTAGCGTCGCTGACCGAACGACCCCCTTTCGGGTAATAGACTTGCGTCGGTGGCGGCATCTAACCTATGCCCATGGCCAATCCAGGACAACCGACCATCTCACTGGGAGCCACAGGAGATGCAGTCAAACGTTTGCAACGGGCTCTGCGCCGTACTCCCGATCTCGGGATTACAGTTAACGGTGTGTTTGATTCTCAACTTGAAGCTAAAGTCAAAGATTTCCAAAGCGGCGCCGGTTTGGTCGTTGATGGAATTGTGGGTCCATTAACATGGAATGCCCTTCCTGACGGCGGTCCAATGCCGACACTCAAGCGCGGATCATCGGGCGACGTGGTGCGTAGTCTACAGACTGTGCTTACCAACGGAGCATCTGGCCAATGGGTGACGCCACCCCAGGGAATTGATGGTGACTTCGGCCCTCACACCGAAGCATCGGTCAAAGCATTTCAAACCTGGGGAGGCGTTACCTCCGATGGAATAGTTGGCGATCAAACCTGGGCGGTTTCGTTGCACGCGGCAAGCTCGACGCTCGAAAGCGCTGTCGGTTTGAATTTCGTGATCGGATAAGCCAACCTGAAGCACTGGATACAAAGTCGCTACTCGAAACCAGAACGATTCTGATCCAAAATCAGTCCTGACCGCTGTGTAATCTTTTCGAAGCCCCGACCGCTAACCTCGCATGCCTGAACTTGCCGAAGTAGAACGGAGCCGGCGGTTATGGGACGTGGGGCGTGGCGGGAAAGTTCTAGAAGTCGTTTTGCGCAACCAAAAGTCGCGGGTCTTCCGAGGCACCGATCTGCAGGCACTTGTTCGGTGTCTCACCGGCCAACCGCTCTTCGATTCTGAGGCTGTAGGCAAACAGATGGTTTTCCGGTTCGGGAAACGTAGTCAATCTTGGCTGGGGCTGCATCTTGGAATGACCGGCGAGTTACGTGTAGAGCCGCCAAAATACCGGTTTCTGAAGTATGATCACATGATTCTCCGGCAATCGAGACGCTCGTTAGTTTTCGCCGATACCCGCCAGTTTGGCAGAGTGCTTTTTGCTGAAACCGATACGGTCCCAAGCTGGTGGGCAAAGTTGCCGCCTTCGATTTTATCGAAGCAATTCACCCGAAGCGCGGTAGCGGAGTTCTGTTATCGGCGAAAAGGTTCTCAGTTAAAGGGACTGCTCCTGATACAGGAACGTTTTCCTGGTATCGGCAACTGGATGGCAGACGAAATCCTGTGGCGTGCCCGCCTGAATCCACAAAGTCTCGCAGGTAGTCTCAGCTCAACCGAGATCACCAAGCTTTACCGGACAACTCGCAATGTCTGCACTAAAGCGATGGAGATTGTCGGTGAAGACCGAGATTTTCCCAATACTTGGTTAATTCATCATCGATGGGCCGATGGAGGAAAATGTCCGCGATGCGGTACACCCCTGGTTCGCGCATTAATATCAGGCCGCCGCACCTGCTGGTGTCCTCGATGCCAGCGACGCAGCTAGCGCATCACCTCTCACTGCTCACCGCGTCCCATTTCCTCCCGTTCACGGCGATCACGGCGATGACGGCGTTGTCGGTGTTCCCATCCTCTCACTTCTCACCTGGTCCGCGACTCCGCTGCATCCGCAATGAAATCATAAGGATAAGGAGGCGCGACGGCGCTAGCGTCATCCAAGTACCTGACTTGGTCTTCGGTGAGGTTCCAACCAACCGATCCGAGATTAGCTTCCAACTGATCCATTCGGCGGGCTCCGATGATTGGGGCGGTAACACCTGGCTTTTGCAGAAGCCAGTTGATCGCCACTTGGGCGGGACTCCTCCCTGCCTTTGAGGAAACGGCGTGCAGTGCATCCAGAACGTTCCAGGTGTGTTCGTTATTGTAGGCACTCCACTTTTCTCCCCAGTCTTTTTCTTCAGCAATCTTGATCCGAGAATCCTCCGGTGGCGCTGTCATACCGCGCCGGAATCTACCGGATAACCAACCGCCGCGAAGTGGACTCCAGGGAATCACACCCAGACCTTCGCGGAGAGAGACCGGGATCAGCTCCCACTCGGTACTCCGGCAAAGCAGATTGTATTGTGGCTGCAGGCAGACAAACGCTTCCCACCCGTTTTGACGACTCAGATCAAGAGCGCGCTGTAATTGCCAACCGTTAAAATTGCTGACGCCCAGATAACGAACAAGACCGCGGCGCACCAGATCGTTGAGTGTTGAAAGCGTCTCCTCCAATGGTGTTCCCGGGTCCCAGCAGTGTACCTGGTAAAGGTCTAAGTAGTCGGTTTGCAGCCGGCGCAAACTGGCTTGGACGGAGCTAAGGATATGTTTCCGGCTCAGGCCCAGATCGTTAGGCCGGCTACCCATAGCAAACCGGACTTTGGTGGCGATAACCAACTCGTCCCGGTTCTGGCGTTTCAGCCACCTCCCGACTACTTCCTCGGAAACGCCGGTTGAATAAACATTGGCAGTGTCGATAAAATTTCCGCCGTCGCCGACGAACCGGTCCAGCATGGCGTGGCTTTCATTTTCGTTTGCCTCGCGGCCGAAAGTCATCGCTCCTAAGCAAAGCTCGCTGACACGCAATCCTGTCTGTCCTAGAAATCGGTAGTCCATCCGTGAACATGGAGAGCGCCGCCAATGCCGTCAATGCGCGCTTCGATTTTGCATTTGCGCTGTCGCACATTCCACAGTTTTCCTCAACCATTGGTGGCCCGAATCCGTGGTGAACGACAAAGAGGCGGAAAGAGATGAAGATCCTGAAATCCGTGGTCAAGAGAGTCATCGGCGATCATCACTTGCTACGACTTCGCAGAGCGGCGAAACGATTGAAACATTTCGGCCTTGTCCGCTTCTGCCCCTGCTGCAAGGCGCGTCTCCGCCGGTTCATACCCTTCGGACTTATTAAGCGGCCAGAAGCGAAATGTGCCGTATGTGAATCATTGGAAAGGCACCGTCTCATGTGGCTCTATGGACTCGACTATAAGGATAGACTTATGCAGGCAGGCTTCTCGGTTACGGTCGATGATTTCGTGCGCAAGTTAGATAATCGCACCGTTAGGCGGTTTGGCCTGATGCGGGATGAAGATGTGTATTTCTGCCGAAAAAAGGCAACATAAAGGGTTTTGAGTCCTCCTTTATTCATCCGCCGGCCATCTGGCGTCTTTGTCATCTAGATGGTGGGTTGACTGGGACTCGAACCCAGAACCGCTGGGAGTTGTATCTTTGCTCGTTACGGCTGACTTTTAAATCGATCCGCGGAAAACCATAAATAGAAAATGTTCTTTCAAGTTACTTTTGATAAGCTCTCTGGTTAAGGATGAGTTTACTGCAATCAGACGTGCAGGGGCCATTGTTCGAGAGCTTAGCAGCGATTGGTCCAGATCTATTCAAGGGCAACGACAAGTACAGGTTCTTTGCTGGTGCCACAGGATCCCTCATGATTTTCGTCATGTGCAGTCTGTTTTCTACGACCGTATCCGCACAGACGATGGCCGGAAAATCCGCCCCGCTAGCCCGCATCGAATCGGGATTAGAGAATGCAGTAAAATGGAAATGGCGCGTCGTGCCATCCGATGAAAAGGATTGGGGCCTCGAAGCTCCTACTCCGACGCCACCACCGCCGCTAGCCGCCAGCCCGATGCCGACGCCGGAGATTCGGCCCACTCTCTACGAGGTCAAACCCCGCGATGCGCTGATTCTCATCGCGAAAAAGTTTGGGATGACGGTTCCCCAACTCAAGACATTCAACGGATTGCAAACAGACAAGATCCGGGTCGGCCAGAAGCTGAAGATACCGACTCTGGCGGAATTGAGCGCGATGGCGCCTCCCGTCACAGCGACTCCTGTCAAGAAGCGGAAGTCTGCGAGATCGACCGAATCGGTAACCGGTTCGGAGGCAGAACGCGGATCGGATCAGCTCACTCTTCAGATTTTTCTGGACCGTGAGCAGTTCTCCGCGGGGCCGATCGCTGCCGAGCCTGGCGGGGCTTTTACGAAAATATTGCTCCTTTATCAAAGCACCCACGAAGATGCGAAGGATGACGCTTCACTTGGGGTGAAGGCCCGAGCGGCCGTGGCAAATGTTTTCGCTCGGTATAAGCTCAGAGCGGAAGACTTCCGTTTCATAGCGCCACTGAAAGCGGAGACGATTGTTCCACCAAAACGAACTCCTGTTTCTGCCCCTGCGCATCTCGGAAAGATTTCCTCCAAGCCCACAGTCACGGGCGGAACACATCCGACTTATGAGGAACTGACCGCAACGCCGATGCTGCCTTATCGCACGGCTTGGGAATTTGTCGCTGAGCGATTTCATTGCCGGGAAACCTATTTGCGCTATTTGAACCCAAAATTGCCGGCGACGCCGGCGGCCGGTTCGGAATTTCGAGTGCCAAATGTGATTCCTTTTGAGATCGAGAAAGTATTTGATGAACCGCTCCAACCGAAGGCCGATTCCGATAACCCGGTGACGGCCGCAGTAATCGGTCTTTCGCAATTGAATATTTACAAACGCGGCGCCCTCGTTGCGGCATTTCCCATCTCTCCTGCCCGTCCAGGGCTGCATGGGCGCGGATCCTGGACGATCCTGGACGCGATCCCGCGTCCCCGGCTCGCGACGTTGCAGGAAGAGAGGACAGAACAAAACCGGAAACCTGGTTTCACAAGCACAATGCCGGAGCCGACAGGCTCTCCAACCAAGCCTGTGCTGTCATCGGAACAATACCTTGCCGCAGGTCCCAGAAACCCGGTAGGAATCGTGTGGATCAATCTGGCGAAGGCAAACAGCACAGACCCGCTGCCGTATGGCTTGCACGGGACGAGTATCCCCGATCAAATGAGCCTCGAGCAAAGTATTGGGGGATTCAGAATGGCAAATTGGGATATTATACGTGCCGTGCATCATCTGCCATTTGGCACTCATCTCGAGTGGAAATAAGATAGCGAATTCTGGGCAGCGGCGGAGATGAGGGAGGTTATCTCTGCTATGAATGTGCGCGCAAAGCGACAAAGAAAATAGAATCTGGGTTGACTGGGACTCGAACCCAGAACCAACCCCTTAAAACTGGTGGTTGTCTGTAGCGCACGGCGCCAGCGGATTCGTCTGAGGAGTTATCAACGGGACTTACTTGCAGACCGCCGCTTCCGAAAATGAGATACAACATCATCATGCCCAAGATTCGTTTCTCTTGCCAAAGCTGCGTCCAGTCTTGTTTCGGATATATAAGGAACAAAACAAGTGCTACCAAGATTCCGTTTGCCAGGCTCAAAAAAGAATAGGCCGCGGCGAACGGGAGGCGACGAAACAGGATTTCCAGCAACACGTATTGCATGCCCCAGCAAGAAGCGGAAAGAAGTGCATAGCCCCACCAGCTCATGGCGTGCTTTTATTTGAGAAATGGAAGGTTACGCAAGAAGGAAACATCCATCTTGAGAAAGCATATGGTTTCCTCACCCTATAAGGTTTATGCAATTGTTGATCGAGATTTTGGAGAACTTCTAGCAGCGCTTGAGCCCATGCGTGCCCGTATGGATCGTGGATACGCCTGTGAACAAAGCCGTAGCTCAGCGGCTGCGGGAAGAGCGCCGTCTCGACGACCATTTGACGGGCATCACTACGTTCGATGATTTCGACTCGTCTTCAGTCAAAGGCGTTTTTCGGTCGCTACTCGAAGAACTAGACCGACGAGATGAAAAGTCGTGAAGGCGAGAATGGACCTTTGCAGCTCTCGCTCGCAAACCAGCTTGCCCAATTGATTTAGCTGGTGGGTTGACTGGGACTCGAACCCAGAACCAACGCCTTAAAAGGGCGTTGAGCTAGCGACAACCATGCCGGGGGACCCGAAGGGAGTCGGACGCTCCCTTCGCAGTAAATACGGCGACCGCAGTTTCGTACAGCTGGTCTTTGCCGCAACGGCGTTGTGGGCACGATCATCGAACGCCAGACAACATCCGTTTATTAAGGAAACCATGGTCAAGTATACCACCGATCGCTTCGGCACATCGGCTGCAACCGCCATCTTCCTTTCTATTCCACGAAAGTAATTCGGGGAGATCAAAACAAATAGCCGCGAAAAGGCACAAAAAACACAAAAAAGATGCGGACTCAACCCATGATCAGGGACGTCGTGTCCACAGCCGAAGCGGGAAACGAGCAGCAATCCGAGAAAAGTCGTTATCGGTCGTGAGCAACGTGAGACCGTGACGAATACAAAGTTCGGCAAGCAGAGCATCAATAGTCCCAATTTGAATGCCCGAGCGACGGCAACGGTTGCGTAAATCGGCGGCTTCAATGTGATCTTGCCGATCCGGATTGATGAACGGCAACGCTGCAAACCGTTCGATGAGATGTCGGCGAGCGCGCGGCCCTGCGAAGCCATCACAAGACGCTTAGGCTGTCCGCGTGACACGATATCGGTAGTCATTTTCATAGAATGGTAGTTGTGGCATTAGATTCTGGATGAACGAGCCGGCGCTTGAATTGGCTGAAAGGCCCAGCAGATGAGTCCTGTTTCGCAAGCAAAGCACCCCCAATTTCTTGTTTGTCTCCGCTGCTTCGCCAACACCTGACGAGTTAGTGTACGGCTTAAGCTGGGGGAAACGTTACTGAAGATATCCTTAAGAATCGTTCAGAATTTGAGGCGCTCCAGCAGGCGAGAGAACCGTTGTCGTGGGGCAAGATAGCGAATGGTAGATCTAGTATTGCGCACGCCAAATCAGATGCCCGATTTGCTAAAAACCATGTTCGTAACCGTTGGGGGTTGCGCTTAGTTGTTCTGCCTTTCTGTTCTAAAAATCGCCGTGAACGATCTGGAATCGGTCATTATCGTAGGCACGTGGCGTGAAGAGAATGGAAACACTTTTCTATCGACTCGAAAAAAGCGTGTTTCACCAGTCTATTTAAATTCCGGCCCCGAAAATCGGGACAGGGTTTCGAATTCAGCTTGGAATGGTGCAGCTTAGTAATCCATCCCGCCCATGCCGCCCGGACCCGGTTTTTCTTTCTGAGGCAACTCCGTCACCAATGCTTCTGTGGTGAGCATGAGAGCGGAGATCGAAGCGGCGTTCTGCAGCGCCGTGCGGACCACCTTGGTCGGATCGACGACACCGGCCTTCACCAAGTCGCCGTATTCG
>JBKPCS010000014.1:0-29765 GCA_046727495.1 bacterium | reverse complement strand
TCAGCAAACCCCAACATATAGCACTCAATCTTTGTTGAACGGCGTTGAAAGGTCCGCGCCGCCCCGTATCTCCTTATACGACGTGGGCCTGCGTCCGGTTCCGAGGCCGAGCAAGGTTTGGAACGCGGCCATGGGTTGCCTGCGCCGGCAGGCGGCCAAGTATTTTTGACAAGCCTCTTCGGTGGCGAACTCTGACTGAAATTCGCGCAAGGTTTTCGGAAACGTCGGGCGCACCACCCCATTACACTAGCCCTTGGGGTTTGCTGAAACAACCGGATAAGCAAGAGTCGGCTAGCGTGTGGTAAGAATCGAACCCTGCCTTCTTCTAAATCCGAAACCTTTGCGTCTTTGCGTCTTGGCGTGAGGTCCCTCTTACTTGCGTCTTGGCGTGAGGTCCTTCTTATTCGCGCCTTTGCGTGACGTTCCCCTACCAAAAAAGGCCTTGAAGTTTAGGTGAAAGCCCCTATTTTCACCCCCTCTTTAGAATTTATGGCATCGAGTGATAATATTGATCTGACTGGGTTCCGACTGCATGCGCAGGATACGGGGAGTGCGGATGTCCAGATCGCGATCCTGACCCGTCGTATCAACCAATTAACTGATCATTTGAAGGGACACCGCAAAGATCACTCGTCCCGGCGCGGTCTTTTGAAACTGGTAGCCACTCGGCGAAATCTTCTCGATTACCTGAAGCGGACCTCGCAGGATCGCTATAAGGTGGTTATCGAAAAATTGAATTTACGTAAGTAATGAAAAGCCGCAGATTGATGCGGCTTTTTTGTCAAACCCAAACGAAAACCAAGACCTCCGGGATTAACCCACCTGTCCGATATATCCTCTTGTTCCACCGAAACTACGGTGGACGCGCAGGCCATGTCGGAAGCGGCCTTGTCTTAGGTCTGAGCCCCGAAAGTTTGCGAGGTTCAGACCTACGAACAAAGGCCGAGTTCGACGGTTATCTTGGAGGCTCATTCTGTTATGCAACATCGAGTCTCGAAAATCATCGGCTCTAGTGATCTCATCATCGAAACAGGGAAACTCGCGAAACTCGCGGATGGCTCTGTCACGGTTCGCTCAGGCGACTCAATCATTCTGGTGGCTGCAGTCTCTGCCACCACTGTAAAAGAAGGTCAGGATTTCTTTCCGCTGACGGTAGACTACCGTGAGAAAGCGGCTGCGGCTGGCAAGTTTCCAGGAGGCTATTTCAAGCGCGAAGGCCGTCCAACCGAAAAGGAAACGCTGACATCGCGAATGACCGATCGTCCGCTCCGCCCCTTGTTTCCCAAAGGGTACTTTTACGACACGCAGATTATCAGCATCCTGCTCAGTGCGGATGGCGAGAACGACCCCGATATTCTGAGCATCAACGGCGCTTCGGCTGCACTTTGCGTTTCCGATATTCCGTTTGCTGGCCCAATCGGCGCAGTACGCGTAGGCCGGATTAACGGAGAATTCGTCGCTAACCCGACACACACGCAACGCCAATCCTGTGACCTGGACCTGGTCTATGTGGGTAGCTCGGATGACGTGATCATGATTGAGGGTGCAGCAGACGAGATCCCGGAGGATGACTTTGTTCGTGCACTCGAGTTCGCGCATCCATTCGTGCGCCAGATCATCGGGATGCAACGCGAGCTCATGTCGACCGCGGGCAAACCGAAGCGGGAAGCTGATTTGCTTCACGTTCGTGACGATCTCCTCGAAGTTGCCTACCAGGTTGCAGGGGATCGAATTGAGGCGGCGCTATATACGCCTGGCAAAGTGGCTCGCGGCAAAGCCGTCGACGCGCTGCGCAAGGAAGTTGAATCGGCCATTTTGGCTAAATATGCAGACGCGACTCCATTCGAAATTTCGCAAGCGTTCGATTATCTGCAGAAAAAAGCGTTCCGGATCAGCATTCTCGATCGCCAGACCCGGTGCGACGGACGAGGGCTGCGCGATATCCGGCCGCTGACAGCCGAAGTGGGTCTGTTACCGCGGTCCCATGGTTCCGCATTGTTCGCTCGGGGCGAAACTCAAGCCTTTGCGCTGGCGACGCTTGCCTCGGGCGAGGAAGCGCAAGCGATTGATGGCTATACCGGCGGCGAACAATCGAAGCGGTTTATTTTACACTACAATTTTCCGCCGTTCAGCGTCGGTGAGACTGGCCGGTTTGGTGCGGCCAGCCGCCGAGAGATCGGTCACGGCGCTTTGGCTGAACGTTCCATTGAGCCGGTGATTCCGCCGGAATCGCAATTTCCGTATGCGATCCGGGTGACAAGCGAAGTGATGGAATCGAATGGCTCAACCTCAATGGCTACCGTCTGCTCCGGCATCATGGCGTTGATGGATGCCGGCGTGCCGATCCGCAAACCGGTGGGTGGTATTTCCGTCGGACTGGTTACAGAGTTCGAGGGAGAACAGTTGAAACGGTACACGACTCTGACCGACATCATCGGGTCGGAAGACCATTTCGGTGACATGGACTTCAAACTATGCGGCACTAAAGAGGGGGTCACCGGATTCCAGCTCGACCTCAAGCTGCCCGGCATTTCGCACAAAATCATGGCGGAAGCGATTTATCAGGCGCGTGATGCGCGCATGAAAGTCTTGGATGTGATGGCAGAAGCGATCAAAGCACCGCGCACTGAGTTGAGCCAATACGCGCCGCGAATCGAGACTGTGAAGATACATCCGGACAAGATCGGCCTATTGATCGGCCCCGGAGGAAAAACGATTAAAGGAATCGTCGCAGAGACCGGCGCAGAGATTAACATCGACGACGATGGCTCTGTTCACATCTATTCTGCGAGCCGCGATAGCTTAAACCGGGCGAAAGAAATCATCACCGGAATGACCAAAGAGATCGAAGTTGGCGAGACCTATCATGGCCGGGTCGTTTCGATTAAAGAATTTGGGGCGTTTGTGGAAGTTCTGCCTGGGAAAGACGGACTAGTCCACATCTCCGAGCTGGCCGATTTCCGGGTTAAAACCGTTGAGGACGTTGTGAAGATTGGCGACCTGATCTGGGTAAAATGCATCGGGATCGATGACAAAGGCCGTGTAAAGCTCAGCAGGAAAGCGGCTATGCGGGAGCGGAACGCCGAGGCTGAGAGCGCTCTCCAGGAGCAGGAGCACTAACAGCGTACTCCGAGACGGCGAAACGGCGATACGGCGAGAGGGCGATCGATAGATGTTGCGAAACGTCTTGGAACGCTGACTCTCTTCCCGTGCGCCAAATGATCCCTCCGCTTGCTTCACTCCAGGGTTCGGTTGCCGTTTCGCCTTCTCGCCGTCTCGCTCTTTCGCTCCTCACGATTATTCTGATCTGGGCTGGGATCTATCTTCCGAAGCTTGGGACCATGGAACTGCATGGGGAAGAGGGCCGGCGGATTCTGCCCGGGATCACGATGCTGGAAACTGGGAACTGGCTGGTTCCCTATGTCGGCGGCAAGCCGTATCTGAGAAAGCCGCCAATGGTGAATTGGCTGGCAGCGCTGAGTTTCAAAGCTACGGGTCACCAGGACGAATGGTCGGCACGGTTGCCCTCGGTTATTGCGGTTTTGCTGCTGGCCCTCGGTGTTTGCTTTTGCAGCCGGCGCTGGCTAGGCGAGGACCACGCGTTGCTAGCAGGAATTGCCATTCTCTCGACTGTCTGTCTGTTAGATAAAGGCCGCCTGATCGAGATTGAAGCATTGTATGTTGCGGCTTTCGGACTCGGCCTGGTGCTCTGGCTTGGCGCACGTGCGCTGTGGCCGCGCTGGACTATTTCTGCGTTGCCGTTGGGGTTCGGTCTTCTGTTGAAAGGCCCGCTCCACCTTCTCTTCTTTTACGGAATCGTTGTACTGATTCTGTGGCGTCAACGACGGCTGAGCGAGTTATGGTCGTTTGCCCATGTGTGCGCGGTTGTAATAATGGTCGGGATATTCGCAGCCTGGGCGATCCCTCATTTGCAGACGTCCGAAGCGCGGACGGCGACTAAGGAGTGGTCGGACCAGTTTACCGGCCGGTTGGCGCTCCAGGAGTTTCACTGGAAAGAGTGGCTGCTGAATTATCCGCGCGCGCTATCCAATTTTCTGCCATGGATTTTGTTCGTTCCTTTTGGCCTGAACAAGAATCCGGAAAACGAACCCCTGATCTTCGGCCTGAAGTTTGGTTCGTTAACAACATTTCTGATCGTAATGCTGGCGCCTGGTGCATTGCCCCGGTACACCATGCCGTTACTCGTGCCCATCTGTTTGCTCGCGGCTTACCGGATCAAACATGCTCCGGCTTTGAATAGACCGTGGAAGTACGTACTGGCCGCGTTAGCGGCTGCTCTGCTCGTGGCCTCGGCTATCGGGTTTTTCCTGGTACGGGAGCGGCTATTTATCGGCCTAGCCGTAGTCCTGTGTGGCGCCACGCTTTTTGTTATGTGGCGGGTTCGCTCAGCAGATCGCAAACCCGAATCAGAGATTGTAACGCTGATTGCCGGAACGGGACTTCTAACAGTTGCCGCAATGTTTTTCTACGTCGACGCCATTCTTCCGCGTATGTCGGAGACGCTGCACAATCGAGCGGCACTGGTTGGGAAAATCGTTCCTTCCAGCGAGCCGATTTACGCTGTCGATCCTGGGCCACAACCGGTCTTTTTTTACCTTCGTAAACCATGGTTCTACGTCGCGGATTGGGATCAGCTGCCGAAGACTGCGAAGTATGTTCTCGCATCTGAGAGGGATGCGCCGGCGATTGCTCAGCGCTTTGGACAAGGCGCCCGCTCCTTGTTCAGTTACCGCGATCGAGGAGAGAAACAGTTCAGCTTGTATTTTCTTGGCTCTAAATGAGAGAAGTGACGCTCGCACCAGATGAAGATTAAGCGGTCCTGTAAGATCTCCCTTACTCTTTTGGGGCTGAGCACGTTGTTTGTTACTGCTTGCGACAACGGTCCCAGTATCGAGCAAAAAAGGGCATGGTTGATGGAACAGGAAACCAAAGCCGCCGACAGTTTGACCCCGCAAGAAAGGGAAGCCGCAGAGTGGGAGTACAACAATTGGACACCCGAAGAAAAGGCGGCTCGGGAGAAAGAGAGCCGTGAGCGAGGATACAGAGACGATCCGCGGCTACCATGGTGGGTCTATTGGATGATTTTTAATTCGCTGATGTCGCCGTACAACACCTACACCGGCTTCCGGCCCTCGTACTATTACTCGCCTTCCTTCCAGAGTTACCAGCGGCGTTTGACTTCGGGATCCGGCGCCGGATTCTCCAGTGGTAGCGGTAGCTTTGATGGGCGCGAGCTCGGCAGTAACCCGAGGCGGGTTTGGCTCGAGAGCGAGCGGAAAGGGTGCCAGTTCCTAGACTGAAATGAAAAGGGTTCTCGGCGTACCGCGTCCGAACTGGGCGCACCGGGTGGAAGAGCAAGGGCTATCGTATCACACGCACACTCGTGCAGGAGTTCCCGTAGCCTACTGGTTCGAAGGCGCGTACTACGAATTTTCGATGGTAGAAATCGATCGGATCGAGCAGGTCACGAACGATCTGCACGAAATGTGCATTAAAGCAGCGGAACGAATTATCGAGAAAGGTTGGATCACTACGAGATTGGCGTTGCCTGAGAGCGCTGTTTCATTGATCCAGGCTTCTTGGGAACGGGATGAGAAGTCTCTCTACGGAAGAATTGATCTTTCGTACAACCCTTCTCTAAGCGAACAACCGAAATTTCTGGAGTACAACGGAGACACGCCGACCGGACTTCTTGAAGCCGCGGTGATCCAATGGTTCTGGTTAACAGACCGCTTTCAGGCAGAATTGCAGCGCAAAGAAGTCGATCAATTCAACTCGATCCATGAAAGCTTGATCGACACCTGGAAATCAACCGGTTTGACGAAAGTTCATTTCACCGGCTGTACCGATGTTCCAGAGGATCATCAAACCTTGCTCTATCTCGCGGATACCGCTTCACAAGCCGGGAAACAGGTGGAGCTGATCGATATCACGCGAATCGGGTGGAACGCCTCGGCGCGCCGGTTCTGGGGCGAGACCGATCCTCTCGATGCAGTCTTCAAGCTTTATCCGTGGGAAGATCTATTTCTTGAAGAATTCGGGAAATATCTGGGGGTCTCGCCCACAATTTGGATCGAGCCGGCCTGGAAAATCCTGATCGCGAACAAAGCGCTGTTACCGATTCTTTGGGAGATGTACCCGGAACATCCGAACCTGTTGCCTGCGTACGATCAACCGGGTCGCCTAAAAGATTCCTTCTCGAAAAAAGCCCTCTACTCACGCGAGGGTGCGAACATGGTGCTTCGTCACGGCGGAAAAGAACTTTCCACGGGGGGCCGGTACGCCGACGGACCGTTTGTTTATCAAGCCTACCATGCGCTGCCCGACTTTGACGGGAACCTGCCGGTCATTGGGTCCTGGGTCATCAATCACGAAGCGCACGGGATGGGGATTCGCGAATCAGATACTGAAATCACGGACGATTTCAGTCGATTCGTTCCACACATTATTCGGGACGGAGGGCAGGGAGCGTCTTTTGAAGAAGAGTACGGAATTTCGTGAGGGGGCGGAAAGGGCGTCGCGAAGCGACAAACACGCTGCCAACGAAATGCTGGACGGCGCTCATCTGCCCGCCGTAAGACGGATCCCATCATGGATCCTGAACTTCCTGTTATTCAATCGAGACTAGCCCATGAAGACGATCTCATTAATCAGCGCATTTCATGGCTCATGAGTTCGCAATCTTTCTTGCTGACGGCGTACGCGATTACGCTCAACGGCTTGGCAGGCGACATAGGTCGTCCGGAGGCGACGGTTCAGCGGAAGCTTCTTGAGCTTTTGCCAACGACCGGAATCGCGTGCGTTATCCTTGTGGGTATTGCCGTAATCGGGGGAATGTTCGCGTTGAGCGAGCTTCGCCGTATCGCTATCGAAAAATTTCCGAGCGATCGTGTCGACATCATTTGCAGCCCCAGGATTCAGTTCCTGGGCATCAGCGCGCCGATCCTGATTCCACTCGTGTTTCTATTTATCTGGATCGCGATTCTGTTCGCTTCAAATCGTTAGAAAATTCGATTGTTAGCTCTCCTTCGGCGGACCCGAAAATTCTCGCTCAAATTCGCAGAAATCCGTTGCTATTAGAAAATTTAATACTAGCCTGACAACTCGTCGGCGGAATGCTGTGAGGGTAGGTTAAATTTTATTGCCTCCGACGCTGAACCTACTATTCTCTCGGGTTCTTTCGGCACCCTACGAGTCCCCTGGAAACAACGTGATGTTGCATGGCTAATATTTTTCCCCGCTGGACAAACTATCTCGCCATAAAGATCGTCTTTTGCCTTCTTGTTCTCGGCGGAGCAGCATCAGCGGCCTATTGGTATTATCTGACCCCGGACTACATGCGCGTCGGCTATCAGCCCGTGCAACCGGTCCCTTTCTCTCACGAAATCCATGTGACCGAGCTCGGGATGGACTGCCGTTATTGTCATTCTTACGTCGAAGTCTCTTCCCATTCGAACATACCGACGACCCAGACCTGTATGAACTGCCATTCGCAGGTACAGGCGAACAATCCGAAGCTGGCAGCCGTCAAGCAGAGCTGGGAGACCGGTAAACCCGTCCGGTGGGTAAAAATCCATCAGGTACCAGATTTCGCGTATTTTAATCACGCGGTTCACGTCAATCGCGGGATCAGTTGCGTCGCGTGCCACGGACAGGTGAACCACATGGATGTCGTCTTCCAGGACCAATCGCAATCGATGGGCTGGTGTCTGAACTGTCATCGGCACCCCGAAAACAATCTGCGGCCGGTCAGCCAGGTGTTTAATCTTGATTGGAAACCGGGCAAAGGGGAATCGCAGCAGCAGATCGGCGAACAGCTTAAGGAGCAGTGGAATATTAATCCGCCCCAGACCTGCGCGGGGTGTCATCGGTAATGAAAACAGTTTTTCAGCATCCATCCGAAGAACTCACCGGCAAACGCTACTGGCAGAGCCTGGAGGAATTAGCCGACACGCCGGAATTTCGGGATTGGTTGCATCGAGAATTTCCCAGTGGCGCCGCGGAGCTTGAATTGGACAGTGTATCCCGCCGGAACTTCCTGAAGGTAATGGGCGCTTCGATGGCGCTGGCCGGGATCGGTTTGACCGGCTGCCGACGGCCCGAGGCCTACGTGATGCCCTACACCAAAAGCGTTGAATGGGTCATCCCGGGCAAAGCGGTGCTGTATACAACTTCAATGCCTGGACGACATGGAGGTTTGCCGCTGATCGCAACAACGTATGAAGGCCGCCCTACCAAGCTCGAAGGCAATCCGTTGGTTCCGTTTGGTAACGGGGGAACAGACGTTTTTGCTCAGGCCTCCATCCTTGATCTCTATGATCCAGAGCGGTCACGCGCCTTCTTGTTGGATGGGAAAGAGAGCACTGCGCAGAAATTTGACGAATTCTTGACCGAGTGCCGGAAACAAAAACTTAGTGGCGTCGGGATCCTTCTTGACGAACAGCGGTCTCCTACTCGGGACCGGATGCTCAAGTCGCTGAAAGATCAATTTCCGCAGGTCAGTTTCTACTTCTACGAGCCGCTCGGGTTGGAGCAGGTGAACGCTGCTCTCGCGTCAACTTTCGGCAGCGACGTAATGCTGAAGCCGGCGTTTGAGACGGCCGACGTGATTGTTTCGCTGGACAGCGACTTTCTGGGAATTGAACAGACGCTCGAAGGTGTACATGATTTCAGCCGGCGTCGACGGGCTCATGGTTCGGCCGCAAACATGAACCGCCTGTATGCCGTTGAAAATCGGTACTCGATTACCGGTGGAATGGCCGATCACCGGTTTCGCTGTGCTGCGTCACAGATTCCCGCTTTTGCCGTACAACTGGCAAAGAAGCTGGCGGCGGCGACCAATGACCGGGTGCTGAATGGCGCGGTTGCAGTCTTAAAGGATGGAGCCCCGCAATTTGACGATGCTTGGCTTTCCGAATGCGCTAACGATCTGGTCGCTCGCAAAGGTCGCAGCCTGGTGTTGGCCGGCAGCCGCCTCCCGGCGTGGGTGCATGCGCTGGTGTTAGCGATGAACAATGCACTGGATGCTTTTGGCTCCACGCTAAGCGTGCTCAATGCTCCGACGTTTAAGGGCAAGACGCTACAGGATTTGGTTTCTGACGCGAAATCGGGTCAGCTCAAGAAGCTTTTTATTTTTGGCGGCAACCCGGCCTATAACGCGCCGGCCGATCTCAACTGGAGCGAAGTCCAGAGAAGCATTCCTGAAGTGATCCGGCTGGGTTACTCGGTGGATGAAACTTCGGTGAACACGAAATGGCACGTTCCGAAGGCGCATTTTCTGGAGTCGTGGGGAGACCAACGCGCGCCGGATGGCACTTACCTCCCGGTCCAGCCGATGATTTTGCCACTCTTTGGCGGGCTATCTCAGATCGGTATTCTTGCAAAGCTGGCAGGTCTGCCTGGCGGAGTCCAGGCGGTACGAGAGACTTTTAAGGGCTTCACCTCGGGAGGAGATTTCGAAGCAGCATGGACGAAGTTCCTGCGAGATGGCTTTGCACCAGATACGAAGTATCCGCAGGCTAAGACCGAGTTTAATCCGAACGGACTGCCGGCTCTTTTGCAGAACGCGGGCCCGCTCGCTGGACCGGTGACGCCGAGCGCGATAGAGATAGTATTCCCGGCTGACTATAAGGTTTTCGACGGGCGCTACGCCAATAATGCCTGGCTGCAGGAGCTGCCCGATCCGATCACAAAATTGACCTGGGATAACGCGGTTCTCTTGAGCAAGGCTACAGCGAAGGCCTTGCAAGTCGAAGATGGCGACCTTGTCGAGGTCACAGCGGGCGAGCGCAAACTGCAGGCTGCGGCGATGATCGCGCCCGGCCATGCAGACTACTCCCTGAGTCTTCCGCTTGGTTACGGGCGCACGAACGTTGGCAAGGTGGGACGGAATACCGGTTTCAATGCGTATCTCCTGCGAACAACCGCCGCTCCTTACTACGCGACCAGGGTTGACGTGAAGCTGATCCAGAAGAAAGGCCATCGGCTGGTCCAGACCCAAAACCACTACAGCATGGAAGGCCGGGCTCTCGTTCGCGAAGGAACGGCCGCCGATTACGCGAAAGATCCAACATTCGCTAAGAGAGTGTGGATGGACGCAGAGAATCCCCCAAACTACTCGCTCTATTCCCATCCTCCGCTCAACGCCCCGAACCAATGGGCGATGGTCGTCGACCTGAATACATGCACCGGATGTTCTGCCTGTGTCGTTGCTTGTCAGGCTGAGAATAACATTCCGGTCGTAGGCAAAGATCAGGTCGATAGAGCACGCGAGATGCACTGGATGCGCGTTGATCGCTATTTTGCTAGCTCAGAGGGCGACAAGGCCAATCCGCACCTAGAGGAAGACCCGGAGATGGTCATGGAGCCGATGATGTGCCAGCACTGCGAGAACGCGCCGTGCGAGACGGTTTGTCCGGTGAATGCAACAGTGCACAGCGAGGAAGGACTGAACGTGATGGTCTACAATCGCTGTATTGGAACACGCTATTGCTCCAATAACTGCCCCTTCAAAGTCCGCCGATTCAATTTCTTCAATTACAACGATCGCCCGGTAATGGATCGGATCGAAAAAGGTTTGCCCGGGTTTCAAGGTAAACAGCAACTCTACCTTGGTCCGCTGGCTCCTTGGGGCATGGACGAGCTCTCGAAATTGCAGAAGAATCCAAACGTAACCGTTCGCATCCGTGGAGTCATGGAAAAGTGCACCTATTGTGTGCAACGGATTGAAACAGCGAAAATCTCGCAACGTATCAAGTCGGGAGTAAAAGGAGATCTCGATTTGCCGACCGACTCCGTTCGCACCGCTTGCCAGCAAGTTTGTCCGACGGAAGCGATTGTGTTTGGCGACCTGAAGGATCCGAAGAGCCAGGTGAATCGGATGCGCAATCTGCCGCAGAACTTTCACCAGCTTGAATACCTGAACATTCAAACTCGGACCAGTTATCTGGCCCGGTTACGTAACCCGAATCCCAAGATGCCCGGTGCCTCGAAGGTGGGCCGAATCAACGTCGACGAGAATGGCGACCAGAATCACCCGTTGCCGCAAGCGGAAACGCAAGCCGAGGGAGGACACGCATAATGGCTGATAGCACCGTTACGACTTACCGAGAGACTTTGCCGCGACCGCCTTTGGTGGAGCATCGCCGGTCGATGGCATGGATCTCAGATCTCATTGCCGGGACCGTAGAAAGACCGGCGCCAGCCTGGTGGTGGGTGTCGATCGCTATCACCGGTTCCTTCGCCGGCTTCGGCGTATTGTGCATTCTTTATCTTTTGTTCACTGGGGTAGGCGTTTGGGGAAATAACATCCCGGTAGGATGGGCGTGGGATATCACCAACTTCGTTTTCTGGATCGGTATCGGTCACGCCGGAACGTTGATTTCCGCAATCTTGCATATCACTCGGCAGCGGTGGCGAACATCGATTAACCGCGCATCCGAAGCGATGACGCTGTTCGCTGTGATCTGCGCCGGGATTTTCCCGGCGATTCACGTCGGCCGTATCTGGATGGTCTGGTTCCTCGCGCCTGTGCCTGTTCCGAACTGGATCTGGCCAAACTTCCGCAGCCCATTGTTGTGGGACGTTTTCGCAGTCTCTACCTACTTTACGGTTTCCTTGCTTTTCTGGTTCCTCGGGCTGGTCCCGGACCTGGCAACCCTTCGCGACCGCGCGGTATCGCCGGTTCGCAAAGTTATCTACGGATTGCTTGCGCTAGGTTGGCGTGGCGGGAACCGGCAATGGAAACACTACGAGCTGGCGTACCTGGTTTTGGCCGGTATTTCAACGCCACTGGTCTTGTCCGTACACTCGACCGTCTCCTTCGACTTCGCGACGTCGATTCTTCCGGGATGGCATACCACGATTTTTCCACCCTACTTCGTCGCAGGAGCGATTTTTGGCGGATTCGCCATGGTGTTGACGCTGATGTTGCCCGCCAGATCGCTCTACAAGCTGCATGATGTGGTCACCTGGAATCACATCGATGTGATGTGCAAAATCCTGCTGCTGACCGGATCAATCGTCGGGTACGCCTATACCATGGAGATCTTTGTGGCATTCTATGGCGCCAATCCATTTGAACGGTTTGCGTTCCTGAACCGGTACTTTGGTCCTTACTGGTGGGCTTCTTGGTCGATGTTCGCTTGTAACGTCGTGATGCCGCAGCTCATGTGGGTACGCGCGTTTCGCCGGAACGTTGTTGTCGTATTTTTCGTTGCGATGTGCGCGAACGCCGGTATGTGGTTCGAGCGATTTGTCATCTTTGTGATCTCGCTGCACCGCGACTTTTTACCGTCGGCGTGGCGTATGTATCATCCTACCTGGGTCGATGTTTTCACGTTCATCGGGTCACACGGAATCTTTTTAACGCTCTTCCTGCTCTTCATCCGTTTCCTGCCGATGGTGGCGATGTCCGAAGTCAAAGGCGTGCTCCCGGAAGCGGATCCGCATTATCATCCGCCGACTGACGGCGGACAACAATCACCGAAGGAGGTACACGCATGAGTGCCGCCGCCGCTGCAAAAAAACCGGCCTGGGGTGTAATCGCAGAATTTTCCAGCGCTGCCGCCCTGTATGACGCGGCGGAGAAGGTGCGGGATAAAGGCTTCAAGTTCTGGGATTGCCACTCGCCATTTCCAATCCATGGAATGGACAAGGCGATGGGCCTGGGAAGATCGCCACTTGGGTACATCATTTTCTGCGGCGGATTAACCGGATTCCTCACGGCGGCGTCGCTTGAATACATTCCCTCATCGTTTCTCTATCCCCTTATCGTTCACGGGAAACCGGTGAACTTCTTTACGGTTCCGGCATTTTTCCCAATCATGTTCGAGCTGACGATTCTGTTTTCTGCGTTCACCGCGTTCTTTGGGGTTTTCGTCTTGAACCGGCTGCCGCGGTATCATCATCCGCTTTTTGATTTCGAACGCTTTAAAGAGTTTTCCAACGACGCGTTTTTCCTCGTGATCGAGTCAGTCGACCCGAAGTTTTCTGAGACCGGAACGCGCGAGTTCCTGGAAGAGATCGGCGGTCAAGGTGTGACTGTGCTTTACGACAATGATTAAGAATTTCCTGATCGCTTTCCTGCTTCTATCGATTATCGCCGTGGCTTTGCTCGGGTTCCAGGGGCAGCATCGTCCTGTGCCGGCAATCGAGTTCTTTGGCGATATGAAGCGACAGGACAAAATCAAATACCAGAAACCGGGCGCGTTCTTCGCTGATGGTCGCGGCGCCCGTCCCCCGGTCGAAGGAACCATTCCAATGGGATATGATATCCCAGGGCATGTGACGCAAAACGCCGATGTGCCGGATCCGGCAACGCACATTGACTCGCCGCTGGGCGAGTTCTCGGCCGGTACAGATTACTACAACACGGGAAAGATGGGCAGCAATTGGGGGACCGGAATACCGCTACCGGTTACAGCGGAGCTCTTGAAACGCGGTCAGACCGTTTATTCGATCAATTGTGCGGTTTGCCACGGAGCAACCGGGCAGGGTAACGGAATTACCTCAAAACTCGGCCTTAACAGCATCGCCAATTACCATCAGGACAAATACCGGACCATGGCCGATGGGCAGATTTTTAATACGATCACGAATGGCTTCAATACGATGATGTCGTACGCCGATAAGGTGACGGTGAAAGACCGTTGGGCAATCATCTCTTACATCCGGGCGCTACAGAAGAGCGAATACGCGCGATTGGAGGATGTGCCCCCGGCCAAGCGAGCAGCGCTGCAAGCTGAAGCAGCCGCGCAACCGAACCAGGCTCAACCAGCGGCTTCGCCCGCACCAGCAGCGCATTGACGAGATATGAGATCGATCACTATTCCCAGCGCAGAGAGGTTTAAAGGCCGCAACCTTGGAAGGGTTTTCTTCGTGTTACTTGCTATCGGCGGGATTTCGCTGGTGGTGGCGCTAGCGGTCGGGTTCATGGCGCCGCAAGGCAGCGAGCTGCGTCGCCAAGTCGCTTTTTCCTGGCTGTTCGGGTTCCTCTACTTTTTTACGATGCTGGCCGGAGCCTTTTTCTGGATTCTGGTGCATCACTCGACCGACTCAGGCTGGGGGATCGTAGTTCGCCGGCAGATGGAAGATCTGGCGACGATTTTGCCCTGGGCTTTCCTGTTTTTCATACCGGTCATATTGTTCCGGCATGATTTGTGGAGCTGGATTGCCGCGTTGAAACACCCGAGTGAAGATCCTTCGCTGAGAGACAAGCTCGATTATTTTGTCCTGCAGTTTGGTACAATAACGATCCCGTTTTTCTGGCTGCGGGCAGTGCTTTACTTTTTCTTTTTTACGTTTGCGACCGTTTACTTCCGACGGATGTCTGTGCGCCAGGATAAGGACGGAGATCCGAAGCGCTCGATCCAGATGCGCGGCGTGTCCTTCGTTTGCCTTTTGCTTTTTGCGGCCTGCATGACTCTTGCTGCATTCGATTGGTTTTCGTCTTTAGACTATCACTGGGCTTCTACCATGTGGGGCGTCTACGTTTTTGCTGGCGCGGCTGGCGCCGGCATGGCGTTGCTCATCATCGTTGTATTCGGTCTCCAGAAGGCTGGTTACCTGGCCTTTGTGAACGAAGAGCACTACCACATCATGGGTAAGTTGCTGTTCACGTTCTCGATCTTCTGGGGTTACATCGGGTTCAGCCAGTACATGTTGATCTGGTATAGTAATATCCCTGAGGAGACGACTTGGTTCCTGCGACGGAATATCGGTTCTTGGCACACCTTAAGTACTGCGCTGGTTGTGGGACGGTTCTTCATCCCGTTTCTCTATCTCCTGTTCCGATACACTAAGCGAAACACCCGATTCCTGGTTCCGATCTGTTTTTGGGTGCTGGCGATGCACATTTTAGATCTTTATGTGATCGTTCTGCCTTTCATGCATCCGGCCGGATTCCAGGTGAGTATTTTCGATCTGCTTTCTTTATTAGCGATCGGCTGTCCTTTGGCTTTCATTTTCCTGGTACGGCTAGGCGGCGCTTCTCTATTTCCGACGCGCGACCCGCGACTGCTGGAATCGCTGAAACTGAGTAACTAAGCATGACTAAACAACGCCAAAAAAGGGGAACATTCGCCGGACTGATTATTGTCCTGTTGTTCGCCGTGCTGGTTGCTTTGCTCGCCTGGCAACGGCAAGGCATTCCTACCGTTGAGGATGTGAGAAAACAAGAGCGCCTGAAGATCCTGGCGGATCTAAATGCAGAGAATCAGAAAATGCTAACCCAGTACCGGTGGATCGACAAAGCCAAGGGCGTTGTCGGGATTCCGATTGACCGTGCGATGGACCTGGTGCTCGCCGATCTCAAAGCAAATAAACCTCACGCAGCAGGGCCGATTGCAACTCCTGCTCCGGCTGCAACACCGGCGCCGAATGCGCCGCAGCCGGCGGCAAGTCCAGCGGCTCCTGCTGCACCTCAAGGGGCAAAACCGTGAGTACGATGAACCAACAGATTCGTTTGTTGCAGGAGCCGACAGATCCCGTTGAGCGATCGATCCGTGTCCCGGTGTTAATCTTCTTCGGAGCGGCCGCTTTCTGGTTGGCGCTCGGATCGCTTTTCTGGCTGCTTAACGTTTCCCAGACATACACGCCTGGCGCATGGTGGGCGCTGCCAGGAATCGGCTGGTTAAGTTTCGGGCGCAGCTATCCGGTTTTTCTGAATTGCTTGGTTTATGGATGGGCGTCTGGCGCCGGCATCGGCGTCGGCCTGTGGCTACTAGCAAAGCTTTGCGGAACGCCGTTGCAAAGGCCTTCTCTTCCTATTGTTGCCGCAGTCCTTTGGAACGTCGGTATCGGGCTTGGTATAATCTCGATTCTTGCCGGCAACGGCAGCGGAAAAGAAATGCTCGAGTTTCCTGGGCCTGTCGCGTTCATACTCTTTCTCGCGCTGCTGATCATCGGTTTCTGGGCCGTATCGATGTTCCTCCATCGCAAGCCTGGGGCGATCTACGTTTCTCTGTGGTACTTGATCGGCGCATTCCTTTGGTTTCCGTGGATGTACGCGACAGCCAACGCGCTGTTGCATCCGTTCCAGATACCTGGAGTCGCACAGTCGGCGATCCACGGGTGGTTTTCTGGGGCGCTCCTGCAGCTTTGGTTGAGCCCAATTGCACTGGCCGCCTCTTACTATTTTCTTCCAAAACTCGTCGAAAAGCCGATTTACAGTTACCGGCTTGCCTTATTCGGATTCTGGGGGATGGCGATCTTCGGAGGCTGGACCGGATTGATTCATCTGCTGGGAGGCCCGTTACCAGCCTGGATGATTACCGCCAGCGTGGTGGCAAATGTGTTGATGATGATCCCAGTCATTGCTGCAGCGCTTAATTTTCATCTTACGGTCCGGGATAGCTTCGACGATTTGCGATGGCATTTGCCCTTGCGATTCCTTTTGTTCGGCGGCTTTGCCTACATGGTCTGGAATAGCCTCGGGGCGTTGATCTCGTTCCGGGCAATCGGCCATCTGGCGCAATTCACCTTCGTTCCGGCCGGCCACCTCTACCTTGGGCTTGTCGCCTTTTGCAGTATGATTCTGTTCGGTGCTCTCTACTTGATTATGCCGAGGTTGCTCGGCCGGGATTGGCAGTATCCCTGGCTCGTTAAGACGCACCTTTGGTTCAATGTCGTTGGACTCGGTATGATCGGTTTTGATCTCGTGATTGGCGGCGTAATCCAAGGATTCGCTCTTCAAGATCCAAAGATTTCAATGGAGGCAATCAACGATCTGATTCAGCCGTTTCTACTCGTACAAAACGTTGCGGTCCTGCTCATTTTCTTGGCCAACATCAGCTTCCTGGCAGCGGTTAAGCTGATTCTACTGCTTCCGACTCGGGTGCGTCCGCAGGAACCCGCTGCCGAATCTTCAAATGAATCCGTGCCGGAGGTGAGCGTCGCTTGAATAAGTTCGTGAAATTGTTTTTCGGCATATTCGGCGCTTTTGGCGTTTCGTGGCTCGGGTTTGTTGCGTATCCCTACCTGACATTTGCTGGCTTGCAGCCTTACCGGGATCCAAACACGCGAGAAGTTGCCCCCCCGGCAAAACCCGGCGTGGCCGAGCAAGGCTATCATGTATTCGCATCTAATGGGTGCGTCTATTGCCACAGCCAATTCGTCCGCGACAAAAATGAAGGAAGCGACATCGATCGCGAATGGGGCAAACGGCGAACGGTTGCGCGGGACTATTTATACGATCGCCAAGTCTTCCTAGGGACTTCACGACTGGGAGCAGACCTCACGAATATCGGAGTTCGTCAGACTGATCCACAATGGTTTTACCGGTATCTCTACTCCAGTCATCCGGAGTCGGCGATGCCGGCCTACAAGTGGCTGTTCCAAACCCAAAAAATTGCCGGCCAGGCATCCGTTGATGCGGTGAAGCTCGATGGCGCGGACGCACCGCCGCCCGGATATGAAGTCGTACCCACGGAAGACGGTAAAGCCCTGGTTGATTATCTGCTTTCCTTGAAGAGAAACTACGCCCTACCGGAGGCGCCAGAAGCCACAGAATGAGCGATCATAACAGGACAGACGAGAGCACAGCATCTGCACCCGAGGTAGGATCGGCTCCGGTCCCCGCTTGGCTCATGGGACTAGTTGGTTTCGGCGTGTTTTGGGCAGGCGCATATTTGTTCACCTATAGCGGCGGCTTTAAACCGGACGTTTTTGACTACGAACCCAAATACGGCGCCCAGGTCGGAGGGAAAACCACTGTCGATCCGAAGGTGGTCGGCAAAGCGCTTTTTTCCTCGAACTGCATCACTTGTCACCAGGCAACAGGCCAAGGTGTAGAGGGCCAGTATCCGCCATTAGCCGGCTCGGAGGTTGTTCTGGGTAACGCCACGAACCATCTGATTGCGATTGTGCTGAAGGGTTTGCAGGGACCCGTTCAGATTAAAGGAAAAGCTTTCAACAACTCGATGCAGGCCTGGGAAGGTCAGTATTCAGATCAGCAACTCGCGTCTATCTTAACTTATGTGCGGTCAGATTGGGGAAATAACGCGCCCCCGATTACCGCAGAAATGGTGAAGCAAATACGCGACCAGTTTAAAGATCGTAAAGAACAGTGGACATGGCCTGAAGTGCAAAAGATTCCCCCACAGGATCTGACCGGCGGAGGTGCCGCGCAGCCGGGCCAGAAGCCTGGAGCGCCTCCTGCGCAAGGCGGCCAGCCGCCGGCTCCCGCCGGACAACCAGCTGCTCCTGGATCTTCACCCCCACCACCTGCACCGGGTGCACCAGCGAAGCCATGAAGAATTCTGTACAGACAACAGAGGCGGTGGGTCGTTGGAGCGCTGTCGGTAAGGTTTTGCGTATGAAATGGTTCAAGAACAGATGGGTGTTTCTGGCTGTGACCTTGCTTTTCGTTCTTGGTCTAAGTCTGTCCGCCCATGCGGCCCCGCGCACATCGAACCTTTGGTGGGTACCTGATGTTGCCAGCGCTCACGGTAAGCGGATCGATGAGTTGATGTATTTCATCTACTACCTGACCGGCGGCGTTTTTGTTGTGACGCAGATCGTCTACATTTATTTCCTGGTCAAATATCGCTCTCGGAAGGGGATCAAAGCGATCTATAGCCACGGAAACAACCGGTTGGAATTTGTCTGGACCATCATACCGACGCTCATCTTTCTCGGACTGTGGGGCTACAGCAATCACCTCTGGTTGAACGTTATCCACACCGATCCGCCAGAGGATGCGATGGAAATCGGCACGCTCGCTTACCAGTTTGGATTCAGCTTCCAATACCCGGGCCCTAGCGGAAAGCTCGGGCGCTCCGACCCTAAGTTGATCTCCAACAAAAACATCTTTGGAAATGACCCGAACGACCCTTTAACTAGGCAGGATTTTCAATCTGGCGTCCTAGAGTTAACCGTGAACAAGCCGGTCAGGATTCGGTTGAATTCGCGAGACGTTATCCACGCGTTCTACATTCCCGAGTTCCGCGTTTATCAGGATATTATTCCAGGCCGGACAATCGATTGGGTCTGGTTTACCCCGACAAAGATCGGCTCGTACCAATTGGCGTGTAATCAGCTTTGCGGCTCGGGGCACTACAATATGAAGGCTCAGGTTCAAGTTGTGTCTCAGAAAGATTTCGACAAATGGTATAAAGAGAAGGTAGCGCCGCCGCCTGCCAGTAACCCGCCCCCGCCGGCGCGAACCAAATAGCTGTAGGATACCGTCATGGCTCAAACAATCGCTCACGTTGCTCCAGAAGAAGCGCACGAACACCATGCGCACCATCCGGAGTTAAGCTTTTTCAGCAAATACATCTGGTCCGAGGATCACAAGACGATCGGGATGCAGTACTTGTTTGCCAGCCTGTTCTTTCTTTTGATTGGCGGTCTGTTGGCGATGGGGGTCCGATTCCAGCTGGCTTTCCCGAACGTACCAGTGCCGTTGATCGGCCACCTACTTCCGAGCTGGCTAGTGACCGCGGAAGGCGCAATTCAGCCGGCAGGATACAACGGGCTATTCACCATGCATGCAACGGTGATGGTGTTCCTTGTCATCATGCCCCTGCTCATCGGCGTTTTTGGTAACTTCCTGATTCCGTTGAAGATCGGCGCTCCGGATATGGCGTTCCCCTGGTTCAATGCGCTTTCTTTCTGGCTGTTCCTCTTATCCGGTATCGTCATTCTATCGAGCTTTTTCGTGCCGAGCGGCTTTCCGGCTTCAGGGTGGACATCTTATGCGCCGCTCTCTTCCCACGCCAACTACAACGGCACACAATGGGGACAGAGCCTCTGGTGTGTTGGCCTGTTCATTAACGGACTCGCATCGATCGCCGGCGCGATGAATTACATCACGACCATTATCAACATGCGCGCTCCCGGTATGACGATGTTCAGGCTGCCGCTGCCAGTCTGGGCGTTGTTTATCACCGCTTTTCTATTGCTCTTGGCGGTCCCAGTCCTTTCGGCGGCCGCTGCGATGCTCTTTTTCGACCTGAACTTTGGCACAACTTTCTTCGCGTCGAGCAACTATGGACAACCGCTGCTGTGGCAGCACCTGTTCTGGTTCTTCGGCCACCCGGAAGTCTACATCATGATGCTGCCGGCGATGGGATTGGTATCGGAGATCATCGCCGTAAACTCACGGAAGCCGGTCTTTGGATATAAGGCGATGGTATGGGCGATGGGAGCGATCGCTTTCCTCGGTTTCATTGTTTGGGGCCACCACATGTTCGTCAGCGGAATGAATCTCTTGCTTTCAGCGACGTTCTCGTTTTCGACGATGCTGATTGCGGTGCCGTCCGCGATCAAAACGTTTAACTGGATGGGAACCGTCTGGGGCGGCTCAGTCCGGTACACCACAGCGATGTGCTTCGCCTTGGCTTTCGTTTCAATGTTCGTGATTGGCGGCTTGAGCGGTATCTACATGGCGGCAACACCGGTAGACATCTTCATCCACCATACCTACTTTATCGTCGCCCATATCCACTACGTCCTTTTTGGAGGCAGCCTGTTTGGAGTGTTCGGAGGGATCTATTTCTGGTTTCCGAAAATGTTTGGTCGCATGATGAACGAGTTTTGGGGGAAAGTTCACTTCGCGCTCGCTTTCATTTTCTTCAACTGCACCTTCTTCCCCATGCACAACCTTGGGCTGAATGGAATGATGCGCCGAATCGCTGATCCGACCCAGTACGATCATTTGCGCAGCCAGCAACCGGTGAATGTATTCATCTCGATCAGCGCGTTCATGCTCGGACTCTCGACTATTCCGTTTCTAATTAATTTCTTCTACAGCATGTTCAAAGGGCCAAAGGCGCCAAAGAACCCATGGCAATCCACGACGCTGGAATGGACGCTCCCGTCGCCTCCAGGGCATGGTAATTTCGAGAAGACGCCGACGGTTTACCATGGTCCCTACGAATACAGCGTCCCGGGCGTAGACCAGGATTACTTACCGCAAGATCAGCCTGCGCCTGAGACTGCGAGGATTGAGGCTCACTAATGTCCGCGATCGATCTGCCAAAGCGGCTTCTCCATTGGTATTCGGTTTTCGTTGCCGTTGCCGTCCTGGTTTTGATCTGTAGCGGCGGCCTGGTGACGAGCCATGAGGCAGGAATGGCGGTCCCAGATTGGCCGAACAGTTTCGGGTACAACATGTTTCTTTTCCCGGTGTCCAAGTGGATCGGGGGCATTTTCTACGAGCACACGCATCGGCTGATCGCGAGTACGGTTGGATTGCTCACGCTGGCTTTGTGCGCAGCTACGCTGATGATTGAAACCCGATCCTGGGTGAAATGGATGTCCGGTATCGCTGTCTTAGCTGTAATCACGCAGGGAGTCCTAGGTGGCTTGCGGGTGACTGAACATAACCCGGTGCTCGGCCTCTTTCACGCCTGCCTGGCTCAGAGTTTTTTTGCGCTCGTCGCGACGATTGCTTTGGTGACATCGAAGGTCTGGAAAACTATCTCATCGGCGGAGTCCGCCGACATCATCTTGCGTAAGAGCCGGGTCTCCGCGATTGCGCTGAGCGTTGCGATCCTGGTTCAACTGGCTTTGGGCGCCGCGATGCGTCACTCACATACCGGACTATCGATCCCCGATTTTCCAACTGTGTACGGCGGCGTTTTTCCGCCAACCACTTCTGAGGCAATCGCCAAAATCAACGCGGCCCGATCACCTGCGCAACAACCAATCACTGCTGGCTTGATCTGGCTCCAGTACATTCATCGATTTTTGGCGCTGTGTATTTCAATTGAAGTCATTCGAAGCGCAATACGGCTGTTCCAGCACCCGCGTTTACTTGCCCCGATCCGGTTCGCGGCCGCTGGGTGGATCGGTTTGGTGATCGTACAGGTCGCGTTAGGGGCCTGGACGGTCTGGAGCAATAAAGCTGCAGACGTCGCGACAGCGCACGTTCTGGTAGGCGCTCTGACTTTGATGACCGGTGTTTTGTTGAGCGTTTCACTTTCCAGAATATTGTGGATGGCCACTATGCCGATAGGCGAGATCAACCACGCCGCAGTGAGTCGAGCATGAGCACGGTTTTGGCCAACAACCCGAATTCGCAGATCCGCAAACTGGTCTCGGATATTGCCGAGCTGGTGAAAGCGCGCCTCTCTCTGCTGGTGCTTAGTACGACGCTGATCGGGTTCCTGTTGGGCTGGCATGGAGAACTGAACGTTCCGTACCTTCTGCAGACGTTGTTCGCCACCGCCCTGGCCGCCGCCGGTGCGGCTGCCCTGAACCAGGTGTTCGAAATTGAATTTGACGCCCGCATGCGACGGACTCGAAATCGACCGTTGCCGACCCATCGAATGAGCGTGGAAGAGGGGATGATTATCGGCGTCGGTTGTTCGATCGCCGGAATCTTGTGGCTGGCACTAGGAACTAATTTGCTCGCCGGCGTCCTTGCGGCAGTCACTATTGGTTCTTACGTCTTTGTTTACACGCCGCTCAAGAGGGTAACCACTTTGAACACAATTGTCGGGGCTTTGCCCGGCGCGTTACCTCCGGTGATCGGCTGGGCCGCAGCTCGCGGGCGAATCGATTTTGAGGCGTGGCTTCTGTTCGCAATCCTGTTTCTCTGGCAGATGCCACACTTTCTCGCGCTGGCCTGGTTGTTCCGAGAAGACTACAAGCAAGCAGGTTTTGTGATGCTGGGTGGCACCGATCAAAGTGCGGCAATGATTGGCCGACAGAGTTTGCTTTATACAATGGCTTTGATCTCCGTTAGCTTGTTGCCGGCGATGGTAGGTTTGACCACCGGCTGGTACTTTGTGGTCGCGGCCGCGACCGGTATCTACTTTGGCTGGATGTCATTCCAATTTGCGTTCCACGGGTCTCAGAAGAGCGCGCGACAACTGTTCGTTGCTTCAATAGTTTATCTCCCGATCACGTTGGGCGCGCTTGTATTGACCCGGGCGTAATGGATGAGGAACTACGAAGAAAGAATCGGCGTCTCTGGATCGCACTGGTCGTCTTTGCGATTCTGCTGACCTTGCTTGTTATTTTCTGGAAATTATCGATCTATCAAAAGTTTTAACTATGGAAGCCACAGCAACCACCTTCGACGAGATTCAAAAACCAGGACCGAACATCGTGCGGTTCGGCATGCTGACCTTTCTTGCGTCCGAAGCGATGTTGTTTGCCGGATTGATCGGTGGATACATGGTCCTTCGCGGAGGTGCGGGGGCAGGGTGGCAAATGCCGGAAATGCTAAAAGGGGGCGATACAATGATCAAAACGATCATTGCTACGATCTTCCTGATCAGCAGCAGTTTTACACTGCATTTTTCCGAGGCCGCGCTGATTAAACGAGGTAAAGGCGGCAAACTCCTGTTGTTAGCCACGATCGTGCTAGGCTCTTTGTTCCTTACCAATCAGGCCCTCGAGTGGACTCATCTCCATCACGAAGGTTTCTGGTTTAATACTGCCGGCATTATGGGTTCCTGTTTCTTCGTGCTCACGGGGTTCCATGGCTGCCATGTTCTCATCGGTGTTTTCCTTCTGATCGCTTCGCTGATCCGGGCGATGCTGGGGCACGTAACACCTCAGAAACACGGGTTCCTCGAGTGCACCGGCCTTTACTGGCACTTTGTCGATATCGTCTGGGTGTTTCTCTTCACGATCCTTTATATCGTGTAGCGTTGTAACGTGCGCGCCGAACGGAGTTGTAGGGCGGCAGGCCTCTACCGCCAGTGGCTGCGGCATCGTGGGTTTTGGCGGCAGAGGCCCGCCACCCTACAACGCATCCTCAGAAATCCAACTGGTATTGCGGCGCGTCCTTTCTCTCGAATAACACCGGTCGCCGCGTCGTCTGCACTTAAAAGACGCAATCCTAGCCCGGCGTAACCCCTCAGACTCGAATCTTTATCTGTGCCGGGTCTAGTCCCGCTGCCCAAGGACGGTATGCAGCGCTACAAACTACAAAGCATCCAAATTCTTCGCGGTGTCGCAGTAATTTTCGTAGTGATTTCGCACCTTTGCACGCAAATGCGTGACAACCATCCTATGACCTGTTTCCTGGGTCCCTTCGCTAATCTCGGAGGAATTGGCGTTGATATATTCTTCGTGATCAGCGGATTTATCATGGTGGTAACAACTTTTGGGCGCGCCGATGGCCTTGGAGCATCCCTCAATTTTCTGCGCAAACGTGCTCTCCGCATTTACCCTGTCTATTGGATCTGGACTACACTGTTGCTCTTGCTTTGGGGGCTTAAGCTGGCAGATCAGGCTCCCAGCCTAACGCCCTCCTGCGTGATCGCCTCCTATTTGCTGTGGCCTACTTTAAATGATGCCGGCAAATGGATGCCAATGATCAATCAGGGATGGAGTTTATCCTTCGAACTCTACTTTTATCTGTTCTTCGCTGCCGCCATTGCGGTAAAGGCCCGACGTTCGATGATGCTATTCCTCCTAGCTGCGTTTCTCGCTCTGTTCGCTTTGTCGCAAATCGCTCGCCTGCCACCGTCGCTCGACTATCTCTTTTCCTCGCCACTCGTATTCGAATTTCTGCTAGGTGTAATCGCTGGTTTTATCTACGCGAGAGTGCGAGGCGGAGAAAACCTTGCCGCCGCAATTGTCATGCTGTTTTTCGCGACTATCGGAATCCTGTTTGCACTATTCTCAACGCTACCGTTGCCCCATCTGCTAACCCACGGCCTGCCAGCTATGCTCTTGGTTTTTGGAGCCTCGTTGCTTCCTGTACGGAACATCCGATTGTCGCTCCCGATATTTCTTGGTGACGCTTCCTATTCCATCTATCTAACCCACAGCTTTCTCTTGGGAGTGTCGGGCAATCTCCTACGGAAGGGGATTGGAACCCAGATTCAGCCAGACCTGCTCATCATTCTCCTCACGATTTTCTTTGTCGCGATCTGCGTGCAAGCCTATCGGTTCGTCGAGGCTCCACTGATTGCGTTTACATCCGAGAAGTGGAAGCCGAGATTCGACGGTTCGATCGTTCCCGCCGGTTAAGATTCTCCCATTGGCCTATACGTCCTATCGGTCCCATCCTTCCCATCACACCCATTTTTGCATCAAATAGCCGCGCCGAATTCAAAATAAACGTCAGCTCCGACCCAACGTGTATTAACGCCGCGACGATCGGAGCGAGTAAGCCGAAAAACGCCAAAACAATACCTAGGGTGTCGATCAGAATTGTTCCCCAGAAATTAAACATGATCACCCGGTAACAGCGCTTGGCGATACCGAATACCTCAGGAAGACGCGAAAGGTCGCTGGTCATCAGGGTGACATCAGCGGTCTCCAGTGCGACATCCGTGCCTCCCCCCATTGCGATACCTACCGTGGCTTCCGCCAGAGCTGGAGCATCATTGATTCCGTCGCCCACCATCGCCACTTTGCGTCCCTCTTTCAGAAGCGTGCGAACTTTTTCGAGTTTCCCTTCAGGAAGAAGATTTCCGAAAACTTCATCCACTTTGAGCTGATTCCCGATCGTAGACGCCGTTTCGGTGCTGTCTCCGGTCAAGAGCAAGGTTCGATAGCCGCGACGTTTTAGCTCAGCTACAGCTTCAAGGGATTCCTGGCGGAGTTGATCCGCAATTGCCAGCGAACCGAGGTATTTCCGATCTCTTGCCACATGCACCAACGTTTTGCCTGGTGCTGAATCCTTTTCCAAGCCATCCAACCCGTCGATTTCGTTCTCCTCGAGCAGAGCCCGGCTGCCGACAACAATTCTGCTGGTGCCATCCAGGCATGTCAACCCTTTGCCCGGAGCGTAGCGGAGGTCGGAGTATTCGCGTAAACCGATGCCCCCTGCCTTCGCCTTTCGCACGATTGCTTCACCTAATGGATGCTCCGAGTGCTGTTCGGCGATTGCCGCAGTTTCGAGGAGGTCTCGTTCTGTCGTTCCGTTTGCCGCTCGGACGTCTGTTACTTCAGGAACACCCATCGTCAACGTCCCGGTCTTGTCCAAAACGATTGTGTCAATTTCCGCCAGCTTTTCTAGAAAGAGTCCGCCCTTAACAATAATCCCGCGTCGAGCCGCGCTGCCGATGCCGGCCAGGATGGCCAAAGGCGTGCCGGCAGCCACTCCGCAAGCGCCCGCAACGATGATAACAGCAATGGTCGATGTAACGTTCCGTGTAACCAAGAACGTCAGAACCGCCGCCCCAAAAGCAAAGTAAACGAGGCCCGCAGCAAGGCGATCTGCAATCCCTTGCACCGGCGCTTTCGATTTCTCCGCCTGTTCAACGATCTCGATGATCCGGCCGAACGTTGTGTCGCGCCCAATCCGATCAACGCTAACCTCCAAAACACCGCTTTTGTTGATCGATCCGGCAATGACCTTGCTCGGTGCCGCCTTTTCCACCGGCAATGATTCTCCGGTAATCGCCGACTGATCGACATAACTGTTGCCTTTTGTAACCGAGCCATCGACCGGGATTCTTTCGCCTGGCCGGATCACGACGATTTCGCCAGGCAGAAGCTCTTCGGTTTTTATCAGACTATCGACTCCATTGCGCCGAAGCGTGACCTGCCGGGGCAACGCATCGACCAGAGCTTCGATAGCGCGTCGTCCGCCGCCCATCGTGAGGCCTTCAAGCAGTTCAGCGAATAAGACGAAAAAAGCGATTACCAGCGCCGTGAAAAACTGTCCAATGAGCAGGGCTGCAACAAGAGCGATGGTCATCGAAAGCTCCATCGTCATTCGTCGCTTGCGCAGATTTTCCCAGGCCTCCTGGTAAATGGGGAGGCCGAAAATCAGTGTGCCAGCAAATGCCAGCCAGTCGCGATCCATGAAACCACGCCACCAACCGGTCAGGCTTGCGACAATGATCAACCCCATCGTGGCAAGTCTGATATACTCGCCCGTCCCAGTTCCGTGGTCATGGCCGTCATGATTGTGATCGTGATGGTTGTGGTCAATGTGTCGGCCATACTCGTCCAGGTTTCCAGCCTGTGCCGCAGATTCTCTATCGACTCTTACTGTGTCTGGGGTTCCCTGGGTGTCCTTGCTTTGCAATTCCATGAAATGCTCTAGACGTTTCAGTTCCAATACTTTCGCAGCGCTTCGATTAATTCCTCGGCCGCTTCTTCTTGCTGACGAGTCTTTCCGGAATCATTCGTCATAAGGTGGAAACGGATATGTCCTTCCACAATCTCATGCATCAGGCTGCTCATCGACCCGCGGCAACTGGCTAGGAGGTGCAAAACTTCAGTACAATCGTCTTTGGTTTCCAGAACCTGGTAGAGAGCAGCGATCTGTCCTTGAAGGCGCCGGACCCGATCGAGGAGTTTTTTTCTATCTCGTGAGATATGGGCCATTTCATAGGATACCCTGGTATCCTATTATTGTAAAATCGAGTGTATGACAGGCTGTTGCATAAAGAAACAGATGGAAAAAGAGTTATAAATGTGAAATCTAGGATCTAAAGACCCAATTTCTCGTGTTTGGGAAAAATTTGGTTCTTAATAAAATTTACACTCATTTCTAACGAATCCTTGACAGAAGCGTCTAAATCCCGAAAACAATAACTCGGCTGGTTGTGGCGACTCGAACCTCGCCGCTGTTTCGGGCGGAGGCTAATTATGAATTCCGATCTCATCGATAATGGGACTGATAGGATCTTGCTGGTCGAAGACGAAGCAACACTGAGAGAATTGTCTCGTGTGATCCTCCTACGGTCCGGTTATCAGGTCCTTGAAGCCGCATCAGGTGTTCAGGCCCTCGCAGTGTGGGACCAGAGCGACGGACAAATCGATCTTTTGCTGACCGATATCGTAATGCAAGACGGGTTGGACGGTATCCAGCTTGCCAATGAATTGGCCGCGAGGAAGCCGAGCCTCAAAGTTGTCTATACCAGCGGTTCGCCCGCCTACCCGGACGGAAGCGGCCTGAAAATGCGAGCGGGTTCGCTTTTCCTGCAGAAACCGTTCTTGCCTGAGCAATTGGTCCAGATTGTACAGGCAAGCCTGAGCGGCGACCGCGATCCGGCAACGGCTGAGAACGTAAGCCGTGATCCGTAATCTGTAATCGGTAAAGCATATTCCGTAAGGTTTATTCGCTGCGAAGACGTGCGCTATTTAGCGGATTACGGTTTACGGACTGCCGACTACGGTTTACCGATTTCTGACCATGCCGTCGGTCGCTCAGCCTAGTTTTCGCCAGGGTTTGGTCGGAGCACTAGTTGCCACCATTGCGCTGGTCATCCTCGCCTTCGGCTATCAATCCTGGAAATCTGCGCAGCAAAGATCCAGTAAGGAGTTCGATCGATTCAACACAATTCCGGACTTTTCTTTCGTCGATCAGTCTGGCCAGACCGTGACGAAAGACGCACTCAAAGGCAAAGTCTGGATTGCCGACTTCTTCTTTACTCGGTGTCCCGGGCCGTGTCCGATCATGAGCAGCCGGTTCGCCGAGCTCGATCGCAATTTTTCCAAGAGCGGTTCCCTTGCCTTGGTCTCGTTTACCGTCGATCCACAATTCGACACTTCGTCTGTCCTCAACCGGTACGCCCAGCGATATGAAGCATCGAATCGCTGGCATTTTTTAACCGGAGAGAAACAAAAGATTTATGATTTGGCGATCAACGGCTTCCAACTGGCCGTGCAGGATCCTGGGAGCGTAATGCCAAATTTCATCCACAGCACGAAATTCGCGTTGGTCGACGTAGACGGCGTCATTCGAGGCTATTACGACGGAACTTCCGAGGAGGTCGTCCAAAAGCTATTGCTTGATGTCGGAAGTCTCTTGCGTCGCGGCGGAAGATAATTCAGATTATTTTCATGGTGCGGCTTCTGTCATTGGTCAGCGCTCTCTTTCTCGGTTTCGCGCCGTCGTTGTTCGCGTGTCCTGGATGCAAGGAACCTTCGAGTGTGGCGGGTGACGGCGGCGTTTCGGGCATCAGCGCAGGTTTTTCGATGAGTGTTCTGTTCATGATCGGGTTCGTCGTTTTGCTTCTCACTGGCATGACTTTCATGATCGTCCGTTCGTGTAAACAGCTGGATGCTAAGCACCGGATGGTTAGCGCCCAATCTCAGTGATCTCCCGGATCCTTGATCGAATCGACTTTAACGCGGGAGAATGCTAAGCGCCTGAGCGCTCAGGTACTTTCTGTCGTCGGGCATCCGTTCCTTTTTACGCCAATTGTTGCGTTGATAGTCGGTTGGAGAATGCTTGCACCGCTTGAGGCGGTGCTCGGTGTGCTGACAGTTGTTCTGGCATCCTTATTACCGGTGTCGCTTTATATTTGGCTGAAGGTTCGCAGAGGAGAGTGGAGCAATCTGGACGTTTCTGAGCAGAAGGATCGTCCTCATTTATTTGCCATTGGCATTGCCTTGCTCCTGTTCGCCTGTCTCGTGCTCTACCTTACGCATCAGCCGAGCGCCTTTATCCGAGGATGTGCATCCGCAATGGTACTGGTTGGGGCTGCCTGGGGAGCAAATCTCTGGATCAAACCATCGATGCACGCGGGCTTTGCCATGCTGACTAGTTGTTCACTCTGGCCGCTCGGACCGAAGCTCGCGCTCCCATGGATCCTTTTCTCCATCCTCGTAGGCTGGTCCCGATCAACCTTGCAACGCCATACCCGACTCGAAGTAATCGTGGGTCTTTTGCTCGGCGCGATCGTTGCGAAGCTGTTTATGTATTAAGCGGAGCGACATCGCACTCGTCCTCGTCGTCGTCCTTATGGTGGCTCCGAAGTTATTCATGAGCTGAGGGCCAAAGTCCGCCAAAACTTTGGAGCGCGAGCGACCTCAGATTATGAATAACTTCGCGCTGGGCGTCTCGCCTGGTTACGAATGCTCGTCCTCTTCAGCAA
>JBKPCS010000013.1:0-30735 GCA_046727495.1 bacterium | reverse complement strand
GATGGAGCCAGCGTGGCTAAATGGAGACGCCGATGTTGTGGCTTTTGGACGCCAGTTCATTTCAAATCCAGACCTTCCCGAACGATTGCGTCTAGGAATTCCCCTTAATCCTTATAACCGAGCGACCTTTTATAGCGCGGGGCCGGAAGGGTATATCGACTACCCATCCCATAGCAGCAGCACGAAGAAATAATCATGAGCGAACTTCTCAAATCCGCACTCGCAGCGCACGGCGGACTGGATCGGTGGGATAAGCTGAGATCGATTCGAGCAACGCTCTCCGTAAGCGGTGCGCTCTTTGCCTCAAAAGGAAGAGCTGGGCAGCTTGGGGGAATCGAGATCGAGGCGCAGCTCCACGAACAAAAAGTCGTCACTTACATTGCCGGGGAGAAGAGACGCTGGGTTTTTCAACCGAACTCGATTGTGGTTGAAGCAGATTCTGGAGAGAAGCTAGCCAAGCACTTTTATCCTCGCGGTTCCTTCCAGGGGAACGAGGCATTCTGGGAAGAGGTTCATCTGGCGTACTTCAATAGCTACGCCGTGTGGAATTACCTAACGTCACCGTTTCTTTATGCGTCCCCCGGTTTTAGCGTGGAAGAACTCGAAACGTGGCGAGAACAAGGGGAGTGCTGGCGACCACTCAAGATTACATTCCCCGCGCATGTCGTCACGCATACCAAAGAGCAAATCGCTTTTTTCGGTGGGGATGGCCTGCTTCGTCGACTCGAATTCAGCGTTGACGTTCTCGGTGGCGCCAAAGGACTCAACTACGCATCGGATTACCGCGATTTTAACGGAATCTTGCTACCGATGAAGCGCCGAGTCTATCCGGTGGATGTTCGGCGGCATAAGGTGGCCGAACCTGTTCTTGTGGCCATCGATCTATTCGAAATCACCATTCAATAAATCCCTGAATAAGACATCCTTCACGAAATCAGAGCTATGAAATCCCAACAAGAAGCCAACAAAGCGCTTGTGGTCGAGGCATTCGACACTTTGTTCAATAAGCGAGATTACGCGGCGGCGGAGAAGTTTTGGTCCCCGCAATATATCCAACACAGCGCCCATATAGGGCCGGGAAGGGAGGGGCTTTTTGATCTCATCAAAAACACTCCCGCGACGCTAAAATGGGAGCACGGTATCATTCTAGCCCAGGACGATTATGTCATCGTGCACAGCCGTTACTCGGGCAACGGATTGCCAGCCGCCTGGATCGTGGTCGACATTGTCCGAATTAAGGATGGCGTCCTCGTCGAACATTGGGACGTAATTCAGGATGAGGCGACAAAGGAGCAATCAAAGAGTGGCAATCCGATGTTTGGAGCTTCGTTTCCATCTTGATGAGGGGCAGTTTTTGGCGCCTAAAGGCAAGCGATCGCAGTACCGAATTTTGGAGGACCGGAAGTACTCCGAACCGAAAAGGATCCCCTTCCGCAGATCCGGCCGCAGCATCATCAACATTTCGTCAACTTTCGCAAGGGCCGGGGCGGGAGGGAGCATCCCTTTATGTCGCAAGCATACGGTCGAGGGTCTGACCAAATCGGCCCCTCTAGAGGCCGCGCCGTTCGGCGCTCGTGTGAATATCGTCGCTCCAGGCCCGATCGAAACTGAAATGCTGCATCGGTTCGCCGGTTCGGAGCAACGAATCGCCGCCACGCCTCCGGGGTTCCGCTCAATCGCCTCGACTACAAGGGCCCTTTGAGCTGGAAGCAGAAAGTTCTAAGTTCCCTCTACTCGACTGGTTTGATGGTCCGTAGCAAGTCCTGAAGCGCTTTGGTTTGCAACGGTTTACTTAGATAATTATCAAATCCCAGACTAAGAAATCTTTCGCGGTCCCCTTGAGAGCCTCCGCAGTAAGGGCAACAATGGAAGGATGTTTGGCCTGGAATCTTTCACGGATAATCCGAGTCGTTTCAATGCCATCCATTTCGGGCATCTGAATGTCCATGAGAATCAGGTCGTATTCGGTTTTGCTCAATGCATCCAACACCCTTAGGCCGTTTGCCGCCAAATCGACAGTGTAGCCGAGTTATGACAACATCTTGCGCGCGACCAATTGGTTAACCGCGTTGTCTTCCGCCATTACCGAAAAGAGCGCTCATTTGGCCATCCCAGCGCATCATCCCGCTCTCTATGTCCCAATCAAACATCCCCATTCCCGCCGACCTCAGCACGAAGTTAAGTCTTTGATTAACTCGTCTTTAGAAAGTTGCATTCCTGCATGGAATCGGTCGTGAATCCGCAGCTTCACCAACGTATTATATGCGCGTGTGCATCCTATAATTTCAATACTTTAGTTGCTCAACGTGCCGATGCATCCGGGGCCAAGTAACTCTTTGAATATCTCCAAAATACTCGGATTTTACGGCTCCTCCGTCCGAACTTCTCCACGCGCGCACCAACTCTGCGCCGCAAATCAGAAAGTCGACCTTGCGTTGGCCGTTCTCGGGCGTTCGAGCGAACATATAACCTCCTAAACCAAATTGTTAGTTAGTCTTCTTCTCTGTTCCTTCAATCCTCCAAAATGTTACTAGGAAACCCCAGACCGGTAACTTCCGGCCTTGCGGAGTTTCCTGACTCGAGGCAGACAAGTTGTCTATTCAACCCTTCCTGTCTGCGTCCAGTTTGAGCGGCGGACGGCACCCGGTACCGCAAGGCGCGCCTCCTCCGGTCCGATAGCCTCAGATCGCAGTTTACTGATTAGCGGTAACTCTTCCTTTGGCCGCACGTTGCCGCTCGGTTCAGCTGTCCGCGGGCCGCGACGTTGCAAACCAGCTAAACACAGAGTGCCTCAGTACCTGCACGTATCCCCGCATTAGCTCGAACTGCGAGAACCCTGGATCGGGGTTCTTTACAATAAGTCCCGTTGTTATATTAATTATGGACGAATGCTTCCTTCGAGCTATCGCCCCACCATGCTGTTGGACACCGTACCTTTGATAATCGCCAGCAATATCAAACCAGCTATCTCCGCTTTTTAGTGAAGCTTGCGCTTTATATATTTCTAGTCGCTCTACTTGTTTCGTTGCTCTTTCGGCAAATCGAATGGCCTTGGGTCGCTTTCCGGCAGGGCGAGACCGCTTTTGATCGTGGCCTTTATCTAGAGGCGGCAGCGCACTATGAGCGGGCCGCACAGAAGTTGAGCGATTCCAGAGTGCTTGAACGCCTGGCAAAATCCTGGCTGGCAGCCGGCCGTATGAACGAGGCGGAGACCGTTCTATCAAAACTGCTCGAACAGCAGCCAGAGCAGCTCTCGGCGATTAAACTCCTTGCTGGTTTATACCAAAAGACGCGACAACCGGAAAAGGCGATATCTCTCTTTACCGAATACCTCGCTCGGGGCAGAAAACTAGATCCTCCGGCCGAGTTGCAATTGGCGCGCGTTTATCGCCAAGCGTCTCTCTATGATGAGGCTGCTCCCTATTACCTTCAGGCCGGCGAGGACCTAAAGCAGAAAACGGTGGCGGAGGTGGAACTGGCCGACATGGAAAGTTGGCAGGGGCGCTATGACGAGGCTGTTCAAGGCCTTCGCCAGGTATTGGCCGTTGAACCAGCGAATCGCCAAGCTCGCCTCAGTCTGGCTCGTGTTCTGAGCTGGGCCGGTAATTACAAAGAATCGGCCGACGAATATCGAAAACTCCTCGCTAAGCCATGAGAATCCCCTTCGGTTTAACCGGTTCGATCATTTGTGCTTTGTTACTCGGAAGCGCGCGGGCTGCTGACCCGCCAGCTTCCAACCCTTCACCGGCAACCGGATCTTCACCGGCCGAAGCGGAGATAAGCGATACCACTACGCGTCTGGAGTTGGCGAAAGTCTTAACCTACGACAAACGCTATGGGGAGGCCATGGAGGTGTATCGGCAGGTATTGGCAGCCGAACCAAGCAATCTGGAAGCGAAGATCGGACTCAGCGAAGTCCTGTATTGGACGGGAAACAGTGAAGCTGCGGCCGCAACGTTAAAGGGGGTGCCGGACCCATTACACAGATGATAATCAGGGCGTTTGGCTCACTTTAGCACCAGCGTTCATTCTCCATGATGATCCGCATATGCTGAAATTGATCCTGCGCGGCGACTACCGGGACACCACGCATACGTCGATCTTCGAGTTTGAGCGATCTCAACTTCATAACATCATCCATCCTTACTGGACGCCGCAGGACTACTTTCGCGGTACCGTCATCGTCGAGTGGCGTCACGATTTGTCACGCGATTTCTATACCGGTGGACGACAACACTATTACGCACTCCGCCTCGGTGGTGGTTTCGATTCCACCGGTAACAAGAATATTCTCTTCGAAGCCGACTGGCACTACGATTTTCTGCCGCGTTGGGCGTTCGAAGTACATGGAACGCTGGATCGCTCTCCGGCCTGGGACGGAGCCGCCGCCTACGTCAACTTAGTCTACCGATTCTGACATGAACGAACAAACGAAACCTTCACCCGCGAACTCCCGGCTAGTCGCGCTGGTAGTGATCGCTGTGCTGGCTGCGTGCACTTACCTGGTAATCAGGATAGCCCTGTTCTTTGTCAGTTACGGTTTCTGGTACGAACGACTCATCTCCGCTGCGTTGCTTTTCGCAGAATCTTTCTTCCTAATTAACTGCCTTGGCTACTTCGGGAATGTTTGGCGCGTCCTGGTCGGAAAAAACCGGCCGGCAACAACATCAGAAGGGATCCCGGAATTAGACGAATACCCTCCGATAGCAATCGTGGTTTCCTCTTATCACGAGCCGCTTGAAGTTGTTGAGGCCAACCTCATCTGTATCCGCAACCTTACCTATCCGAACAAGCATATTTACCTCCTGGATGATACACGCTACGAGCTCGCGAAAGGTGACCGGCTGGAGATGCAGCAGTACCGCGCGGCTATTGATGAACTCTGTTGCCGGATAGGAGTAAACCTTTTTCGGCACCGCTGGCATGGAGCCAAGGCCGGCATGATCAATGATTTTCTCGACTTTCTCGAGGCGCATCCTCCGGAGGGTTATGAGTTTAGCCAGTTTCAAGAAGCTGGTACTCCCGGCGCCGAAAAATATATCGCGATCTTCGATGCGGACATGAATCCGTTGCCGGACTTTGCAGAAGAACTGGTTCAGATCATGGAAGCAAATGAAAAGATAGCCTTCGTGCAAAGGCCTCAGTACTACAGCAACTTCGAAAACAATCGGGTGGCCCGGGCGGCCGGGTTGCAGCAGGTCATTTTCTACGAATACATTTGCGAAGGCAAAGGGGCGCAAGACGCTATGTTTTGCTGCGGAACGAACGTCATGTTTCGGCGTCAAGCGCTTGTGCAGGTTGGGGGAATTGATGAGTCTTCGGTTACCGAAGATTTTGCTACTTCGATCAAGCTGCATTCTAGCGGCTGGAGCTCCGCTTACGTTAACCGAATCTGCGCGTTTGGGATGGGTCCGCAGGATCTAGGAGCTTACTTTAAGCAACAATTTCGGTGGGCGCTTGGCACCGCGGGTTCTTTCCGCGAGGTCCTTAGAAGCTTTTTGCGCAATCCGCGCGCGATGTCGCTCGCTAAATGGTTCGAATACCTACTTTCCGCTAGCTATTATTTTGTTGGGTGGGCTTTCCTGGTTTTGCTGATTTGTCCGGTGATTTATTTGTTTTTCGATACGCCTCGATACTTTGCGCACCCCGGGATCTTCTTACTCTTCTTTGCGCCATATATCGTCATGACGATGACCGCGTTTGTGAATACACTGCAAGACCGCTCTTATCGGCGGCGTGATATCTATACCGGTCTGCTGCTGGCCAACGTTGCGTTTCCCGTTTATACAAAGGCTTCGCTCATGGGGCTTTTCGGCTTTCGTGGGCGCTTTGGCGTGACGCCAAAGTCTGGAAGTAATTCCCTTCCCCTCCGCTCGTTGTGGGTCCAGGTTCTTGCCATGACCATCACACTGGCAGCGGCGGTCTGGGGCCTGAACCGGCTTTTCTACATTCGGGAACCAGCTATGGCTCTGGTAGTGAACATCTTTTGGTGCTTATACAACTGCTGGTTGATCTCCAACGTGTTTTATTTCAACCGGCCCGACGAAGCCGTCCTCCCGCAACCAACCGAGGACTAATGTTTCGCCGGCTCACTATTACGATGACGGTGCTACCGGCCATGTTTGCTGCCCAGGCAGCCCAGGGACCAAGTAAACCGTTGTTTGGGTTCGCCGTCGAAGGCCTCCCAACGCGGTCCGATGTAAACTCTCTGGAAAAGACAACCGGTATCCGGCCTAGACTGGTGAGCTTCTATCTTCAGTGGCCTTCTGATCCGGAAAAGGGGGTTTTCCCAGGAGGCGCATTACGTTCCATAGAGTCGAGTGGAGCTCTTCCGGTACTGACTTGGGAGCCGAAATTCGTCGATTCGGAAAAGCGCGAATCCACGATCAGCGCGGAGTCAATCGTTGCCGGAAAATACGATAACTATCTGCGGCGCTTCGCGGCCGGGAGTCGGCAATGGAACAAACCGTATCTCATTCGATTCGCACACGAGATGAATCTGGCGACCTATCACTGGGGCAGCAATGCCCAAGAATTCGGGCCGGACAGCGTCACCAAATATCGCTTGATGTTTCGACATGTCGTCGAGGTCTTTCGCACCGAACGGGCGAATAATGTTCGTTGGGTCTTCTGTCCGAACGCTGATTCCGTTCCAGCTGCGGCCTGGAATCAAATCGGCTCCTACTATCCGGGGGATGATGTCGTCGATATCATAGGTCTTGACGGCTATAACTGGGGTACAACACAGGGCCGTACCAAGAATGGATGGGATAGTGAATGGCGCAGTTTCGAATCGATTTTTTCGGGTCCACTGCGAGAGCTGAAGCAGACCGCTCCGGCGAAACCGGCTGCCGTCTTTGAGACCAGTTCGGCTTCTGAAGGTGGGAACAAGGAACAGTGGATTTTTGCAGCGCTGGATTCCGCGCAGTCGCTTGGTCTTGTCGCGCTGGTCCGGTTCGAAGTGAACAAGGAAATCGATTGGCGTCTCGACACAACCACGGCTGTTCGATCCGCTATTGAAAGCCAGAGCCCTCCGACTTACCCACTCTCTGCTCTGCTGAGCCGTTGACGGTAAGTGTAATTGAGAGTGGAGGTGGTCGGCGTCCGCCAGAGCCTGCACGCCCCGCGCAATGTGACTCTCACGGCCCGAACGAACCTAAGATTTGGCGTCCCGACGTTTGCAAATGCAGGAGAACGAGGGTGTTAAAGCTGGTGTAGAGCTGGTGCTCGAGCAGCCGGACAGATCGTAGAGAGGGAAGGACAGTCGAAGCATTGAATCTTTCACTTAAGACCTTGAGATTGAACTCTAGTGCAATTGCAGCTCGCAGTGATTCCAGGTCCGCCCCACTCGGAAAGGGTTGTTCCGCTCTGCGCTTTGTAGCTGCGTCTTTCAAACTGTTAACCGTGCGAATGTTCTCTTGAATCTGGCGGCGAAGACGGGTCACGAGATCCTCACCCGTTCCGGGCTTCATTTTCTGCCGGCCGTGCCGGGTGAAATAGGGTGTAAGATGGTCAAAGTAAATGCCAATGCCTTTCTTCAAATAGAGGACGTCTTCCAAAATCTGTTCGATTAAGTCTTTCACGCTGGCGATTCCAAGCTCTTCGCTGGCAAAGCGGATGTTCCCAGTTTGGAATACTACATAGATCGGATAACGGAGCGGAACCCGCTTTTCGAGATGAGCGCCGCACATCTGGCCATTCGGTGTGATGTGTTGCCAGCGGACGATTCCCTGATTGTAGAATTTTTCGTTTAGCTGAAACGGGAGATGAAAATTTATGGTTTCGCCAACATCTATCGGCGTCATTGCGTCGTTGAGAGGGACGATGATACCGACCCCGCTGGAACTCACGTCCCGCAGAAGATAGGCGAAGCTCGGTTGTCCATTTTCCCGTGAACCTAGAAACGACGCCGGACCCAGATCGATTGGGATACGCGGTTCGGATCGACGCCAATTGTCAGACTCTGACTGAGAGGTATTCATTCTTTGCTTCATCAGGCCGGCACGGGACGAAATACGATCTCGTACCCGCGAATTACACGCCAGTCATAGTGTTTTCCTGAGTCCGGTGGCTTTCGAGGGCAGCGACAAGCCCCGTGCGCACTCGACCGAATTCCTCCTCGATTGATGCTAATAGTTCAGGCGCAGCCTGCAGAGTTCCGTCCCGTCCAACCTTCTCAAGCCGTTGGCAAATATCTCGCAACCGCGTGGCTCCCAAGTTGCCACAACTCCCTTTCAATTTGTGAGCGGCTTCTGCTAAATCCGTGGCGTGAGAGCTGCGGATTGCGCCCCTCGCCTTTTCCAGGTCGCGAGGGGCAGTTTCCAGGAAGATCTCAATCAGCCGCGGTATAATGTCGCCCATGCCCGAATCAATAAGCGGCCGGAGATCGATTGCGGAGGGGCTTGCTTCAGCGTTTGCTGGCTCTGCTTTTGCCGTACATTGCTCCAAGACCCGGACCAGCGCACGGGCTTGAACGGGTTTCGCCAGGTGATCATCCATTCCAGCCGCTAAGCACTTCGCGCGGTCTTCCGGCAATGCGTTCGCGGTCATCGCTATAATCGGGGTGTGCTTCCCATTTCCTTCCCGCCGGCGGATTTCAGCAGTTGTTTTGTAGCCATCCATTTCCGGCATGTGAATATCCATCAAGACCACATCGTATGGATTCTTATCGAATAGCTTCAGAGCCTCAACTCCGTTGAGAGCAAGATCTACGTGATGGTCGAGCATGCGAAGTTGCTACAGAGCAACCTGTTGGTTAACCTCGTTATCCTCAGCCAGAAGAACACGCAGTGGCTGGTTAGCAACCGGCAATGGTTGCGACTCCGCTTTGCTCGGCAATGTCTCACGACGCTCTGCCCTGATACCTAAGACTGAACACAACGTTTCGAATAGCTGCGACTGCTTTACCGGCTTGGTGATGAAAGCATCGATTTCATCGCGCACAGATTCGCTCAACTCGTCTGGCCCCATTGAAGTAAGTAAAACTACTTTCACCGAGGATATCGCCGGATCACCCCGGATAAGTTTGACGACCTGAATACCACTCAATTCCGGCATGTGGGTGTCCAGAATGATAATCGCGAAAGGATCTCCTTGCCTGGCTGCACGGCGCAAAGAATTCAGAGAAGCTGGACCACTTGAGGCCACCCCGTCTCGCATACCCCAGGAACTCACCTGGTAATGGAGAATCTTTCGATTGGTTGCATTGTCGTCTACCAAAAGCACGCGCACATTGCGGAGATCTCCAGTTACGGCCGGCTCCGGCTCAGCCGTCCTCGCGGAGGTGAACTTCGCACTAAACCAGAAGGTAGAACCTACGCCCAGAGTGCTCTCTAACCCGACTTCGCCACCCATGCCGACCACCAAATCTCGGCAGATTGCCAACCCCAGGCCGGTCCCGCCGAAACGACGCGTTGTCGATCCATCAGCCTGCACAAACGGAGTGAACAGGAGCTTCTGATTCTCCGGCGCAATACCGATCCCTGTGTCCGAGACCTCGAAACGTACACTAATAGTATCCCCAACCTCCGAAAGCCGCCGACAGCGCAGGACCACTTCTCCTTTTTTGGTAAATTTGATAGCGTTGCTCAAAAGATTGGTCAGTACCTGTCGCAAGCGAAATGGATCTCCCCTTACCGAGACAGGCACCTGCTCCTCAATCAGGAGGGCGAGTTCGAGATCTTTCCTCCGTGCCGGTTGGGCAAACAGATCAATGACGTTCTCTAGCGTCCGGTGAAGATTGAATGGAGAATTCTCAAAGCGAAGCATGCCCGCCTCGATCTTCGAGAAGTCCAGAATGTCGTCGATGATAGCCAACAGCGCATTGGCGCTCGACTGAATCGTTTCGGCAAATTCGCGTTGTCTGGGGGTCAGTTCGCTATTAAGCATGATTTCGGTCATGCCCAAAACTCCATTCATCGGCGTGCGAATCTCGTGGCTCATATTGGCCAGAAATTGAGATTTCAGCTTGGCAGCCGAAACCGCGGCGTCGCGCGCCTCTCTCAATTCTTCGCTGCTCTTTTGTAGGGCTGTTTCCGCTCGGCGCCGCTCCAGAACGTCGAGGTGTGTCAACCAATAGAGTAAACCCAAAACAGCGAATTGGATTCCGAACGCGATTCCGGTAGCTCTGGCAGCGAGGCGAATGCTTCGGCGGTCTGCCGCGCTGCGGCTCTGGTAAAGCTTCCGCTCTTCCGCCTTCATGCGAATCAGAATATTGCGGCCCTCATCCAAGTAGCCTTTGCTAAGATGGTTGGCCAGCGCCCCGCCCGCCGCGTCAACTCCGGCGGTTCGTCGCAAATTGATTACTTGGTTCAACGATTCCAGCCTCGTCTTTAGAGCAGAACGCAATGACGCGACTCGCTGCTGTTGGGCGACGTTGTCAGCGGTTAGCATCTGAAGTCTTTCCACTTGGTCGGGTATCGCGCGCTCCGCGGCCTCCACTCGCTGCAGGAAAGCTTCGTTGGCAGTCAGGAGGTAGCCGAGTTGACCCGCATCGAGATCGATCAGGGAATCTTGCAGCTTGTCAAGCTCACCGAGTACTTCATCGGTATGTCTGACCCAGCGCTGGGTCGACATTATCACGGTAGCACTCTGGTAGAGTACCCAGCCGACAATAATCGAGATGCCTAGGGCGAGCGCAAAACCGGCTAGGATCTTTCTTTCACTAGCGCCCAGTCTCATGAATTGCCATAATTAAACAGATTTGCTAGCTTTAGTAGAAGCATTTTGCTGCCGGGTGGCCAGATATTTGCAAGAACTCTTTCATGAAAGTTCTCGTTGTTGAAGACGATCCAGCCACTCGGTTGGTCCTTAGCCGCATGCTCACCGACCGAAGCTACGACGTTGTCGCTTGCGCCACCGCGGAGGAAGCCGTTGAGGCCTATAAGACCGGATTTTACCCGTTACTGTTCCTTGACCTGTTTTTGCCGGGCATGGATGGGTTCTCGCTCTGCCGCTGGGTGCGTAGCCAGCCAGATGGAGATCAACACCTCATTCTGGTCGGGACGGCAAGTCACCGGAAAGAGGATTTGCAGAAGATCCTTGATGCGGGAGCAGATGACTACATCGCCAAACCGTATCAAGCCGATGTGCTCGAAGTGCGCCTGATTATCGCTCAGCGGCGAGTAAGAGTCATTGAGACACGCGCAGCGTTGGAAACAAGTTTGCGCCAGAAACGAGAACGTCTCCACTATCTGGCGACACACGATCCGCTGACCGAGCTATTAAATCGAGCAATGTTGATGGAGAAACTTCAGAACGCGGTTCAGACAGCTCGAACCGGTGATCGCAGCGCGCTTCTCTATATCGACCTCGACAATTTCAAGCTGATCAACGATTCCCTGGGCCACGCTGCAGGCGACAAATTGCTGGCCAAAGTAGCCACGGCATTGCGAAAGTCAGTACGCAGTCAAGATGTCGCCTTCCGGGTTGGCGGCGACGAGTTTGCAGTCCTCCTACGAGACATCGGCCTGGAAAAAGCCCAAGCAATCTCCGAGCGAGTTCTTGCCCAGATACAAGAGTTCGCTTTTTCCGATTCGACCAAGACATTCATTGTGGGCGCCTCCATCGGCATTGCCATGATCGACGGAACCGCCGGAGGCGAGGAGGTCATGGGTTTTGCCGACTCGGCCTGCTACAGCGCCAAGGCGCATGGGCGTAATCGGGTGGAAGCATACGATGGCAGCGACGAATCAATGGTGGAGTTTCATAGCCAGCTGCCGCGAGCTGCTGAAATCAAAGAGGCTATTGGGCAGCAAGCTAAAGAAACTAGTGAACAGCTTTTGAAGACCGCAAAGATCCAAGAAGAGAATCTGAGGACGCTTCAAAGGCAGGCTACCGCTTCCTTACTTACGGCGCAGATTCAGGGTCTGACTTCGCGGGTTCAAGGGTACAATGAGCGAATCCAAATGCATAGGGCGAAAAAAATGAACAGTATGAGCGCTGAGAGACGGACCGAAGACGATGCTGATGTTTCACGAATGAGAAACGAGCGGGATAAGCTGTATCGCCAGTTAGACCGGATTCTGGGCGATTTGAAGATCGGAACAACAGTTGATGTTCCCCCGGAAGGGACCTACTGCAATCCTTTCGGGACTACTTGATCATATCAGGCTCGGCCGTCGCCTCATTGAACCTACTAAAGATAGTTTTGCGCTATCCGATCATAGCCAGTGTGTTTACTATAATTTCCAAGAGACAATGTCAGCTCTTCTGGCGGCGACCCTGGCATTGACGACTTTATTCCTGCCTTGGCCAGCAGCCCTATTTCGATATCCGCCTGGGCAAGTGGATCCACCCGGAGCGAGGCGAGCAAGGTCATACCGACTCTGCGTCTGGTTTCAACGTCGGTGATGTTGTGACTGTTCCAACAACTAACGTAATCGGATGCTCGATGGGCGCCATGCAACGGTACATCACCTACGCTTTAATCGATCACAAACGGACGAGCGATTTGGATAGTGATTTCAACGACAACAACCTGTTCCGCAACAACGGAGCTTATCAGAAAGTCACGGTCTCCAGCGTCACGCCGGTCTACTATGAACAACTTGGGCGTTCGATTGAAATTATCGGCTTCAGTGTCAATCGCCGCGATTTCTTCTTCGCCCAAGACTAGGGACCTCACCACCAACCGACATGTGGTCTGCCGCGGCCTGTGCGCTGATAATCCAACCGCATCAGGCGTTTGATTCGTTTCTGGTCCTCAATCACTTCTCTCCAGTCGATTTTGAATTCCTGCCGAGCATAATCGCTCCGATGAGCGCATCAGCTCGGTCCGGTGACTCAATCCCGCGGGCTGCAAGGTCAGCTTTGCTTTCAAGCTTCTCGCGGCCCTTACTGTCGTAGAGTTTCCGGCGAGAGGTCAGTTGAGCGACGAGCTTTTCGTCGTTAGGGATGATGATCTGCCGTCGCTCGATCATTTGGCCGATAGTAGACCACCATTCAGCGGAAAGGTTCGCATAGACCTCGCTGCGCCTGGCTGGGCTGCCATTGTTGAAGCGTTGGAGGTAGAAACGTTCCTCCTGCATGCGGTCCATGAGCTGGTGGCCGTATCCTTCGTCATCGCCGATCTGGTAGCCTTGTAGGTTAAGTTTGCGGAACAGCGAGAGGAATTTGCCGACTGAGTGCATAGTGTCTCTACTGCGCCAGGCGTCGACGATTTGGGCTCGATTACCAACGCAGAGTGCCAGCACGGATTCGTCACCTGGTCCTGCGAAATCGCAGAAGGCGGCCGGCCGCCCGGGGCGATGGGCAGGCGGGTTATCGATCAGAGCTCTGACATGCTCGAGAGATATCATGGCATCGCCTTCATCTCCGACTCTGCTCACAAAACAGGCTGCGGGAAGTTCGGATTTCGCGAAGGCTTCAACCAGCTTCTTCTGTTCGACGCCTCAGAGGATTCAGGACAGCTCAAAACTTTTCTGTTCGCGCACTTCCTTAACGAGCACCAACTAGCAACATTCTCTGCGCCCTGTTGTTAGTGAACGGTTGTTACCCATTGATACTTGTTGTTAACTAACCGGAACTAAGTAAACCCAAATGGAGCCAATTTGTCTTGTTTTGCTAGTGCTGCTTTGACTACCGTTTTTGCCAATGAATATCAAACTGACTGAGCCGGCTTCCTCTGCACTTGCACAAGCTTCAGCGTTATTGGGCATTTCATGCGACCAATTGGCTAATCAGTTCCTCGGGGACACCTTTTTGCGGACAACTCGACGCCGAAGGCACTATTTTTCTGGCTGCACTGGCTATGATGCAACCCCGTGGCTTTAAGAGTCCCCCTGGTAAGCCAGGTCGTTTACAGAAGCATCCCCGTTTCTGTGCCCGGCGCAAACAATCTTGACAGAAATGCCCGTGCGTGATGGAAATTATGGAAATGTCGAGCGATTTTACTACCGTCTCAGTGCATAACGGAGGGGCTTTTGTCATCGGCCTTTTCGTAACCGCCACGGCTGAGGATCAGCCGTGGAGCGTCAAATCGGGAAATCTTGCTTCCGATGTTGATCACAGCTTGGAAGTCCCTGTCGATGCCACCGACATCAAGGTGGAGGTTCACGGCGAAGCCTTTATCGACGACTGGAAGACGATTTACAGCAATACCTGGGCGGATACCAGCTCCTGGCCGGCGGCAGGGTTATCGCTGACAACTTCCGGCACGGCATTCAAAATGCACTGCGAGCTCAACTCCGGATCCTAGTCCATAAACCAAAGGCATTGATGAGCACTAATTGGTTACAAGTTTTCGCGGGCGCTTGTCCCACAACTTCGAGAGATGACCTGATCGTTCCCTGTTTCCTCTCACCCGACGTTGCGCTCGGTCAGTTTGGTTGGATTGACTCGGACTGGAATTTTCACTTTGTGGACGTCATCGAGACTCTGCCGGCTTACGCGCCGTCCACAACCCCAATCCCTCCCATGAGCTTCCACTCTGGCGCGACCCAACAGACCGACGGCAACGTGACCGTCAAAGGGAAGGTTATCGATCCGGAAAATGGATTGACCGTTGAAGCGAATACCCAGGCGACGTGGCAATTTACCGAATCGACTAGCTTAGCCGGTGAATTGGCTGCAGTTTATCATAACTCAATCAATCAAGAGCAGGCGTTAACTGATCCGGGCAACCAGGAACAGATTACGTTGGCCGCCAGCAAATATGGATACACGAACCAAGACGGCACTCTCAAACCTAATTGGGTCGTGATCACGGATGTCTATCAAATCATCTCCGGCGTAATCGTCGGCTCCACGAGCAAGAACAGCTCGTTTGCGATTTCTGGCACCGCCGCGATCGAAGGTATAATTGATGGCAGCGTCGATGCGGGCTGGGGACTGAAATCGGATGACGTCAGCAACCAATTTTTCTTCGTTCCGTTTCCAGGTAGTCCTATAGCGCTAAAACCAGATGGGAGCGGAGTCGACCCGAGCACGGTGAGTAACGCGTCAACGCTGTACACCATCGCTTTCACTGCAGCCAGTATTCACGTCAACCAGATCGTGCCCTGGAAAAGATGAGGGACTAATCCATCCGATATGCCCTTTCAAACTCAATTGCAGTGGACGGCTCAGAGCGTCCAGGCCAGAACTAACTACGCAACCAATCATCAAATACCTGTCCCTGAGCAGTACCTTTACAATGCTGCCTTAAATAATGTGATTCAGGCGTGGGCTTTTCAGCAGTTTGGCCAGTACCCTGGTAACCCCTTTAACCAACAGTATCCAGGTAATGCAACGGTCATTTATATTAACCAACAGGGCATACAGCGGAATTATCCGACCAACTGGACGTGCGTTGTAAGTGCGTGGAATCCTCCGATCGGCATGGCGTTGCAAATAAGAAACGTCACCTGACGACAGATCGGACGGATAGACAGAACAGCCCGTTCTGGAATGGCAACGTTAACGCAGACGATCGACCGCGAGCTAAAAGGTTCCCCGTACTAACTCAAGCCATCGTTGATAGACTAGTGCACCAAGTCCGTGGCTGGTATGGCGGCGCTGCTGCGTGCTTTGGCTGGATGCGCGCGAAGCGAAGAGGGAGAATACCCGCTGCCGTCTTCGACCGATGAGCGACATGTTTAAAGGTTGGGGTCACGTCTTCACGGGGTTGTTGCCCGATAGGCTCGTATTTTTGCGCAAAATGTCGGAGTAGTTTTTGGTCCTGATCGGCGTTTCAGATCGGCAAATGAGCCGATAAGGAGTCTAGCAAGAGCAGAGCTGGTTTTTTTTGGAGCGCGGCTTTAGAAATCAGCGGCCGTTCGAATATAAACTCCCGATTCCTTCTCAGGATCCCTGGCTGCAAAGTTGGCTAATCGTGCTGACGTATCAAACGTCCGGGTTTTGCTCGGCTAACCACTGCAGCACCCGCATACTAAAGCGAAGCAGCCCACGTCCAAGAAGTCCATTTCCGCGATCGGCGCGCCACCTTGCTTGCCGATCCGCTTAAAGCAACAGTTTAATCTCGGAGGAAAAAATGAAGAACCTGATAATGAGTATAGCAGCATGCATAACCCTGGCGCCTGCTCTCGCGTCGGCGGCTACCTTTACTGGTGAGATCATGGACGAAGCGTGCGCCGATGATGGCGGCCACGCGGCGATGTTCAAGAAAATGGGTACAAACGACCCCAAGACATGCACGCTCGCCTGTGTAAAAAAGGCTGGTAGTAAATACGTTCTGTTCGAGTCAGGAAAGACTTATTATAAGCTGGACGATCAGAAGAAACCCGAAGCCTTCGCCGGACGGAAGGTGCAGGTTAATGGGACCTTGAATAAATCGACCAACACAATCCACGTCACCGATATTAAAGCGGCGTCGTAATTCACTCGAAGAGGACCGAGGTCCTGACCAGGCCTTCTCGCATTTTACATAGCTTTTCAGGCCGTACTAATTAAATCAAGCGCGGGCTGTGGAGGTGTTTGTCGTTTGCAAACTGGGTATCGCCGTGCTCATCCTGACATTCACTCAGCTCCAGCTCATGGCGCTTGAGGAACCGGCTAAAACGCGCGGAGGGCCCGGGGGTACGTTCTTTCTGGCGGCCATCGAGCGAACGAGCGGCGTCCGATCCGCATGCCAGAAACGGAGACTGCGACTTGAAACGAAGCCGTGGTACCTTTGTCGTTAGGCGGTTCGAATTCGATCAAAAACCTCTGGCCGCAATCATACAAAACATCGCCTTGGAACGCCCACGTGAAAGATGTGCTCGAGCGAGGACTGCATAGGCTCCTCTGCGCCGGGAAGGTCGATCTAAGAACTGCGCAGCAGGAAATCGCAACCGACTGGATTAGAGCCTACCAGAAATACGTCGCCAAAAGTCCGCCGGCTTCAGAAGTGCGCGAGCCGCAGTTGGCGGCCCAGTCTGCGACAGAGAACGAGGTATGGGTGAACACGCGGTCTGGCAAATACTTCAAGCCAGGCTCACGGTATTACGGTAGAACCAAAGTAGGGAAATTTATGACCGAGCTCGACGCTCTGGATAGCGGGTATTTACCAGCAGGCGGAACAGGCCACTAGCATGCCAAGAAACCAGAAGTTAACCAGGGTAATAGGAGGCCGAACCGCTCAGCAGGCAACAGCTGAACCCGGCAAGCTTGTTATCCGGTTCGATGACCAATCGACGATGACAGTGAGGACGGCTGGGCCTACTGAGGTCTTCCCGCCAGGAGGCAAGATCAAAGCGATCCAGGAGGATGGCGCGGAGTTTACTTTGCAGTTCGAGGATGCTGGCCAGTGATCATGTCGTGTATCTCGATGGCGTCGCCGACAGCCCAAATGTGAGGATCGTTGGTGCGCATTTGATCATCTACCCGAATGCCACCGCGCTCGCCAATGCCGGGTCCTGCGGTCTTTGCGAGGCTGGTTTCGGGACGAACACCAATCGCCAGGATAACCATATCGCCGGTGTGCTAGGCGCCAGACTTCGTGTTCACAACGATGGCTCCGTTGGGCCCAGACTCGAAACCCGCCACGCCGTTCCCCAGCGCAACGCTGACGCCGTTTTTCTCCAGTCGCTGTCGCACCGGAGCCGCGGCCACGCCGCCGACGATGATAATGCGTTTGGATGTTTTCATGGGTGTGGTTGCGTTCACGAATGGAGGCCGTCCAGACTTATCGATAATCGACCCATCCAGCCCTCGGAACTAGCAAAAAGCCTCGAAGAGGCAGGCGTGTTTACCCGGCGAGCCCCGCACTGCCTGGCTAGCCCCTTTGCTATTTGCTAGCGGCTTTCGCCGCTTGCGAGCTTCGCCCGATAAGAGTCAAGGATTACGGCCAGGATGATGACGCCGCCGGTGATCATTTGCCGTACGAAATCCCCGACGCCCATCAAGATCAGGCCGTCCGCGAGTACCCCAATGAGGCACGCGCCGAGGAAGGTGCCAATCAGTGAGCCGCGTCCGCCGCTCAGACTGGTGCCGCCTATGATCACGGCTGCGATAGCGTTGAGCTCGAAACCGCTGCCGAGGATCGGGCTGGCGATCGTCAGCCTTGCCATATAGACGATGGCACCGATCCCGACGGTGAGTCCCGAAATCACGAAGGCGGCGACCTTGTAGGAGAAGGTGTTATGACCGGACAGGCGCACCGCTTCCTCGTTGTTGCCGATGGCGTAGATAAGGCGGCCAAAAACCGTCCGGGTCAATATCGCCCAGCCGAGCACGACAAGCACCAGGGCGACGAGAAAGATCGCCGGGGCGCCAAGCACGGTTGCAGTACCGAAATCGTTGAACTGGTTAGGAAATTCAAAGAGCGTCCGGGCGTTTGTCACCTCAAGCGCTGCGCCGCGCGCAATATTCAGCATGCCGAGCGTTACGATGAAGGATGGCACACCCCAGAAGCTGGCGATGAATCCATTCACGAATCCGCAGGCCATGCCGACCGCAATACTGGTGAGCACGGAGAGGGCAATCGCGACGGGAACGGGCAGAGTTTCGCTTTTCAGCACGAGGCCGGCCACCATTGCGGCGAACGCCAGCACCGAGCCGACCGAAAGATCGATGCCGCCAATCAGAATAACGAATGTCATGCCGGTCGCCATAATCAGGTTAATCGTCACCTGAGTGAGAATATTGGTGATATTTGATTCATCGGTGAAGTGCGGAGCGAAGGCCGAGAATACGGCGACCATCGCGAGAAGAGCGACCCCGATCCCAGCTTCGCGAAGCACGCGCTGGACCAGCGTGAACCTGCCGGGTTCGGCGCCGCCAATGTCCATGGCTGGCCCGGTTGTTCCACTGGAACGGAGGTGGCGATCGTTGGCGTTCATCTCAGGGTTTGAGTTCTCCCGCGTTTCCCGCGCCTCCGCTCCAGGCAAGGGACAGAATTTGCTCCTCGTCAAACTCATTGCGGTGGACCTCGCCTGCGAATTGCCCGCGCCAGAGTACGAGGATCCGGTCGCACATGGCTACGAGTTCGGGAATTTCCGAGGACACAAACAATATGGCCTTTCCCTGGGTGGCGAGCCGCCGAAGAAGATGATGAATTTCGGCCTTGGCGCCGACATCAATCCCGCGCGTCGGCTCGTCCAGCATCAGCACTGAGGCATCCCGATAAAGCCACTTGGCGATGACCAGCTTTTGCTGGTTACCGCCGGAAAGGTCTCGCACCGGCTGCTCTAAGGATGCGATCCGCATATCGAGTTTACCGACAAAATCTTGAGATAGGCTCTTTTCCGCCCCAGAGCGCAGCAGTCCGGCCCGCGAAATCCGCGAGAAATCCGTTAACGTCAGGTTGGTGCGCACCGCCATGGGTAGTATCAGTCCCTCCTCCTTCCGGTTCTCGGTCAAAAGACAAATGCCGTGCCGGACAGCCTCCCCGGGATTATCGACGGACACGCGATGGCCATCACGATAGATTTCTCCGCTGTCAGGCCGGTCAGCGCCGAAGATCGCTCGGAGCAATTCCGTGCGCCCGGAGCCTACGAGTCCCGCAAGCCCGACGATTTCGCCATACTGCACGGCGAGAGACAAGCCGTGCGGTCTGCCGTGGACACGTAGATCCTGGAGACGAAGCGCCACGGCCCCTTTGGACGCTCGCGCGGCTGTGCGGTCGGTCGCCAGCGCTTCGGCAAGCTGACGGCCTACCATCAGGCGAACGATCTGCGGCGGAGTTGTCTCCGCAACGGCAAGGGATCCCACATGTCGCCCGTTGCGAAGGACGGTGACGGCATCGCATAGGTCAAAAATCTCATTGAGATGGTGCGAGACGTAGATTACCGAGACCCCGGAGGAGCGCACGTCTCGGATGATTTTGAAGAGCCGCCTGATTTCGCGCGGGGTGAGGGTGGCGGTCGGCTCGTCGAGGATGAGCAACTTGCTGGCGGATGATAGCGCCTTGCCGATCTCAAGCAACTGGCGCTGCGCGACTCCCAGGCGCTCGACCCGCGTACGTGGATCCACATCGAGCCCGACTTGCTTGAGCAGGTCCGCAGACCGCTCGTAGAGAGACCTGTAATCGAGCAATACGCCATGACGCCGTGGCAGCCTGTCAAAGAGCAAGTTTTCCGCTACGGAAAGGTAGGGGAGGAGGTTGAACTCTTGGTAAACAACCCGGATCCCAGCCCGCAAGGCATCCAGAGGCGATTTCGGTCGGTATGCCGTGCCACAAAATTCCATCTGCCCTGCATCGGCCGCATAGCTCCCGCAGAGTACCTTGATGAGGGTCGATTTACCAGCGCCGTTCTCGCCAACCAGCGCATGGATCTCATCCTGGGCGACAACAAAATCCACCGAGTCCAGCGCGGTTACGCCGGGAAAGCGCTTGGTCAGCGCTTTTAATTCAAGCAGCGGCGGCCGAAACCGCCCGCCGCCGCTTTGTGGCTCAGAATCCACTCGCTGTCACAAGCTTGATCGGGGTCTTGATCCAACCCTCAAGTTTCTCGCCCTGGAGGGCCTTCATCGCGTAGTCTGTTCCGTTGGCTGCCATTTGGCTCCCGAACTGGTCGATCGTGGCAATCATCTTGCCCTCTTTGAGGAGTGGCTGAACTGCTGGAATGTTATCGAAGCCAACCACCTTGATCTTTCCGGACTTGCCTGCTGCGTCAATCGCCTTCACGACGCCGAGCGCCATCGAGTCGTTGGCTGCCATGACTCCCTGAATGTCGGGATGAGCTGTCAGCATGTTCGAAAAGACGCTATTGGCTTCCTCGGTCTCCCAATGCGCGGTCCGGGAGTCGAGCAGGTCGAGCTTTCCTTCCTTGACTGCGTCGTCGAATCCGAGCTTGCGTTGTATGGCGTTATCCGCGCCCGGATTCCCTTCCAGGATGACGACTTTTCCACCGGGCCCAAGCGCCTTGGCCAGTACATCACCGGACATCTTCGCGCCGGCGCGATTATCGGGACCCACAAACGCGAGTGAGACGCCCGCCTGCTTTTTTGCTGCCTCGTCCAGTGCGACGTCGATATTGATAACCACGATACCGGCCTTAATCGCACGTGCGAGCGGGGGTACCAGAGCGCGAGAGTCTGCAGGTGCCACAACGATCGCATTCACCTTTTTCGTGATAAAGTTTTCGACCGCGGCGATCTGGGTGTCGATGTCAGTTTCCGAATGCATCCCGACCGGAATAAGCGTCAGGTCACCGCGTTTTTCGGCGTGCTTCACGGCTCCTTCCTGCATGTCCTTAAAGAACTCGTTTGCGAGCGACTTCATAACTAGCCCGATAACGGGCTTCTCGGCGGACCGGGCAGGTGCCGGGATGAGACCGAAGGAGAACGCCAGGGCCGAGAGCCCCAGCGCATGACTGATTCTGGAGAGGCGAACTCTCATAAGCTTTCGGGGGGTTGATTGGGTTGGAGAACGCCGCTTTGACGTTAGAAATGGGGTGCCACAGCAAACGTCTGCTTGATCTTCAGCCTTTCCCCACACCCCTGTCAATTTCTTAAGCGATTATCAGGACGCCTGATTGCGAGGAGCCACAGCTTATCGACGAAGTCCTCAGCCGTCAGATCGACGCCTTCTTCGTTCTCGGCCAGTTCTTCATTGACGTCGAACAAGCCCGCCGCGGAATTTTAGGCGCATGGCTCTTTAGACTAGAACGGATGAGCAAATGAAAGCTCATGGCCATCAGGATCGAGCATATGAAAATAGCGCTCGCCCCACGAGGCATCGCGTGGGCCGTCTGGATGAAAGCCCTTTTCCATGAGGTGTGCCCAGAAACGGTCAACGTCAGAAACGTGAAAAATCAACCGCCCCCAGTATTTACCACCATTGCCGTGTTCGAGGTTCAGAATCGTATCCCCGTCTTTTGTGCGGAACGATGTGAAATATGAGCCTTCGCCACCATAGATGATTTCCAGTCCCAAGACATCTTTGTAGAAGCGAACGGATGCCTCCATGTTTGCAACCCGAAGGGTAACCGCAGAAATCTTCTCAACCATAGGTAGGCTCGTTTGACAAAAGGGAAGAACCAGATACTTACCACATCCAAAACCGGCATAAGCATACAAAAGCGGGGCTCTCGCGATCAGCAGTCTTGTCATTTTTCCTTACGCGGCAGTCGAGAAAACCACTTTTCCGCTGCGGTAAGCTCGCTGGTAAAGTGCCGAGATACGATCAGTCCTGCATCGTTCATCGCAACGCTCGCCCACCCTTTTTCGCCAACGGACTACGTGGCCTGGGTAGACGCCGTCTATGAGAGAGGCGTATAGAACGCCTTTTCTTCCGAGGAATTCCGAGTTGACGTGCTCCTTAGTCGCGCGGTGTCGCTGAGGCAACTCACTCATCACCACTCGATGTGCCGTCTGCCACGGCCCGTGTGCAAATAATCGAGCCGCATCTGGCGCTTAATTTCTCTTGAGATCGCCACGACTTCTTTCCAGTCCGCTTTGGCCGCCTGGCCAAGCACAATCGCTCCGATGAGCGCATCAGCGCGGTCCGGTGATTCCACGCCGCGGGCTGCTAGGTCAGCTTTGCTTTCAAGCTTCTCGCGGCCTTTGCTATCATAGAGCTTCCGCCAGGCGTCGACGATTTGGGCTCGGTTACCATCGCAGAGGGCCAGCACGGATTCGTCACCGGGTCCGGCGAAATCGCAGAAGGCGGCTGGACGGCCGGGGCGATGGTGACTCACAGCGAGAGGCCGCAGTCCTGGTGACGGGCGATGATCACTTCGATGACGCGCTCCGGCGGCTGACTGTGCTTGACACTTTCCTACGGCAACCACCTGACAAATTGACACCTGAACAGCTTCAGCATCGAAACGAATGGATGGCTCATGAACAGCTCCCCGCCCTTTTGCGAATCCACGGAAAAGGCACGTGGACCAACGCATTTTGCTGGTATTTGCGAGATACCGTCTTTCCTAAATACAAACTGATCGAAAGGTCCGTAGCTCGCTCAGAGGCAAAAAAAATAAAGAAAGTTAGTTCCGCCTCTTGACAGCTAATGCAACTGTCGACAACCGATGGGACGTAAACGGGGTTTCTTAAGACGAAACCAGGGGCCAAGGGACGGGAAAGCGGGGCTCTTGAGACGGAAAGCAAAGACGCTTAGACGGTTGAGAGTCCCAAATTTTTGAGTTTGGCGGGTGTGCGACAAATACGCATGCCCAAGTCCACGTCACAATCCGTCGCTAAGATGAGGCGACGTCCCTCCGGCGCAATCATCCGGCTTCCCTGGCAGGGGGTGGGTCAGGTTTCGCCAATTGCCTTTCTCGGAGAACAAGGCTCGCGAACTAATCGATCAGGGAGTGCTTGTCACCGCAATCATTCAAGAGCCCGGCTCAAAGCGCGGCGTGCGCTTAATCGAGACGGCGAGCCTGGATCGGTATCTAAGGTCATTGGCCGAAGAGCAGCGCAAGAAGGAGGTCGTCGCAGCCGAATGAGCGCGGAGTTACACCGTCGCGTTCTTGCCATCTTCGAGTCGGGGTCGGTCGAAGAGCTGGCTGTTGCCCTGGCGCTTATCCACGCCGTTTCCACCCAAAACAAAATGAACCGGCGAGATCATCACTTCCCGCCGGCTCTCAAACGGATATGCAAATTTCCATTGAATTATTGCACGACGAGGAGCGCTCGCAACTAGCGGCCTGTACCCAATCAGTCGCCACCGTTTACGCGAATTTATTGCACTCGAGGTGGTCCTGTTGCTCCCGCGCGCTGTGCGGGCCTAGCACCTATCGCTTTCGCTGTCTCCTATTCACGCACAATCCCTCGGAACTCGCACCACTATGACTAAAACACCGCTGAACCCTTTAGCTATGAATTCCCCACTCAAAGAGGCAATTCACCGTCTGCCAATTCCGATCCTGTGGCAGCGTCTGCGGTTACCGGGCCGTGTGAGCGACTGTTGCTGTGTCCGCTCGCCCTTGCGCGATGACGACCGGTCGCCCTCATTTTCGATCTATGCTGGTGGCACCCGATGGAAAGATCACGGAACCGGCCAAGGCGGCGACAGCTTCGATTTCTACCAGGCGATAACGAAAACGAACGCCAAAAGTGCCTGGCGCCCATTTCTCGAATCGGCGGGACTGACTGTATCCCAAAGGAGGTAGCCGCAGAAATGCGGGTATTCCTCAGATGCAATTCAATTGGAAACAGTGCGTTGACAGTTTCACCCTTGAATAGACGCGCAAACTCGCCGTGGAACGTGGTGTCGGCGAGTTGACTATCGAACGCCTGCGCGATCGCGGCCTGATCGGCGCCTGTTACGTTCCCGAATGGAAAAAGCTTTGTATCGCATTCCCGATCCACTCAGAGAGCGGTGACGTCATCAGAGCTCATTGCCGATCGCCATACCCAAACAGCGAAGCCAAGTTCGAGTGGGTCTATGAGCCGACAAAGGATACTCTCGGCCGGCCCATTCCAGCGCTTCTAATTGGAAAGCTTGCCAGAGCGCAAAGGCTTTACATTTTCGAGTCGCAGTGGGACGCAATCGTCCTAATCGACAAGCTTGATTTGTTTGAGGAGATCGATTCCGGCGAGATCTGTTTGATTATCACCAGAGGGGCCCAGATCGGAATGCGTCTGACAGGACTCTCCTGGCCACCGAAGGCCACTCTTTACGCTTTCCCGCAGAATGACCAGCCCAATAAAGCCGGCGTAATCCCGAGCGAAAAATGGCTCGAGGATGTCGTCGCGGCCGCAGGTGGAGCTTTCGTGGTCCGAACACCCACTGGTCACAAGGACCTCAATGACTGGACCAAACTTGGGAACGCGGTTCCGGTCGATCTGGAGGCGGCGATCGATTATGCCGATTTTCAAAAACCGGTGAGCGTTCCTAGCTCCGAGCAAGCAGCCCGCGTTCCGAAGCTCCCCACGGAAGCCACAGAAATCGGTACCGGCCAGAACAAATCCAGATTTTACTCCCAAAGCTCGGACGCAATGAACGCTCATTCGCTAACGACGTCGGCCGAATCATTGGGCCGGCTCACGTCGCCTTCCTCCATCATGATCGCGTAGTTGAAATCTTTGATGAGCTGGTTCCTGAAAATGAAAAAGACCGGCTCGACAGCAATAAACTGGCTCGCGGCGGACTGAAGTTTGGCAGTTTCACTGGTGCCAGAACCAAGGGCTGGATTGAACAGTTTCTCACTACCGGCCATATGGTGAAGGTACTCGACCAGAACGGTAAACCCATGCGCGATCCGGATGGAAGGATCGTAACAGAATTCAAGGAAAAGACCATGAGCGAAGAAAACGCGAGGGGGCTCATCGAGAACCCGTTTTTCCAGAAACATCTCCCGAAAATTAAAAGGATTCTGACCGTTCCGATTCCCATTCTTACGCCTCAAGGGCATATCCGCATCCCGCATCCAGGGTTTAATCCAGAATTGGAAATCTACAGCGCACACTCCGCGCCTCCGATTAAAACGCTCGATATCGAGCAGGCGCTCAAGATCCTTGAGGCTGCACACCAAGGTTTTGAGTTCAAGAACGCTCAGAGCCGAACGCATGCCTACGCTAGGTTCCTTACCCCGTATTTCCGCGGCCATATCGGATTTTTAGAGCCGGTGCCATGCTGGTTTTACAGCGCTAATCGTCCCCGCGCTGGCAAGGATTATCTCTGCGGTATCACTCAGATTACCTATGAAGGATTCCCTTTCGAAGATGTCGCCCTCAGCGATAGCGCAGATGAAACCTGCAAACGAATAACCGCAGGTCTGTTGGCGGGCCGCCGCTTCTTTCACTTCGCGAACTGCCAGGGCTATCTCCAAGACAAGTATCTCATCCAAGCTATCACCGATTCCGCTTGGCGAACCCGACTCCTGGGCTCTAACAACGCCGAAAGCGATTTGCTGATTCCCAACGAAGCCGAATATTCCTTGAGCGCTAATGCCGGCCTTACTTATCGCGAAGATATCGAACCGCGCTTGCGCAAAATCGAGCTCGCTTATTACGAAGAAGACGCCAATAGCCGCATTTTCCCGGTCGAAGATCTTCACGGCTGGGTAACTCGAAACCGCTCCCTGCTTCTAAGCGCCGCTCATGCCATCCACCAATATTGGACTAAAAAAGGCTGCCCGGAAGCTCACCCTTTTACCTCCTACAAACATTGGGGAAAATTTGTTGGCGGCGCTCTCATTCTTGCCGAACTCGGTGACCCCACCCTCCCTCATGAGGAAGACCTTTTAATTGCAGGCGACCCTCGTACCGCCGCTCTCAAAGCCGTTTTTGAACTCTGTTACAACCACTTCCCAGAGCTCTGGAAGGATAAAAAGGATATCTCCACTCTGGTTGCTGCCGAGCAGGGCCAAGACGAGCGCCTCGAGTGGTTCGGCGACTTCTCTGACGATAAATCTAAGAAAAAGGCCGCACAAAAATTAGGCACCTCGCTTGCCTTTTTCCATGGGCGCTGGCTCTCAGGCATTCGCCTTCTGATTGATACTTCCCAAGCCAATACCTACCGCCGCCCGCTTAAGTTCACCAAAAATCGAGCCCAAACCTTTGTTGTATAGTTTGTATAACTTGTACACTCCCATTAGGCCGATCGACTGTGAAAATCATCAACCGCGACTTCTTTATGCGATTGATAGGTTGAGGTTATACAGGCTATACGAAGCTATACATTTTCACATTTTTGGCATACTCTGGGGTACTAAATGCCCGCCGAGCCCTCTGTACACGAGGTAAAAAGCGTCAACCTGGAGGTGGTCGATAAGCCGGCACGACGTGGCAGGCCAGTCACGTTAACCCTTCGTAGATTCGTTAGCGTCTGCCATCATATCGAGCACGGCTTTTCCATACCGAACGCATGCGAGGTTGAGGGAATTTCGTACAGGAATTTCCGGTTTCGTGTTTCTCAGAGCGCGCGCTTACAAGAGCGGTTAAAGGAAGCTGAAACGGTGCGCTTTAACTTTCGGCACGAGCAGGCGCTTGCTTCGATCATGGCGGCCGGCGAACGCACTTGGATGGCGCATGCTTGGTTCTTGGAAAGGACGCTGCCCCAGCTTTACTCACAGCGCCCGTTCCAGCGCGCTTCCGGCGACGACCAACCGGCTGAACAGGAGATCCCGGCCGAAGTACTGGCCCGTCATCGCGCTCTACTGCTCGAGCTGGCCAAAGAGGACGAGCAAAAGCAAGGGGCTGCTGCCGGCTAACATTAGACAAAGTCAGCACTCTGTTTAGTGTTGTATTGGTTGCGCTTTGATCGATCGATCGCAAGTCAAGCTTGGATCACTTCTGTAAGAAACTGACTACCAACTACTTGTGCTGTGTTAATGACGCGCTCGCTGAGTGTTACGTACATACAAAAACACTAAACAAAAACATTAAACTAAAGTGATTTTTGGCCGATGTATTTAGTATGCAAATAACCGAATCTGAATTCAGATCCTTACCAGTCGCGTGCAATAAAAATTCAGCGCAAGCATCGCAGGCGCGAGTATTTAACCCAGGAGGAAATTGATAAACTTCTTGAGGCTAGCAAGACGGCTTCACGCAATCCGGTTCGTGACTATGCGGCTCTGCTTTTGATGTTCCGGCACGGGTTGCGCGTCACCGAGCTTTGTTCCATGAAACTGTCTGACGTCAATGTCGAAACCAAGGAGTTCCATGTTCAGCGGCTCAAGGGATGCGATAGCGGTTCGCACGAGCTCTACAACGGGGAGGCGCCAGCAATTAAGGCTTGGCTGGTCGAGCGCGCGAAAATGAATCCTCCGGTCGAAGTCGATACGCTCTTTATCAGTGAACGGCGCAAACCTCTATCACGTTGCACGGTCTGGCTGATGATCGGCCAGGTCGCAGCCGCGGCCGGCTTGGAGCATCTAGAGATTCATCCGCACATGCTGCGGCACAGTTGCGGCTATGCGTTGGTCAACAAAGGGACCGATATCCGGGTTATCCAAGGCTGCTTGGGACATCGGTCGATCTCAAGCACAGTTCGTTACACCGCACTGGACCGCAAACGATTCGCAAAGCTGTTCTGAGTTCTGGTCTCGCACCAGCACGCTGGCTCTGTTAGGCTTAAAGCCCGTGGCGGCGCTTGTTTCCATTCTCGATTTCGCGTACCGGATCGGGTCCACCAATCTCTACGACTGGCAATGTCGAATTCTGCTTCGTTACGAAGCCGGCGAACCGGTTGCCGCGGCCTGCGCCAACTACACGGGAAAGACCAGCGTTGTCTTTCCGATCTGCGCTCTGTGGACACTCTATAATTTCCCGACGGCGCGGTTGATGTACATGAGCGCGACCTACGATCAGGTCGTGAACCAGTTCTTTGCCGGGCTTTCACGTCTTGCGACGCATCGGTATTTTGACGGCTGGCAGTGGTTGGAGAGCGAGGTACGGACGGCGGGCGGCGGTTTTCTGTTTGGCCGGGCAAGCGATGTTGGCGGGCACATTGAGGGTATACACGACCAGGCGAGTAGTCCGGCGGGGTTATTGATAGACGAGGCCAAAACGATTCGGAGCGAAATTTTCGATACGCTCGAGCGGTGCCATACGACGTTCCGGCTTTTCATGAGTTCGACGGGGGCGGCCTCCGGTGGTTTTTACCAGATCATGACCGCGAAGGCGCACTTGTGGCGGACATTTCGCGTGCCGTCGAGCGAGTGTGCCCATGTCTCGGCGTCGGAGATCGAGGCCGACCGAGAGAATTTGAAGGACAGCGTTTTCAGGATCAAGCACGGGGCTGAATGGCTCTACGATGCTGGGGACTCGATGATATCGCTGGAGCATGTGCGAGCGTTGCTGGCAGATCCGCCGGCGGTTGTAGCTGGGAAGGTGACGGCGTTTTGCGATTTTGCTGGGCCTGGAGACGAGTCCGTATTGGCGGTGTGCGAAGGAAACAGCGCCTGGATCGTGGACGCGTGGCGGCATCGGGACACGATGCACTCGGTTGGGAAATTTCTGACGCTGTTTCGGAAGTTGGGACTGCGCAGTTACCAGGTGGGAGGGGACGAGGGGTACGGGCATCAGTTAATGGATCGGATGGCTGAGCAGGGGTTTTACTGCAAAAGGATCAACAACGGGGCTGCGGCGGCTAAGCCGAACCTGTACGCGAACCTCGCGGCGGAATGGTGGTCGAGGGTAGGTGAGCTAATAGAACATCGGAAGATAGTGTTACCTGACGAGGCGGACATGCGGGCCAGGGGGTTAGAATCGCCGGACAGGGCGGATGCGCTGATTGGAGCGGTGATGCTGGGAGCGCCTTTTGGGAGCGGGGCGATCGGAGCCAGAGAGCTTTCTGGGATATGTTTTGGTCGACCTGGAGGAAGTCGGGCGTTATTTAGTGCCCAGCAGGTGAGTTTTGAGGAGTTGGATCCGGACTAGTCCTCGAAAGGCATCGGGAGGCGAGGAAATCGCGGATAGCCAGCCGTCGTTTTAGCGGTGGCAGCTTGTGCCCGCTCCTCCGATCATTGAGCGGTTGAATACTGACCCCATCACCCAGTCGCCGCCGGATGAAACGAGACCGTGATGACACCGACTTCCGGGCGGTGCGAGGTGAATATGATCGACGCGAAGAGAGTTTGGGTTGTCGATGCCAATTTGCGTCAAGAATGTCGCGCGGCAATCAGTGCTAAGATAGACAACTTCCAACCAGATATCATTTGTGCGCATAGCCTAGGCACTCTCCTTTGCTACGACTTGTTTACATTTGACGCCGTGGGTGGTCAGAAGATCAATGGCAGAACCTTTATTTCTTTCGGTTCACAAATCGGCAACACCTTTGTTAAAGATAAGGCCTGGGCTGGTCGAGTTCGCATGATCGGGGCAAAGCAGTGGTATCACCTGTTTAATCATCAGGACCCGGCATTCACAGCGGAGATCCAGGAACCCGGAGTTGCGAATTTTTTGGAAGTCGTCACGGATTCACCGGCCGGCCATTCCGCCACTGCCCAAGGCACCAATTTCGTATCGATTGCGCTTAAGATTTGATTCTTCTCGGCCTGGCTCGCGCACTTTTTGAGCTTGGCTTTGAGCTCGGCGAACTTTTCGTCTTTGACGAGATCGCCCAAAGACGAAGCGGCAGGCATCACAGATGTCAAGCCGGTAGGAGCTACACTACGAACAGGACCGGGACTATCTGCTTTCGAATATAAACCTTTTATTACCCGAAGCGTCGAGGAACCCGGACCTCGATGCCAAAAAGCCGGCACGATTGAGGCGCCGACCGGCGGCGCCGTCAATGGGCAACTATTAAAGGACAGGTCGTGGTGACTACCGGGGCCGCCGTTAGCATTGGCGGCTCAGCTTGATTTCGAGCAGCACTGCGCTCAGAGTGGATATCTTTGGAAATGTGAACAGGGGCCGTATACTGATCCCAAAAGGCTTACCCTCCAATAAGATGGAAAAGGACACCATCCCGCGCGGAATGGAGATTCTTTATAGCCCGCGCCTGAACAAAGGAACGGCGTTCACGGAACGCGAACGCGATGCCCTCGGCTTGCGTGGCCTCCTTCCGCCGCGAGTTCACACCCAGGACGAACAGGTGGACCGGGTCCTCGGTAATATTCGAAAAAAGCCAACCGACATCGAGCGTTACATTTTCCTGGTAGCCCTCCAGGTCCGGAACGAAAAGCTCTTCTATCGCGTGTTGACCGAGCACATCGATGAGATGATGCCGCTGATCTACACACCCACTGTCGGCCAGGCGTGCCAGGAATACGGGCACATTTTTCGCAGACCCCAGGGATTGTTTATTTCCGCGACCGATCGTGGACGTGTTGGCGAGGTGCTGCGTAACTGGCCTCATCCTGGTGTGCGCGTGATAGTCGTCACGGACGGCGAGCGCATCCTTGGCCTGGGCGACCTCGGAGCGGACGGCATGGGCATCCCTGTTGGTAAACTGGCCCTTTACACCGCGTGTGG
>JBKPCS010000012.1:0-12079 GCA_046727495.1 bacterium | reverse complement strand
AGGAAAGCTTGTCCGCACGGAAAAGGGGTCCTTTGGCGCTCAGCTTCGACGAGATCCAACCTCCCTTGGTCATGAACAAGCCCTGTCGGCGGAGACGCGATTATCGTGCTAAGCCATGGGACCGGATATGCCGGTACCATTGCACGAGAAGCGCATTTACTTCCAGCCAAGTTTACGGAGTGGCTTCAATGCGGCGATAACCGGAACCAGTTTTCGGGGCCGTTGGTCTTCGGTAGAGCATCGATCATTATGATCAAGTGGCGTTAGATTTTTCAACGGTCATGCAAACTTTTACGATCGCGGTTTGCGAGGAAGATAATCGCAGCAGCAATTCCGAAATTAGGACGAAGTAAAACGACGCTCACTCGAAACGCATTTGATCACCGTGAAAGTTTACCGGAACGTAAATACCGGATTGGCCATTCCGGTGTTTGCGGATTTGGATTTCGTGCGGCTGATTGTTCGATTCAGGAGCCACGATTATAAGCACCACATCGGCGTCCTGCCCAATGGCGCGGGATTCGCGCAGGAGTCCTTGATCGTTGAGCTGAGACAACGCCAAAATGACAATATCCAGTTCGTGGGCGAGCATTTTCAGCCGGTGGCTGACTGCGGCCACTACGCGTTCTCTGTTAATGTCACGTCCGACGCACCAACAAGCTGTATGTAATCCACCACGATAAGCTTGATGTCGTGCTTGACTTTGAGATGGCGCGAGCGGGAACAGATGCCGCTAATGTCCTGGCCGAAATCATCCTCGATGAAAATGTTGTTGCACTTGATCAACGACTCGGTCGTCTTTGTCACCGTGACGCGCTCCGAATCAGTAAAAGTACCGCGCCTCAAAGACTTGATTGCGATGCCGGACTGCACGTACAGCCTTTCAAATGTTTGAACCCACGGCATCTCCAGACTGAATAGCGCCGTTGGAAGTCCACGGTCGAGCGATGTCGTTTTGACGACCTGCAAGGCTAACGTCGATTTGCCAACGCCGGTATGCGCAGCGATCACGCAGACATCTCCGCCCTGTAGACCGCCAACGATTTCATCCAAGGCAGGCAAGCCGAAGGTGATCCCCGCGATTGCGCCGCCCTGTCGGGCGCGCCCCTCAAGAATGTCCAGAAATTCGTGTGCTCGATCCTTGAGCATCTTCTCTCTGCGGCTCCCCTGGATTGCGAGCTTCGTAAAAACGCGCTCGACAGTTTCACGTATTGTTTCTTCGAGCGGGCTCTGAAGATCATACATCTGCTCGATCAAGCGTTGCGATTCTAGAATTGCCATCCGGCGCTGATAATGCTCGACCACTCCTTCAAGGTAGTAACGCCAGCCCGCTCCGGTTGGAACAAAGTGCCAGATTTCGTTGAGGAGCTCTACCCCACCGGCTTCTTCCAGTATTCCGCTGGCCATGAGATGATTCTTGACTGCAAAGAAATCGATTCCGGCGGCCACGAAAGAGGAGCGCTGAGTGATCGCTACAAGTGCTTCCAAAATAAGGGCGTGAGCCGGGACGTAAAACACATCGGCTCTTAAGACATCATGAATCTCATTAAGGATATCTGGTTGGTACCGGATGCTACAAAGAAGACCCTTCTCAAAATCTTCGCTGTAAGGAAGGCGACAAATTTTCCGAGGCTTCCTCGGTAAAACGCCAGAGTTGAGCGCGCCGTTTCGGGTTCCTTTGTCGCGAGCCACTCCGCGACGTAGCCGCGTAATGTCGTTCGAACAACCTTCTGGCCGGAGAACTCCTCGTGCAATCGGTCGAGCGTCTGGTTGAGTTGCTTTAGTTCAGTGCGAGTGCTTTGTTGGTACGCTTCCGCGATTTTGCGGGCTGTTTTCTTGTCGGTTGTCTTTGTGGTGACCCGCCGCTGCCGCCCGTTCAGATCACGGAAGCACGCTGTCCAATATTGTGAACGCGGATGACGCCAAATGCTTGCCATGGGAGTAATAACATTAGCAATAACATTCACGGAGGTCTATTGAAATCCACGGAAAAGCAGACGCTAGCGGATCAGCTCTAGAAAAGGCTTCGCGAGACTTTAGTAAACCGATATTCTTCGAATCGGGTTCGATTCCCTCACCGTGCATTTCAACCCCGTATCTCCTTCCTCCTTCTCGTCTTGGAAGCTATCCCGGATCAGAGAATGAGCATTTCCTTCAATCACCCGATCGAGTTAGTGAAAAATTCTCCCTAATTAGCTATTATTCCCGCCTGCAAGCGGGTTCCCGATCAGGGTGAGCGATAGCTCAAAGGGAGGTGAGGCGGGCCACTTTTGTATGTAATTTTATATGACGCGCCGGACGTCAGTAAGGCGTTCGTCCGGCGCCTTCGCAAGAGATCCCTAGCGGCGCTGCGCGAGGAGGTTACCGTCTCAGATGTTTCTGGGATTGAGGGCGAGATTCGAGCGATTCGCGATGCGCTGATCGCCGCTGGAGGATTGCTGAAGCGTGAAAAGACAGTCTCCAAAACCTGGGAGTAAACGTGGTAAACAGCGGGCGACGGGAGCGCGGGAAGCACGTACCTGTCCGGTCTGCGGCGCGAAGTTCTTTGCTAGCGCTGATAGGGAGTTCTGTCCAGTTTGTATCCTCCGCGGAGCTTTCGGCGCGAAATCTGCGGCGATCGGGGAACCGGGTTCAGTATCTGGCTCAGCAGCCAGCGCTGAGGAGGCCGACGCTGGGTCGGCGGTTCGTCGATTCGAGCATTATGAAGTGATGCTGAATGAGGATGGCAGACCGATTGAGTTGGGTCGTGGGGCAATGGGTGTCACCTACAAGGCGTTCGATGTTAACCTGCGGTGTCCGGTTACCCTGAAGGTCGTTAACGAACGATTTATGGGTGACGAATCGATGCGGCTTCGCTTATTGCGCGAGGCGCGCGCCGCGGCCAGCGTCCGTCATCCAAACGTTGCCTCCGTCTTCCATCTAGGCAGAACCGAAAGCAGTTATTTTTACGCGATGGAGTTTGTTGAGGGAGAGACTCTTGAACATCTCATCAGGCGCTCGGGGCGGGTTGAAGTGAAGTTAGCGCTTGAAATTACAACGCAATTAGCCGTCGGGTTGGCCGCGGTGCACGAAAAGAACCTCGTTCATCGGGACATCAAACCGAGTAACATCATGGTGCATCTCAAGGATGATGGCAGTATCACGGCAAAAATTATCGATCTCGGTCTGGCGAAAGCGATCAGCGGACCAAGTCTTCAAAGCGCAATTTCGACGCCAGGAGGCTTTGTTGGAACCCCGGAGTTTGCTAGTCCGGAACAATTCGCCGGACTCTCCCTGGATGCTCGGTCGGATCTTTACTCCCTGGGCGTAACGCTCTGGGAGATGTTGACCGGGAAGACGCCATTCCGGGGCACTCCCGGGGAAGTGATGTACCAACATCAGCACACGCCTTTGCCGCTCGAAGAACTCGAAGAGATCCCACAGCCAATCGTTGTTCTACTTGAGGCGCTCCTTGAGAAAGACCCCGGTCAGCGCTTCCAGAGCTCGACCCAGTTACTGCGGATCATGCCGGCGATTGCCGGACAAATCGCCGCTCGGCGTAGAATCACTCGTGAGAGCCTGCAGAGGACGTCCCCTACCGCATCGCGCGCCGGAACTCGCAAGCCCTCAGCAAAATTGGGACCGAAAAAGATTACAGTAGCCAGGTTGCCCGTTACCAGCAGTGATCTTTTTGGTCGAGAGCAGGATATCGGCGTTCTCGATGCGGCATGGACGAACCCGCATGTAAACGTCGTTTCAATCGTTGCCTGGGCTGGGGTCGGGAAGTCCGCGCTCGTCAACCATTGGCTCCGAAGGATGGCTAGTGAACATTATCGTTCCGCGGAGCGAGTTTTTGGTTGGTCCTTTTACAGACAGGGCACAAGTGGGGAGACTTCGTCGGCCGATGAATTTCTTGACGCCGCTCTCACCTGGTTTGGAGATCCGGATCCTCGGCTCGGAACGGCGTGGGGGAAGGGTGAGCGACTTGCGAAGCTTGTCGCACATCGCCGAACTTTATTGGTTCTAGACGGGCTCGAGCCGCTTCAAAATCCGCCTGGTCCGCAAGAAGGACGGCTGCGTGAGCCTTCCCTCCAGTCGCTTTTGCGTGAACTCGCAGCCTTCAATAGGGGTCTTTGCGTAATTACCACGCGGACGCCGGTCGCCGATATTGCAGATCACGAGGCCACCTCGGCCCTGCGTCGCGACCTGGACCAACTGTCCAGCGATGCTGGGGCAAAGCTGCTCCGAGCGCTGGGCGTTAAAGGCGACGAGTCAGAGCTGCTAAATGCTAGCGACGAGTTCGATGGCCATTGCCTTGCTCTGACGCTACTGGGCAGTTATTTGAGCGATGCTTATAGCGGAGATATTCGCCGCCGCAAAGAAGTGTCTGAGCATCTAGCTCACGACCTGCGACAAGGAATCCAGGCCAGAAAAGTAATGGAGTCTTACCAAACCTGGTTTGGCGAAGGTCCTGAGCTGTCGGTTCTGCGAATCTTAGGCCTGTTTGACCGCCCGGCTGACGAAAAGGCACTTGGCGCTCTGCTGAAATCGCCCGCGATTCCGACCCTGACAGAGTCGTTGACCGATTTAAGCCCGGTCGAGTGGCGAACTATTCTGGCCAAGCTAAGAAGAGCGAGACTCCTTGCCGGAGAAGATCCACGCAATCCTGGCCATCTTGATGCCCATCCTCTTGTTCGTGAATACTTTGGCGAACAGCTTCGGAGTCAACGAACCGAGGCTTGGCGGGAAGGCAACGGCCGGCTCTTTAATCATTATCGAGCGCTCGCGCCGCAGCTGCCAGACAATTTCAGGGAAATGGAGCCGCTTTTCTTGGCCGTTATCTGCGGCTGCAATGCCGGTCTGTTTCGGGAGGCGCTGCATGAAGTTTACATACCACGTATTCAGCGAGGAGATTCCTGCTTTGCAGCTAACGTTCTCGGGGCCAGGGGAGCGTTGATCCTGGCTTTAGCTCACTTTTTCGAACATGAGCGCTGGGGGGCACTGGCGGAAGCGAGTGTCGAAGGACAAAGTCTGACCCCGGAAGATCAGCTCTTTGTCCTTACGCAGGCGGGGCTATATTTAATTCATACGCGAGGAATGTCAGCATCCGAGGCGCGAATTTGTTACGAGCGCGCGGAGCCTTTATGCCATTCCCTTAACCGGCCAGAGCTCCTCTACTCCGCACTGATGGGTCAGTGGTACTATTCCCTCCTGACTGCCAAGCTGACGGCGACACAAGAGATTACCAAACGAATTTACTCGTTAGCGCAGCAGCAGAACGATGCTCGGATAATGCTGGGCGCCTGTTACGCTTTCGCAGTCACTTTTTACTATTCGGGTGATTTCGAGTCCGCGCGGCAGTGCGCAACGTCTGGCGCTGAAATCTGGCGCTCGACACGTGTGAGGCCCTTCGCACAAGAGTTCATCGCACCCGCTGTCAGTTCTCTGATGTGGGGCGGCTTATCCGATTGGCACCTCGGAGAGACCGCCTGTGGCAAAGAGGCCGTGACGAAGGCCATCGCGCTGGCAAAAAAGCTGAACGATATGGCAGGGTTAGGTATGGCTCTCTATTGTGCAGGGATGCTTGCTCATTTTGAGGGTGATGCCGCTGAAGTGGAACGCCTTGCGTCGGATTTGATTGAGCTCTCAACCCACCAGGCTTTTGCCAGTTGGCTGCCTGGGGGAGTTATTCTGCGCGGTTGGGCGCGCAGCGTTTCAGGTAACATGGCTGAAGGCATCTCACGCATCGAGGAGGGAATACGCGATTATCAAGCAGCCGGGGCGGTCCTGCGCTTGCCGTATTTTCTAGCAGTGAAGGCTGAAGCTTTGCATCTCGCGGATCGCACGCGCGAAGCCCTGGAAGCAATCAACGAGGCAGAAGCATTCGTCGAAAGAACTGAAGTACGCTGGTGGAACGCCGAACTGCACCGACTTCGTGGCATTTTTCTGACGGCTATCGGTGCTGAGGAGCGCGAAATTGAGGCTTCGTTCTGCGCAGCTGTTAAAACGGCAAAGGAGCAGAAGTCGGTTTCGCTGGAGACACGCGCAGAAACAACTTACGCGGAGTACCGCCGTCAAAAAGCAGGCGGCTCAGGAGGGCGTGGATTTCGGCTGCCTCTTTTTGCTATCACCCAATAGGATGAGATGGCGGCGGTAGCCGCCGAGTCCCAGCCGCGCCGCGAAGCGGCTCCGTTAGCTCATCCGCGAGGCACTCTTCATTTGTCCCGGCATGCGCTGCGACCTTTATCTGCACCTTTCGTACCATTTTCAGCAATCGCAAACCTGCTACCGATTCGAGCGACAAAAATCTAATCTTATGACCGTTCAAGGGACAGATAGTTCTACACAGTTAAACCGCTCGGAAGCCGGCGATCTCGGTAAAGATGCGGTTGCGAAAAACCAACCGTTTGAAGACCTGGGCCTTTTGGGCGAACCAGGGGCTCCAGAGGTCGTTCTGGCAGTCCTTATTCTGGCCGCTATCGGAATTCTGGCCTTCGCCTTTTCCAGCTGCTTTTGAGGCCGAAGTATAAGACTAAGGGGGTATGGGAACTCGGCGAACCAGCTTGCCCGTCGCGCCCCCAGGGTTCGGCGGCGACGGCAAAACCCGCCAAATTTCCCTTTTAACCCGCCAAATTCTCCTCGAAAATTGCATCGTCAGTACAAGGTGCGAATTTAAGAGAGGAGGTTTTGTACGATGTTTGGACAAAGGGTTAGTGTTTCGCGGGTTTTGTTCATTGCGGTCTATTGTTTCCTTGGGTGGGAGGCAGACGCTCAGGTTAAGCCGGTTCAGCTCGCTGTACCGAGAGTCGAGGTTCAGAAGCCAGTGACGATAAATGTGCCTAGGGTGCAGGTGCCGGCGGTTTCAGTGCAGCCAGTTCAACCTACTACGCTGCCGCCAATCGCGCCGAATGGCCAGCCGTATAATATCCCTTATCCGTTGACTCCGACGCCTGCGAATGAGCTATGGGCGCGGCAACAGCAACGGCAGGCTAACCATCAGCTGGAGAACATCCAGGCGGAAGCTTCGCTGACGGCGAGAAAAGCGCTGCAATCGAAGAGCCGGACTGAAATTCTTTTCAAGCCAACTTCACGGAATCGTTACAACATTCAATTCAGCAACGATCAAGTTCAGGCGCTCCAATCAACATTGCGACGACTGGGTTACTACCCGGGGCCGGTCGACGGCATCTTTGGACCGGAGACTGAACACGCGGTTCGGAGTTATCAATCAGCGAATCAGTTGCCACAAACTGGTCAGCCCGATCAAATACTGATGACGCGGTTAGGGATTTTGTAGAAGAGAGATTGCGCAGGTTGTAAGAGAAGGTCTTGAGACTCTGAAAAGCGGCGAAGCCGCGGAGTCAACTATAGCCTCGGGCGAAGCGAAGCATAGCCCTAGGTACCGGTCGAAGAAATGGATTAGTGCTGAAAGCGCGTTTTAATTCGCGTCAGAGTTGCGGCCTGAAGCGCACCTTCGGTGCGCGCCCGTCTCCTATAACGTCATCCTGGGGCTGCGCTATCGCTCCGCCCCAGGCTATCTTGACTCCGCGGCTTTGCTGCTTTCTAAATTGAACCTTACCACCCATGAAAACCTACCGGATCGCTACAATCCCAGGAGATGGAATCGGCAAAGAGGTTGTTCCTGAAGGAATCCATGTTCTTGATGCTGCGGCCAGGAAAGCTGGGATTCGATTCGAATGGGAACAGTTTCCTTGGAGCTGCCGGTATTATCGCGAGACCGGGCGGATGATGCCCGAAAACGGCCTGGAAGCGATCCGTCATCATGACTCGATATTTTTGGGCGCCGTAGGATTTCCGGGCGTGCCCGATCACGTCTCGCTTTGGGGTCTACTCATTCCGATCCGCCGGACTTTCGAGCAGTACGCCAATGTTCGCCCTGTCCGGTTGATGCCTGGAATTCAGTCACCTCTTCGAAATCGTGAAGTCGGCGACATCGACTTCATTATCGTCCGCGAAAATAATGAAGGCGAGTATTCGCAGGTTGGCGGACGGTTGTTTGAAGGAACACCATTCGAAATCGCTGCACAGGAATCGGTCTTCACACGACGCGGGGTCGACCGGATTTTGCGGTACGCATTTGAGGTCGCCCAAAAACGGCCCAAGAAGCACGTTACCTCTGCGACAAAATCAAACGGGATAACCGTTACGATGCCATTTTGGGACGAGCGCTTCCGCGCTGTCGCTTCCCAGTATCATGAAATCAGAACCGACCAGTTTCATATCGATATCTTGTGTGCTCATTTTGTACAGCACCCTGACTGGTTTGATGTCGTGGTCGGCTCTAATCTTTTTGGCGACATCTTGTCCGATCTTGGACCGGCTTGTACCGGAACGATCGGTATCGCTCCCTCGGCGAACCTGAATCCCGAACGCGAGTTTCCTTCGATGTTCGAACCGGTGCATGGCTCGGCTCCGGACATCGCTGGAAAGGGAATCGCCAATCCAATCGGACAAATCTGGTCTGGAGCGATGATGCTTGAGCATTTGGGCGAGAAGGACGCGGCAGAGGCGGTGATGAATGCAATCGAAGTGGTTCTGGCCAAAGGACCCCGGACCCGAGATATCGCCGGCACCGCTTCGACTGAAGTAGTCGGTAAAGCTATCGCTGAAGCCGTGTGAACAAAGCGCTGCCAACCTGCTTTGCCTGGATCACGCTCGTTTCCTGCGCGGTTGCAAGAGCGGACGCGACAGCAATTGATGTCGGTATCTTCTATCCAAACGGATACTCCCGCGAAAAGGCGGGACCCAGTCTAGCCTTCGTTCAAGAGCCCGCGCGGCACGGCGCGCAATCTCCCGGATTCGAGCCGCGCCCGACGTTTTCGATTGGCTCGAATGGTAAACCGGTCGCCTCCCTTGGAGTTGAAGATGGCACAAGTCTGTATGGGGAAGGAGAGGTACGAGCCCCTCTCTTGCGAAACAAAACGCGGATCGTCTGTTGGAATACGGATAATTTTCTGGCGCTCGGGAACGATCGGCCTCTTTACCAGAGTCATCCTTGGGTTTTGGGCGTTCGCAAAGACGGAAGCGCGTTTGGCGTCTTCGCGGACACTACATGGAAGACCGAGATCGATCTCGGCTCTGGAATCCGATTCACCAGTGACGGCCCGCCGTTCCGCGTGATCGTTATCAACGAAAAGAGTCCTCAGGAAGTGATCAAGCGGATGGCAGGATTTACCGGTTATCCGGATCTTCCTCCGTTGTGGGCGCTTGGATACCATCAATGCCGTTATTCATATTACCCGGAGACAAAGCTTGAAAGCGTTGCCGCAGAATTTAGAGCGCGCCACATACCTTGCGACACGATGTGGATGGATATCGAATACCAGGACGGGTACCGTATTTTTACATTCGAGAACGCGGGATATTCGAATCCGGCCGGTGTTTATGAATACCTTCACTCGCATCATTTCCATGCGGTAAACATCATTGATCCGCACGTGAAGGTGGATCCCGGTTACTCAATCTATAAATCCGGCGAACAGCAAAAACTGTGGGTTTTAAAAAGTGACGGCACGGAGTTTCAGGGGGCGTGCTGGCCCGGAACTTCCGTTTGGGTGGATTTCACACAATTGCAAGCCCGCAACTGGTGGGCCGACAACTGCCGGCAATTTCTACGTTTCGGAGGAGATGGGATCTGGAACGACATGAATGAGCCCTCGGTTTTCGATACACTCGACGGAAGTAATACAATGCCGGTGGACAATATCCATTCGGGCGACGGGAATCTTCCTCGGGGTCCGCATGTGCGGTACCACAATGTTTACGGGATGCTGCAATCGAAAGCTTCGCGTCAGGGTCTGTTATTAGCGCACCCGAACTGCCGTCCATTTGTGCTCACGCGGGCAAGCTTTATGGGTGGCCAACGATATGCAGCGATGTGGTGCGGGGACAATGGATCGCAGTGGGACTATCTAGAGGGATCGATTCCGATGTTGCTCAACGTTGGGATGTCGCTTGAACCGTTTAGTGGAGTCGATATCGGAGGTTTCGCGCATCCGGCCACACCGGAGATCTGGGCACGTTGGGTCGGAGTAGGAGCGTTTTATCCATTTTGTCGCGGCCATGCGGACAAAGACACCCCGCCAAAAGAACCATGGGCGTTTGGACCCGCGGTGGAATCAGAGGCCCGAACGGCGCTCCAACGTCGATACCGCCTGCTGCCCTATCTCTATTCCCTTTTCCAGGAGGCCAGTGTGGATGGAATGCCAGTGATGCGACCGGTGTTCTTTGCGGACCCGAAGGATCCGGCGCTACGGACGGAGGAAGAAGCATTCCTCTTAGGTGCGGACGTTCTGGTGGTACCTCATCTTGGCGAAAACGAACAGCGTGCTGCTGCGCTGCCCAAAGGGATTTGGCGGAGCGTTTCGTTAGTTGGAGAAGACCCTGCAAAGGATATAAATCAACCCCAGCTGCGGATCCGTGGCGGTGCCATTGTGCCTGCCGGTCCGGTGATGGAATACACCGGCGAAAAACCACTCGATCCACTTACACTGATCATTTGCCCGGATCAAACCGGCAGAGCATCCGGCCGCTTATACGAAGATGCCGGCGAGGGGTTCGAATATCGCAAAGGGCTCTATCGAATGACGCGATTCAGCGTTAGAAAGTCGGGAAGCGACTATTTTCTTTCTGCACAAAGGTTGGGCGGCCATCTTCCTGAACTGAAACGATTGCTCGAGGTCGTCCTGCTTGAAGAGAACGGCGTGCGAACGTTTCATGTTTCTGCCAGAGCTGTCGATTCAGCAGGTGCACACGGAATCGGTTTGAAGTGATCCTGTGCGTTACAGGGCAGAAACGCTCTGTCAAGAGCGCGGGATGCCAGCCCAGGCTTTAGCCCTGGGTTCTATTTAGCGGATGCATTCGCTCTGAAAGAGCGGCCGAACGAGGGGCGGATCAAGGCGCTGTCACTCCCGATCTGAAGCCCTTCCAGGGGCTGGCTCGCCGGGGGTCGGAAATCCAGGGTTCTCCGGCCAAGGCCGGATCACCCCCCTGGCTGTGGTCTGTCGTCGCGTTTGCGACAGAGATTTGTCCCGAATGGGACAACGAGATCCAGGGGTTCGCTACGCTCACCCGTCAGGTGAAATATTGATAAAGACTGGGGTACAGGCCGAGCAAACCCTTGCAACCACAGTCGAACTTGACCACGTGATCTCCGATTTTAGCTAAGCGCGCAGAGTCGTCGCGTATATCAACCCGCATCAAATACTTTTGGATACAGCACCAAGCCTCGGGTTCGATGCCCGCCCCCGGGCTTTTGCTGGCGCGAAGCACCGACGGGGATTTGTCTAGGTCCACCGTCCACCGTTCCCTGTTATTCCCTTCATAATCGTCCCCACCCGCCAAGCGATTTTGTACAAGCTATCGGCGAGCAAATCGGCTAACATCGTGACACTGCTGCGGGGGGCTGCCCTCGCGCACGACCATCCTAAGGGCACCGCACAAGATCGGGTCCATGAGAGCGGAAGACAAAAGGGCCTGCCCGGTTTGCGGGACGCTGTTAGCCGACAACAGCGAGTCCTGTCCAGTTTGCGTCCTGCAGGCTGTGCTCAAGCCAGAAACCGGATCGCTCTCGGACCCTTCTTCTGAGCTTCGTTTTGAACACTTTCAGGTTCTGAAGAATGTAGACGGAACACCGATTGAGCTTGGTCACGGTGGGATGGGAATCACTTATAAAGCCTTTGATACCCACCTGCGCTGCCCTGTGGCATTAAAGATTATCAACGCACGATTGATCGGCGATGCTGCGGCGCAAGAGCGGTTTGTGCGGGAAGCCCGGGCGGCAGCCAGTGTTCATCACTCGAACGTGGCTTCGGTATCTTATTTGGGCGAGAGCGGCGGCAACTATTTTTACGCAATGGAATTTGTTGATGGTGCAACCTTGGAGACACTCATCCGGCGTTCAGGTACGCTGAAAACTGATCTAGCTCTTGAAATAGTTACCCAGGTAGCCGCCGGATTGGCCGCGATTCACGAGCAGAATCTTGTCCACCGGGATATCAAGCCAACCAACATCATGGTGAGGTTGAAGGAGGAAGGCGGTGTAACGGCTAAAATAATCGACCTCGGCCTGGCGAAGACA
>JBKPCS010000011.1:0-14401 GCA_046727495.1 bacterium | reverse complement strand
CCGCGGGTCCGATACAATTTCCCGTCTTCCCTGGCGATCTTGACTACATCGTCTGGCGAAAGCTGGTAAGTTCCAACGTATTGAGGCAACTTCGATGCGTCGATTTTGCCAGGAGCAGGGTCCTCGTAGTATCGGAACATTTGGCTCGCGACGATTTGCCAGACTCCGGTACGGCGATACCAGGTGTCGGTCCCGTGATAGCGCGCTGTCATCGCTTGACCAAATACGGTTTCGGTTTCGTCGAGGTCGTAGCTTAAGATTGCCGTATCACGGAAAATGCGACTCTCCGGATGCAGCACTTTGATTTCGCCCGAAAACCCTTTCGGCAACGGCGCGATGTCCGCGATCAAAGCCGGTTTATCCAGATTTCTCCCTTTTTCGTCAAAGAACAGGCAATCGGCTGCAAAATATTTCTTCCAAGGCGCCGCATTTCCCGAACCAACGGCATCGAATAGCTCTTGTTCCCGGCGAACCAATTCGTCTTGCGTGATTGTCGGTTCTTCAGCAGCTCCTGTTATCGCAGGAGTGATAACGAGAATTCCGAAAGCTAACCAACCAGCGAAACGTCGATTCATGGCGTTCAACCTAGCTACGCGCAGCATAAAGACCGAGGAAAAAGCGTGGCAGCTCGGACGGTATCGACGAATCGGCTATGTCGACGATACCGATTTGGTTGCCGGCGACCCATCCACCGTAGCCTTGGCGAAGGAGGATGGCGGCGTTCCATATACTTGAGTTCTCTCGCCTTTAATGGCAGTTAACGGGCGAAATGGAAAAAGTGATTATTGCGGGCACCGGCTGCGCCGGATTGACCGCTGCGATCTATACCGCGCGTGCTAATCTCCATCCCCTTGTCCTGGAAGGACGCGAACCCGGAGGTCAACTGACCACGACCACCATGGTCGAAAATTTCCCAGGGTTCCCAGACGGTATCGACGGCCCTCAACTGATCATGAACATGCATCGGCAAGCCGAAAAATTCGGAGCAAAATTCCGTTATGCCGAGGTACTCGATTTTGAAGCTCGGAACGGACATTATCTCCTTAAAGTCGATGATGAATGGATCGAGACCGAATCTGTGATCATCGCAAGCGGCGCATCCGCCAAGTGGCTCGGACTCGAAAATGAACCAAAACTGAAAGGGCACGGCTTGACCTCGTGTGCGACTTGCGACGGTGCTTTCTACCGAAATGTTCCTGTGTGCGTGATCGGCGGCGGTGATACCGCGGCGGAAGAAGCCTTATTCCTGACTCGATTTGCTTCCCAGGTGTTTCTGATTCATCGCCGGGACACGTTGCGAGCAAGCAAAATCGTGGCCGACCGCGCACTGAGCCACCCGAAAATCAAGCCGATCTGGAACACAATCGTCACTCGCTATATCGCCGATCAGAAAGGCGAGATTGAAGCGGTAGAAATCCAAAATGTCGAGACCAAGAAAACGTCGAAGCTCGACGTGAAATGCGTGTTTGTTGCGATCGGACATTCGCCGAATACGGCACCGTTTCGTGGAAAAATCGAAACGGACGCCAATGGTTATCTGGTCCCGAAACAAGGAACCAAAACGAACCTGCCAGGCGTTTTCGCAGCCGGCGATGTAGCGGATCCGGTTTACCGCCAGGCGGTTACGGCAGCCGGACAAGGATGCGCCGCCGCGATGGAAGCGGAGCGTTATTTGTCGGAACGGGAACACTAGGAAAACGCCGGGAAGGTCGGCATTATAAGCAGACCGTTTCAGCGTTTCCCCCATGAAGGTTTGCGATCTTACCCAGTTCTACTCTCCGCTCAGTGGTGGGGTGAAGCGGTATTTGGAAGAGAAACGCAAGTATGCTTTTCGGAACGGTCATCAACATCTTTTAATCGTTCCAGGAAAACAGACCGAACGCAGCGAAACGGCTGAGGGAACGACCTGTTGTATCGCCTCGCCCCTTGTCTCGAAGACGTCGCGATATCGAGCGCTGCTCAATCTGAATGCAGTCGAAGAAATTCTCGAGCGCGAAAAACCGGATGTGATCGAATCAAGCGATCCCTATCAGATTGCATGGAAAGCAATCGCGTCGGGAGAAGGACTGCGAATACCGGTGGTCGGGTTTTATCATTCTCACTTCCCGGAGGCGTACGTGCGGACAACGATGAAATATTTCGGCGAGACTGCCGTGAAGATCGTGATGGAGATCGCGAAAAACTACGTCTGCAGTCTCTACAACCGTTTCCGGTGCACCTTCGTACCTTCCCAAGGGTTAGCAGATCTTCTTAAAGATTGGGGCGTTGAAAACCTTGTGCTGTGTGAGCTAGGCGTCGACACAAAAGTTTTCAACCCGGCGCCGGACAAACGGATAACAAGAGCTGAACTCAAGATTCCGCCCGATTGCGTTCTACTGCTCTACGTCGGGCGGCTTGCTGCCGAAAAGAATGTTAAAACACTTTTGAAGGCGTTTAGCCTGTTGCGCGAGAAAGCGCCCAATCGCTTTCATTTGCTGGTCGTAGGCGACGGTTATTATCGAGATCAGCTGGTCGCGTTACAAAAGGAGACTCAAGCTGTCACTTGGCTGCGATACTGTTCGGAGCAGGAAGCGCTCGCGAAAATCTACCGGGCAGCCGATCTCTTCGTTCATCCGAGTGTGCAGGAAACATTTGGGTTGGTGGCTCTCGAGAGCCAGGCCTGTGGTACACCAGTGGTCGGGATTCGGGGCAGCTACATGGACCGAATCATTTTTGCAGATCAATCTTGCTGGGCAGACGAAAATACCCCGGAATCGCTGGCGAACGCTATCGAGGCGTTAAGCCAGACAGACCTGGAAGCCGCTGGAGCGAAAGCCAGTTACCGAGTCACCGGGCGGTATGCCTGGAGCTCGGTGTTTGAACGCATGTTCAGTACCTACCAGAAAGTAGCGGATGGCAAAACCTAGAGAGGGATCTTCGTTGATTCTGAAAGCTAGTCTCAGAATCCAGGTTGCTTCATTTGGTATACTGCGCTTCGATTCCATCACATGAAGCCTCCGGTGCTTGATGCCAAAGATATTCGGGTCCGAAAGTACCAGTCATCGGACCGTGACGCGGTTCGTGCTCTCTGTTGTGACACCGGTTTTCTTGGCAAGCCTATCGACCCGGTGTTCGCAGATCGGGAGCTGTTCGCGGACTTCTTGACTGGCTACTACCTGCAGCATGAGCCGGATTCCGCCTTTGTCGTGACTGTGAACAATGAGGTCCGCGGTTACCTGCTTGGATCTCGCCGGCCCTATCGGCATCAAATTTACAGTTTTCTCGAAAATATCGTTCTCGCCGCCAAGATGCTGGTCCGATACCCGAGCTATAACAGGGAGTCACGAGAATTTGTCCATTGGCTGGTGTCCAAGGCGTGGCGGGAGGTTCCGGCAGCACCTCGGCGGATCGGTCATTTTCATGTCAACCTTTTGTCTGATGCCAAAAGCATCTTGCTCTGTCGCTTCCTGCTTGAAACCTATCTGCGTTACCTGTACGAAAATGGCATCAGGCGGACTTACGGACAGATGGTTACCTTCGATGGTCGCCGCGGGTTCAAGCTTTTCGAGAGATACGGATTCAAAGTATTGAATCAGTCCGAGATTACGAAGTATCGCCGATTCACGGACCAGCCGGTCTATCTCTGCACGGTTTTGAAAGAGCTCGAGGAGCAGGGCGACCGCCTGTTGTATCAGGTAAAGGGGTAAGCGGAGCCAGCCGTTTCGAGTATAGGCCTGGCTTTGTGGTGCCTATGAACGACCTGGGCGCCGGCTATATTTCAGAATACAACCGATCGCCGCGATTCCATCTTTCCATCCAATTTTCTTGCCGGCAGAATGTGATCGGCCGGTGTAAGAAATGGGTACTTCGACAAATCGAGCACGAAGCGCTGCGAGCTTCGCAGTAACCTCCGGCTCTACCCCGAAGCGATCCTCCTCAATCGTGATTTTTTGAATGATTTCGCGCCGGATCGCTTTGTAGCAGGTTTCCATATCGGTCAGAGCAAGCCCTGAGAGATAGTTTGAGAGCAGAGTCAGAAACCGATTCGCGTAATATTGGCCGAAATAAGCTTCTTGTCTTCCCTGCTGCCCGATGTATCGCGACCCATAGACAGCGTCTGCGGTCCCTTGGCCGATGGGCTCGATCAGCCTCGGATAATCGGCGGGATCGTATTCCAGGTCGGCGTCCTGAAAAAGCACGATATCGCCGGTCGCATGTTCAATCCCGGTGCGCAACGCAGCGCCTTTACCCCTGTTTTCCGGGTGATAAAGTGGCCGCAGATGCGGATATCTTGCAGCCAACTCACGAAGGACCTCCCAGCTCCCATCAGTGGAATGGTCGTCAACCGCAATCAGCTCGGCAACGCAGGCTTGTTGAACGACTCGCCCGACGACCTCCGCAAGCGTGGCACGTTCGTTGAAAACCGGCATGATGACCGAAACCTTTAGGTCAGGAGGCATAATTTAGAGGAAGCAGCACACTTCTAGGCATCTAACCGTGCGGAGGTCAACCCGTTAGCGATTGGCTTTTGGTGTTTGGCGTTTAGCGTTCGGTGCTTTGAACTCCGCGCGTGCTAATCTACGCTTTTCTCGGCCGGTTCTTTGTACGCGGCTTGCTTGCTGGATCCATCAAAGGGTAAAGGACAAGGATTTTCGAGCCGCTTATATTAGGCGACAATAGGAGGAAGGCGTGATGATTGCCCTCTATAACACCGCAGCTGGAGTCATGGGTGCCGGGAGCTTTATTTTTGCCTTGCGAGACGCAGAGCGGAACGCATGTGTAGTTGCTAACGACAATAAGAGTCACCAGCCCCGCGCATGAAACGCACCGAGATGCAAGCTGACAATGTTGACACTTGGAAGGGACAAGGAACCGGCGGCCCTCCTGTGCCAGCGACGATTAACTCCACTGAGCTGGAGGTCAAGGACGCGCAACTCATCTTCAGCGCCGTCTGGCGGGAGCTGGAGGGAGAGTTCGGTCGCAGCCTGATGCGTTTCCCTAGGGAATTAATCCTCCTCGGCGGAGCGCCGGGCGCGGGCAAAGGCACCAACTCGGACTTCATTCGCAAGGTGCGCGGCATCGACGCGCCAGCCATCGTGGTTTCCAAGCTCCTTGACACACCAGAGGCGCGCGCCATCAAGGCGCGCGGTGGCATGGTCGGGGACCGCGAGGTGGTCAACATCCTGTTCCGCAAGCTGCTTGAGCCCGAACAGCAGAACGGCGCGCTGCTCGACGGATTCCCACGCACGAAAGTGCAGGTGGAGTGCCTCAAGCTGCTCTACGACGAGATGATCGCGCTGCGGCGGGAGTTCTCCGGCACTCCGGAGGTGATCTACTTCAAGCAGCCCATCTTCCACATCATGGTGCTTTTCGTCGACGAGGCGGAGAGCGTGGCGCGCCAACTAAAGCGTGGACGGCAGGTTGTCGCTCACAACGAGGAGGTCGCTCGCTCGGGCGTAGGCGAACGATGGGAGGAACGGGCGACGGACGCTAGCGAGGGGCTCGCTCGCAACCGGTACCGCGTCTTCAAGGAGCAAACCTACGACGCGCTGGTTTCCCTGAAGCAGATCTTCCATTACCACTTCATCAACGGGCAGGCGCCTGTTCCCGAAGTGCAGAACAATATCGTCCGGGAGCTCGAATACCAGAGTTCGCTGGAGTTGGACCCGCGCACTTTCGACCGGCTTCGGGGGTTACCGCTGGCCAGCGAAATCGTCCGGCACGCCCGCCAGGACCTAGTCCGCCGCCTGGACGGCTACGAGGTGCAGCAGCCAGAAACCTTCGGCCGGGTGATCGATTTCATCGAAACCAAGATGATGCCCATCGTGGTTCGGCACGCGGTCTCGGGCGTGGCCAGCATCAACTCCGAAGACGTGCTCTTCGAGGATCCGGCTGCATTGGCGATGTTGATCGACGTCTTCTCCGAGCGCGGATTCCACGCAACCGTGGACGTCACCCGCGTCAGAGTGCCACTGCGCATGGATCTGCAGACCGGTGAGATTTACTCTCAGGAGAAGAAGGTCTTCCGTTTCACCGTACGCTTCAGAAGTGCGGAGATCCGAGGTTAGTAAACATTACCTATTGACCCGGTCGAGGCCCGTCGGTCGATCTGGGCGTGCCGCAGTCGGACTTCTGCCGCGACCACGGAAAATGAGGCGGAGCGAGAAATGCAAGCGCGTCCGGGATTCCTACGACACCAATCTGGCCAACGCCGAGGGAATCGCCGCGAAATCATCGAGCCAGATGTCCGGCCTCAATTTCTCCGGCGGCACACGGAGGTAACCATACCGCATCAGAATAACCGGAACACCTGCGCTACGCGCAGCCGCGTAATCATTCTCGCTATCGCCTATCATTACAGCTTCGCTAATCGTAGCGTGTAGGCGCTCGATAACACTGAGCAGATGACGTGGATCCGGTTTTCTGAATGGAATCATGTCAGCTCCGACTACAGCCTCAAAGTAATGCGCAATATTGAATGCCTTGAGTACAGAGAGCGTGGCGGCCTGTGGTTTGTTCGTGCAGATGCCAAGGTTCGCTCCTGAGTTGCGTAGCAATCGAAGCGTGGTGTCAACTCCGGGAAACAGGCGACTGAGATTGGCTGGCGAAGCTTCATAGATCTGCACCAGCTTCCGATGTGCCCGATTTAAATCTGTCATCGTGCCGGTTGCGGCCAGCGCACGTTCCATCAGGGCAGGTGTTCCGTCGCCGATCATGCGGCGCACTTCCTCGAGAGTAAGTTCGCGCCGGTCCATTCCAACTAAGACCTGATTTAGTGCCGCGCGAAGATCAGGCGCTGTGTCAATAAGGGTGCCATCCAGATCAAAAACGATCGCCTTGGCCTCATTCACATCCCTAGTCTTGCGTCTGATCGTCGCCACTTCAAATTCGGCGCTTCTGGTCGCCCTTGCGCGCGACCATTTTCAATCGGAATGAAAGAGCGCTGTTGAGTCCGCGTCGCGCGTCACCCTAGAGAACCGCTAGGAAACGCCGTCGACAAAAATCAGGTTTCTGCTTAGCGCTTTTTCGCGCACCTTCAGCGCTTCGGCGTACTCGGGGAGAGCGATACCATTCGAGCGCTCTTTGCATAGTTGGAAACTCGACAATGACGATCTGTTTCGGTTTCCAGTCGCCCTCGATCGTTTGAATCTTGCCTCCGCGCACAAGATAGCGGCCTCCGTACTGCGCGATTGTAGCTGGGGCCAGAGCTCTGTACTTCTCGAACAACTCGGGATCTACCATCTCAACATCGGAAATTACGTACGCAGCCATAGACAGACCGTAGCATGGCGTCGCGTTCGGCGTTTTCGCGTTTCGCGTTCGGCGCTTCAACTGGGATGCCCGGGTACTCCCTCGTTATTTGACCTGTCCCCTTTTCGTTTGGTGTTGGCGGTCTGGCATAGGCGTTGGCCATCGGCGGATCTTCCGGGCGACGCCGCAAATAGGCTTCGCAATCGGGGCCTCGTTTGACCTGTCCCCTTTCGTGCCGCGCTCGGCGTCCAGCGCTTCAACTGCGATGCGCCGGGGTACGCCTCTCGTTACTTGATCTGTCCCCTTTTTCCTTTGGTGTTGGCGGTCTCGCATAGACGTTGGCTGTCGGCGGATCTTCCGGGCGACGCCGCAAATAAGCTTCGAAATCGGGGCGTCGTTTGACCTGTCCCCTTTCGTGCCGCGTTCGGCGTTCGGCGCTTCAACTGCGATGCGCCGGGGTACGCCTCTCGTTACTTGATCTGTCCCCTTTTTTCCTTTGGTGTTGGCGGTCGGCGGTTCGGTGGTTGCATTGCGGCGAAGCCGCTACACAAGAGAGCCTATGGCGGAGCGCAGCGTAGCCCTAGGACTAGTTGCCCAGCACAGGGCGCGCGCTGAAGGCGCGCCTCAATCGGTCGTGCCGCGCCATTCTGGCGCTCGAATTGGCTCGGCACAGTTTGTCTCCAATATGTGACATCTTGGCGCTGCCTCTGGTGAAGAAAATCTGCGGCAACCGCCGTAAGTTGTTCATAAAAAGGCGGTTACGTCGATGCCGGATTCTGGCATTGCCTCTGCTCTTTCCTTTGGGCGTGATAACATTCTTTAAAAGGAGGTAAAACCTATGAGCATTGTCCGTTATCGACCTTTCTCTCATGGAGACCTTTCGAACGCATTCGATCGGCTCTCGACCTTACGTGAGGAGTTCGATCGAGTTTTCAACACTTCTTTCGAGCCCGTGTTCGGCTCTTCATTCAGCCGGTGGAATCCCGCACTCAATGTGTACCAGGATAAAGATCAGTTCACCGTGGTCGCCGAGATTCCAGGCATGAAAAAAGAAGAGATCGAAATCTCGCTGCACGACGGCGCCTTGACGATCTCTGGCGAGCGCAAACGGGAAGAATCGAAAGATCAAGGTTACCGCACCGAAAGGTTCTTCGGCAAGTTCCAGCGCACAGTGACGCTGCCATCCGCCGTTGACGCCAATAAAGTGAAGGCGACCTACAAGAACGGGATCCTTGAGATCACTCTGCCTAAAGCGGAGGAAGCGAAGCCCCGTCAGATCGAATTGCACTAAATTTGAAGGGCGCCGCGCGGTCTCGGCCGCGCGGCCTTCAACTGGAGGAACAACCATGAATACTCTTGCTCAACGCGACAGCGCCTCGGCCAACGATAGCGCGGCTTACCTCATTCCGGTCGTAGATATCGCATCAAGCGGAGACGCTTACACCCTCCAGGTCGAAATGCCTGGCGTGGACAAGCGGACTGGAGCTGACGGTTCAAAACGGAGAGCTGGTGATTGTTGGTCATCGCCGACGGATTGACTCCATCGGGGAGCCGGTCTATCGCGAGATTCGGACTAACGACTATCGTCGGGTCTACGAACTCGATCCTTCGATCGATACTGCAAGAATCAGCGCGCGAATCGATGAAGGGTTGCTTACCGTGACATTGCCGAAAGCCGAATCAGTCAAACCGCACAAGATTGCGGTCGAGTAAACATCGTGAAATAGAATGAGTTGGCGGGCGTTGCTCAGCGACGCCCTGTCATAATGCTAAGGAGACGCCAAAAGCGTCTCCGTTTTTTTTACGATTTGTCTTCTGGTCTATCCCCGCTAATCTCACCAGATCATGGCAGCAAAAAATACCGAGGTCAGTTCTCAGGATCCGGTTTACGCGGCGCGCAAGAAGAACCTCGATCTCGCCCTCCAACAAATCGCGAAAGATTACGGCGAAGGCGCAATCATGAGACTTGGCGACGAGCAGGTCGTGCCAGTCGAAGTAATCCCGACAGGTAACATTTTGATCGATCGCGCGCTGGGTGTGGGTGGTTTTCCGCGAGGGCGAATTGTCGAAGTTTTCGGACCGGAATCCTCGGGTAAAACCACTCTGACTCTTACGGTGATCGCTCAGGCACAAAAACGGGGCGGCCTCGCTGGTTTTATCGATGTCGAACACGCCCTTGATCCGCAGTACGCACGGCGTCTTGGGGTCAACCTGGAGGATTTGCTTGTGTCGCAGCCGAGCTCGGGCGAAGAAGCGCTGCGAATTTGCGAAACATTGATTCGATCGAACGCGCTGGACGTTATTGTGATCGACTCCGTTGCCGCGCTGGTGACCAAAGCAGAGCTGGAAGGTGAAATCGGCGACGCCACCGTCGGAGCGCAGGCACGGTTAATGAGCGCCGCTCTTCGCAAGCTCACTGCCCTCATTGCTAAGGCGCGAACAACCTGCATCTTCACCAACCAGATCCGGGAAAGGATTGGAGTGATGTTTGGTAATCCGGAGACGACGCCAGGCGGAAAAGCGCTCAAGTTCTATTCCAGTGTCCGAATCGATATCCGTCGAATCAGCGCAATCAAGCAAACCGACGGCACGGTCACCGGGAATCGCACTCGGGTTAAGGTGGTTAAAAACAAAGTTGCTCCACCGTTCACCGAGGCAGAGTTCGACATCATGTACAACGAAGGCATCTCCAACGTTGGCGCTCTGCTCGATCTCGCGCTGGAAAAGAATATTTTGGAGAAACGCGGTTCCTGGATCTCTTACAAGGGCCAGCAGCTGGCACAAGGAAGAGATGCTGCTAAAGAGGCTCTGCGGCTAGATCAAGCGTTGTACGAAGATATCGAAACATCGGTAAAAGCCGCGCTGGATGAGGAAGCGGCTAAGCGGTAGGAACCGTCGGATCAAGAGCTTTTCGACTATATCATCCCATTCGTTCACGAAAAATATAATGTACAGCAACAATCGCTTCTCCCTGCGATCGCTGGCTTATCAATGGGCGGTCTGCAAGCCGCCGCGAGCGGACTGGTGCACGCAGACTATTTCTGCTGGATCGGCGCATTTAGCCCGGCGATTTGGGACCACGCCCGCTCGGACAAAGTCAACAATGCTCTCATGTCGAATGCGGAACAAATCAACCAGCACGTCAAACTATTCCAGATTTTGACGGGTAAATCAGACAACGTGGTTAACGCTGGGCCGCAACAATTCGGGGAAAGTTAACCCGTTTAGGCGTTCGCAATGAACTGGTACTTGTGGAGGGTTCCCACAATATGGATGTTTGGCGGCCAGCACTCGCCTCATTTGTTCAAAGAATTTTCAACGTGAATTGATCACGCGCGAATCGCAACAACTTCGAGGTACTCAGCATCAAGCACGGTGACGTTGCTGCTTCCGCGATTGTGTTCGCTGAAAAGCGCCTCCAAATCATGGCGCAGCGCGTTCTGAGCGCCGCTCCGCAACGCCGCAAAAGCACGCTGGATCGGGCCATAGTATTGGCGGTAGAACTCAACCGTTCCAGCCGGCGGAAAAGGATATTGTAGCCGAGCGATTATGGGGACCATGTGCAGCTCGACTACGCTGCCGCCAAACCGTTGCCTGACTACCTCTTCATCACCCCAAAGGATTGGAGAGACCATCTCAGCGGGCGGAGGCGCGTGTTTTGCAACCGCCTTGAACATCCCGCCCGATAAAGCCGCCTGGAGTCCAGTTGGCCATCGCGATCTGGCCGCCGGAACGGCAAACCCGCGTTAGTTCATGGGTAACAACATCTGGCCGCGGCGCAAACATTGCTCCCCACATCGACATCACAAGGTCAAACGAACCGTCTTCGTATGGTAACGCATCGGCATCGCCTTCATCGAACTGCACCTCGACACCTTCGCTCCTGGCTCGCACCCTAGCCTGCCCAACGAGGTTCGGCACAATATCGATGCCGGTCACTAGTTGGCGGTTGCCCCGAGCGTGCTGTTCGCCGGGGATGCACCTCACGACCAAGGTCATGTCAACGATCCGACCGGGGTTTGGCTCATAAGAGACGGTGATGGATTGTATATCCTTATGACCTTCCACGCAGGCGGAACTTTCACAGGAGACTTCCATGGGGAGGCCGGTTTCATTCCAGGCGCTCAACCGCCATTCGATGTCATTGTTACTCCCCAGAGCGGGGTTTGGCAAAAGACAGGTGCAAAAACCTTCGCAGTTACATTTATTGCGCTGGAGTACCAAGGTAACCCCCAACTGCCCCCTAACGCATCGATTTATCAAATCGACAAATCCCAGCTTACCCGCGTTCTAAGCGACTCCGGGAATCAAATGCAACTTACCGCTTTGACCACGACCTTCAATCCAGACGGAACCCAAAAGGGGGGGCCCTTCCCTGATACAGCTAACGGCGTACGTATTCCACTGGAGGTGCTACCTAATACGTCTAACAGCCTACCCATTCCACAGCCGCCGACCGAGCAGCCATAATACACGGTTTCAGTTTCTTAGGAGGGCCTCTCAAAGGGCAACAAAAAGGACGAGCAACCGGAACGCTTTGAAACTCGGCTGCTCGCCTCTATTGCTAGAAGACTCTCGACTTCTAGAGCAGTCAGGTGAAGACCGCGACCTTGAGCGTTATCAGGAAGCCGCCAGGAAAGTCAATCAGACTCGATACTTTTCGGGATTGGTTTGGATGTCCCAAATTTCTCGGCATTCGTCGAGGAATTCGGATTCCGTCAGACCGAGCCGGATTGCCCTCTCAATCAGAGGAACGAGAGCCACGCTAACGAGATGCTTTTCCAGTTCGGGATTCTCTTGCTCTTTCCTGATTCGCTCCCCCAGATGTTGGGAAAGAGTCTCCACTAATCTCTTTAGTTCGTCATCCATATGCATCGAAACAAAGGAGGTGTGATCCGGTTCTCTCTGGCTCCCCGAATCACACCTCGCGGTTCCACAGTCAACCTATCACGAAGCAGCGGGAAAAGCGATCACGTCTTCGGATGGGATCTGCTATCGTCGCAAAGGGCACGAAATATTTGCACAGCCTGCTCTTTTGCCCACAAATGCCTCGAATATATTTTCATCGGCTGATTCGCTTCTCTAGCACTTCGTTATCGAGTCGGATACAGCGCCCGATCCCGGTGCGCTTTACGATCATTAAACGCCTGCTGCTCCTCAAGACTGTTGGTCGTTATACGCCAGGAAATCATGCCCCTCCGGCGGCAGCGTGTTTGACTTCCAGGCCCACTTTTTGTCACTCTGCGTCCATGGAAACGCACGCTTTCGGCTTCAGACTCCCGGCCAAAGCCCCGGGGGGCCAGAAGCGATTTCCTATCAGTTCAAAACAGCCGCGCTGATATCCCTCAACTCACTGCAAATTGGAGGAACGGCCGATGGCGAATGTTATTCAAAAAAACAGTATCTCGGTCGAACTTGCCCAGAAAATGGTCGACGCGGCCCTTGCCAAGGCCAACGCCATTGGCGTTTCTGTAAACGTTGCGATTCTCGATGACGGCGGCAATCTGAAGGCTTTCAGCCGGATGGACGGCGCGCCCATTCTTTCCATCGAGATTGCACAGAACAAAGCGTATACAGCGCTCTTCGGATTCCCGACGCAGGACTTCTTCAATTTCATCCAGGGCGACCCTTCGCTCCTTGCGGGCATTCCTCAAGTGGCACGGGTGGCTGCCTACGGCGGCGGCTTCCCCATCAAAGTGGACGGAGCGATCGTGGGTGCGATTGGTGTTAGCGGCGGCACGGTGCAAAACGACGTCGATTGTGCCCAAGCGCCGCTTGGTGTGGTGAAGTAATTTCATCGCGAGCAAAGACGCCGGTAACTGCCACGCTTGGATTCGAACCAAGACAAAGTAATCCAGAGTTCTTTGCTCTCAAGGCTCCGTTCAGGTTTGGCGACGCGGCGGAGGGAAATAGGTCACAATATTAGATTACCGGTGCCGCATGCTACATCCAGTACTCTGGTTCCGGGCTGAATCTTTCGAAGGGCAACAAACGCCTCGGCAACAGCTTCTGCCATTTTCGCCACTCGACCGGAATCGCCCGCCATCCAGGTGGATTTGATGCGGGTCGTTAAATCTTCGAACTCGGATTTGTCAGACATAGTGCTTTTGTAAGGTGATCGGCAGCGATAGCATATGGTATTTTGGTTGTAGGCCTGAAGGGCGGCGCTCTGTCGTCACCGGTTGTAGAATTCTGTGGCGCTGGATCGGGGGAACAGGGTGATGGTCCGCGTTGACCTTCTTACAATCGCACAGGAACACCGTTTGCGGCGAGAAACCGTTTGGCATCGCCGATCGTGTATTCGCCAAAATGAAAAATGCTGGCCGCCAAGACGGCGTCAGCTTTGCCTCTTTGCAGTACTTGCAACAAGTGATCGAGACTCCCGGCGCCGCCACTCGCAATCACCGGAATCTGCACCGATGAGCTCACCGCTGCAGTGAGTTCGATATCGTACCCGTCCTTGGTGCCATCGGCGTCCATACTGGTGAGAAGAATCTCCCCCGCTCCTCGTCGTTCTACTTCCTGCGCCCATTCCACTGCATCGAGCTCTGTTGCGTGGCGACCACCGTGAGTAAAGACCAGCCAGCGACCAGGTTTCACTCGCTTCGCGTCAATTGCTACAACGATACATTGCGCCCCAAACGCTGCGGCAGATTCGGAAACCAGGCGCGGTTGCTGGATCGCGGCTGTGTTGATGCTGACCTTGTCGGCGCCGGCCAGCAACATTTCGCGGACATCCCCGACCGTTCGGATCCCTCCGCCGACTGTCAGCGGCATGAAACACTGCTCCGCTGTACGGGCAACAACATCTACCATCGTTCGTCGATTGTCCGAGGAAGCAGTGATATCCAGAAAAACCAACTCATCTGCGCCTTGCCGATTGTACTCCATCGCGCATTCCACCGGGTCCCCCGCATCACGCAACTGGAGAAATCGCGTTCCTTTGACGACTCGGCCCTCGGTGACGTCGAGACACGGTATGATTCGTTTGGTTAACATCGGTTTCGTCTCGTCGGAGCCTTTTCCAGAGCCGCCTATACCAAGAGCCCGGAGGGGCGTTGCTAGCAACGCCCGGGTTCAACAATCACCCATGCGAAAATGAAGTCTCCTTCCTGAGGCGGGCGTTGCAAGCAATGCCTTTCACCGAGGCACCAAAAACCTTCAATATGAT
>JBKPCS010000010.1:0-7255 GCA_046727495.1 bacterium | reverse complement strand
CGGCATACGAGATCACGTTAGGCGTCTCGTGGGCTCGGAGATGTGTATAAGAGACAGATTGTTCCCTGCGGCAATCTATCAATTCCCAGAAATACCCGCGGAGGTCGTGCCTCATGACGTCGCCATTATCTGTTTGAGCGGATTTCTGATCTGCTCGGTTGCCGCAATCATCCCGGCTTATTTTGCTGCTCGCCTCGATCCGGTCAAAGCGCTCCGATATGAATAGAGGCCCCGGAACCCGGAGTTCGGAACCCGGAACTAGATGCCTTTACCTATCGATCTACGGGTGATATAGATTTTGTTGCGGTTAGTCTGTCGATGAGAGCGGCCATTGCAGATTGGGAACAGTTTGTTTCGAGATACGCAGAATCGAGCATCGATGAATTTGCGCTCGAGCAATTGCGACCCGGAGACACATTGCGGGTTGTCACCGAGCATACGGATTACGTATTTACAATGGATGAGGATGAACAGACCCGGTTGAGCTGTTCTCGGGCAGATCGACCATCCGGTACGGTTCACATCTCAGGCTGTGGATTCGCCTTTTGTCATGCCTTTAAGCCAGGGCATCTCTTTTGTGGGGGACGAATGGAGTTCACCTTTCTTCGGGACGAAAGACCAACGCGCTATCGCACGACGTCGATACAATCAATTACTCACGAGCAACCAGGCATCGAAGAGCTGACATTCGAATGATCGCTGGTCGAATGCGCTGTCATTGAGAGCAACCGCTGCTAAGGCACAATTCGGATGTTGTCCTCGGCAAAACTGGTCGGAGCCTCCGTTTGAGCTTGAATGGAGCGGAGTACCTGTTCCCGAGCCCGATCGACCAAGGGCGGGATATGCGTCAGTACAAGTCGCTGAACATGCGCAGCCTTTGCAACGTCACCGATAAGTTTGGGCGGTGAATGCCGAGTATAGAGTTCTTTCGGGGAGCCTGGCGGATCCAAAACTGCACAGTTGAAAATCAAAACGTTTGTCCCTGCCGCCAGCTTTTCCAGGTTCGGCAGTCCTGCCGGATCGATATCACCGGAAAAAGTAACGTTTTCGCCTTTGAACTCAATGCGGTAAGCAAGTGCCGGAGCATCACCGTGGTGCGTCGTTATGGCGCTGACCTTCACGCCGTCTTTGGTCTCGAAGACTGTAGAAGCCGGATGGGACGGGTCGTTCGGTATATCGCGCGCCTCCCAGGAAATCGGGGCGCCAAAATGCTTCAGGTACGCCCAGGCTCCTCCCTGGCCGAAAAGAAGTTCCACAAATCTACTTGTGCTCGGGTAATCGCCAGCGCCCGACGGTCCGAAGATGTCAAAATGGACGGGTTGATCGGTGACCGCCGCCCTTGCCTTTACCATGCTCGCCAAGTCCGCGGTGTGGTCGATATGCAGATGGGTCAGAAAAATCGTATTAACTCTATCTAGGGGGAGATGAAGTTCGCCAAGCCGGGTAAACGCACCAGAACCGAGATCCACAAAAAACCGGGGCTCCCCGTCGATAAGAACAACGTTGCAGCTGGCAGCGCGGCCATCGGCACGTGGTCCCCCTGTTCCGAGGAAAACGATTTCCATCCGGGGCGAGTTGGAAAATGACCTGTCAGGACAAAAGAGTAATAAAATGAAAGCGCAGGTTCCGAAGAATATGATTCTGAGGTTCTTACGACACGATCCTCGGACCAGGGCGTGCCGCATTGCAGCTCTAGGAGGGTTCTTAGGACACATAGCGAGCAAGTTGCCAGCGTAAGCCCGAAGACGGGCAAGACGGTGCTGGTCCTTTCCCTTGCCCGTTATAATTGCTGTGGTTAATGCAAATTTATTCGTAGTCCTGTGAATTTGCCAGGCCGGGTAGAGCGTCTACAGTCTCACACGGTGAATTTAACAAAGCGTCAGTTCTTGAAGATGACCGCTGGGCTCGGTCTAGGGTTTGGAATTCCCGGTTCAGGGGCGTTGGCGTATGCAGCGGGGTTCGAGCCGCATCGCGTTGTGGCGGAGCATATTCCGGTGCGCTTGGCCTCTTTGCCAGCCGCATTCGACGGGTTCCGAATCGCGTTGTTAAGCGACTTTCATCTTTATCCGTTCACCACGATCGATATCGTGCAGGAGTCCGTCCAGATCGCGAACAAGTTCAAACCGGATCTGGTACTGCTCGCAGGCGATTTCATTTACGGCGCCGTCGACGCGGCCTTTGACCTAGTGCCTTTGTTTCATCGATTCGACGCTGGTAAGGGCGTTTTCGCCGTGCTCGGGAATCACGATGTAAGAAAAGGTCCCAAAATCGTTGCTCAGGCACTTGCGAAAGGTGGAGTGGAGCTATTGCGAAATCGTGGCGTGACGATCCAGCTTGGGTCGGACTCTATCTATTTGGCCGGAATCGATTCGGTTTTTGCAGGGTGGCCCCGACCGAAAGTCGCGTTCGACAATCGGAAGAGGGACCTCACGAGCATTGTTCTGCTCCACGAACCCGACTACATCGAGGACCTGGTCGAGAATAGAATCCCTGTTGACTTGCAACTTTCCGGACACAGCCACGGCGGCCAGGTGCGGTTGCCGCTGGGCGGTCCATTGCTGCTCCCTCCGTGGGGGCAGCTATACGATCGCGGGCTTTACCGGATTGAAAACGCCCAGATTTACACTACGCGCGGGATTGGAATGGTCGGTGTACCTGTCCGGTTTAACTGCCCTCCCGAAGTCACCTGCATCACGTTAACCGCCTAGGTTCTTGGCGCCGGCTCGGGTCGGCTAAAGCTCTGAACACTTCATTCGTGGCCGCCATATCTTGGGTTCACTAGCGACGGACCGACTTGTCTGTTTTGGAGCGCGGCCGGCAAGCAGCAGACTTTCGCCTTGCTTGATGAGTGGGTCGAATGCACCTCGAAGCGAACGCTCGTGAAAGAGAAGGCCATCGTAAAAATAAAGGTGTTCGCGCGGTCGGGTCGCGACCCTAAGCGAGCCCTGATACGCACAGTCGAAAGCTAAGGGCGATTTCTAGGGGTGCCCGCGGAAATACCTGGGGGATGATCGCCAGTTAACCAGGGTATAGCCGGAGTCTTTTGTCGGGGTGCGCACCGATTTTCAGAAATCGCATGGCAATTAGGGTATAGGCATGAAAGCGCGGGAACTGGATCAGTGGAAATCGGACGACGAACTGATGGAGTCGGTGGTACGCCGCGACGCGGAGGCGCTGGAAATCATCTATTCCCGATACGAGCCGCTCTTGCGGACCGTGATTTTAGCTGTGATTCACGACCAATCGGACGTTGATGATGTTCTTCACGATGTCATGCTGCAGGTCTGGGATCAGGGGCATCGTTACGTACCAGGCGAAAGAGGGCTTCGCGGTTTCCTGGTTACACTGGCGCGACGCCGAGCGCTAGACCGTGTCCGGCGAAAGACAGCATACCGGCGTGCGACGGAGCATTTGAAGAAAGAAACTGGCAACCCACTTATCAGAGATCGAACCTCGGTCGCGGAGCAAATCCACACGAGCGATCTAGCAGAACTCTTGAACCGGGCAATTCAGATCCTGCCTGTGTTCCAGAAGGAAGTTATCCAACTAACGTTTTTCCACGGGATGAGCCAACGCGAAATCGCGGCTTCACGATCAATCTCGCTAGGCACCGTGAAAACACGCCTGCATCTTGCTCAGCGAAAGCTCTACCAATTTCTGCTTCCGATTCAGAACAAGATCTAAGGAATCCGGCTTTGCCGGATTCCTGATTATTCGTGTTGCGCCACCCAGTCGATGGCGAATCGCACCATTTCTTCTGAGTCGCGACAACCCAGCTTTTCTTTGATGTGGGCGCGGTGCGTCTCGATCGTTTTCACGCTCCGATGGAGTTGCTTCGCGATCGAGATGGAGGAATGGCCTTTCCCGATAAGGTGCAATACCTCAAGCTCCCGGTCGGACAACAAATCGACCGGCGACGTCGTAGCCGAATCCGGAGATTGGATTGCCCGAAAGATCAGTTTCTCGGAGAATTTCGGGCTTACGTATACCTTGCCGGCCATCACGGTGGCAATCGCTTCAACAATGTGATCCATTGCCTCCGACTTCATGACGTAACCCAGCGCTCCAGCTTTAAGCCCGCGTAATCCATACAGAGTTTCGTCGTGCATAGACACGACCAGGATCGCTAGACGCGGTTTTTCAGCCTTGATCAGCTTGATCAGTTCGATGCCATTGGTTCCAGGCAGCGAAACGTCCAAAACAACAAGATCCGGATCGAGTGTCCGCACGGCGTCCAATGCTTGAGGAGCGGCACCTGCCTGACCGCACACCGCGAGATTCGGCTGCGCATCGATGAGGTTGGATAGACCAAGTCGAAAGACGGGATGGTCGTCGACGATGAGAATCCTTGTCTTTCTCAATGTTCGAGCTGTTTCCAGATTCTTGCCCGCACTGGCCATAACACGTGCAACCCGCAAAATTTTCGAGTTATGATTCTCTTTAATCCGATGTGGAAGCGCTTACTCCTTTGTCGATGGAATTTCGGTGATACCAGGTAATCGTTCTGCCATCCGATTCAGGAGCCTCGTCAGAGCAGAAGCAGATTGGGCAAGCTCGTGTTGGTGCCCTTGCTCCAATTGATCTCCTAATAGCTTTGCCCCAAATGCTGCTCCAAGAAGTTCCTGGGAAAAATTGGCATGCAACTCTTGTTTCAGGCGGCGCCTCTCAAGCTCACGTCCTATCGCGATCAGCTCGGGCCCATCGGGGCTACCACCTCTGAAGAAAACGCAGAGAGCCGCTTGTCCAGTCGGGCCACGGATAGGCGTAGACCAGATTACCGTCAGATTTTCGACCAAATCGTCGATCGAAAAAAAGATTAGAACGGCGTCCCCGGAAGAAACACCCTGGCTCCAGCGGTTTTGGTCTTGGCTCGTTAGACGCGTCCAAATCCGCTCAGAAAAAGCCGTCTTTGAGTCGTCGGTAGAGGTTAAGCCGATCAACCCAGCGAACAGCGAATTGCTTGCGATAACGTTGCCGGTGACTACCTCAATGACCACCGCTGGCAGACCCAGGCTCTGCAGCATGTCACAGACAGCGCCGGTATCGGTCGCTTGAGTCATTTTTAGCCTCGCTCGCGAGGAAAGATAGTCTATCAGGTCTGCGATTGCTCAGCAAGGCTCAGCCATAAGTGTATTCAAAAAACAGGTCGCTTTTACCGGACTCGTTTGCGCCGGAAAGTCAGAGTTGATCGTGACTTTCCAGAGCGTGTCAGCTCTATCGGAGCGCTATTTGGATTTGTAAGGCAGTGGGTGCGCGGCCTCCGACATCAGCAAAGAACCTTCGCTAGATCAGCAACGAATTCGTTCATCGCGTGCTCTCGCTGATCGGGCTCTTGAATTCGCAGCAGAGCCGAAGGGTGAACAGTAACAAACACGTGCGGGCAAATATCTGACGCGAGCGGTTTGCCCCGATTCGCCAAAATTTTTGTCGGCCGGCCGAATACCGCGTGAGCTGCTGTGGTACCGAGACAAACGATGGCCCTGGGTTTGATCGCCTCGATCTCCGCTTCCAGCCATGGTCTACATGCCGCGATCTCGCGCGCAGATGGCTTTTGATGGATTCTGCGTTTTCCTTTTGGGGTCCATTTGAAATGCTTGACCGCATTGGTGATGTAGACCGCTTCCCTCTGAATTCCGGCCAGGCCGAGTGCTTGATCAAGGACTCGGCCTGCCGGTCCAACAAAAGGCTTACCGGCGATATCTTCTTTGTCACCCGGCTGCTCCCCGACAAACAAAAACTCTGCCGATTGTTTTCCACTTCCGAAAACCGTTTGCGTCGCATTTCTCCACAACGGACAGCCTTGGCAACCGGATGCAGCTGATCGAAGCTCCGACAGGGTTCGCCCGTTCGGAAGGAAAGCTGCGGCGCTTAACTCTGTTTTCATCCTAAAGCATTTCGCTCTCCGGCGGCAGACAGCTTGAGAGCGAGAACCAGCGCCTGTTCTTACTTGCGGTGGGCTAGGCACTCGACAGCCGCAGCGAGTTCGGCGGGGTTGACCGGCTTCGCCACGTGCAGTTGAAATCCGGTTTCCAAAGCGCGTTGTCGGTCTTCGGGCCCATCATGGGCAGTTAACGCAGCTGCCGGAGTATCACCGCCCCGCTCAGGTCCGAGCGATCTCAGCCGTCGAAGCAGGTCATAGCCGTCTGTTCCAGGCATTTCTATGTCGCACAGAAAGACGTCCGGATGGAGCTGTTCCACCGCTCTTAAAGCTTCACCGGCACTTTCGACAATCGTGGCGATCGCTCGGCAGTGGGTCAATAGTTCCTTCAGGAGCTTTCGCGCTTCGGGATCGTCGTCGACCGCGACGACAGAAATACCTTCTAATTTTCGTTCCAAGTTATCTGCGAGAGGCACAGCACCTTTCTCCTGGCCGATTTGGTCCTGGGCGGGGCGCTCTTCCTCTCTCCTCTTCCCTGGGTCCGACTCTTCCTTTCTGGATACCACCTCATCGAGGATTTGTGCCTGGTTCCGCGCGCAGCGCTCAATGGCATCGAGTCCCTCGTGGAGCAAGTCCGGATTTGGGTGGCTGTGTCGTAACACATAGATCCACCCTATGATCGCGTTGAGTGGCGTGCGGAGTTTATGATTGAGATCCGCCAGGGTGTCTTCGTTTTGTTGCTTGATCGACATGAGAGATCACTTCTGCCCTTCCTGGGCCGCTCGTTAGATCATCGCCATTACGGATCGATTTTCGATCAGTGGACGGATGTACCGCACAGAGGGTGACTGGCAGTCAGTGTCCATCCAGATAAGCCGTTGGATGCGAACCATTAGTGAAATTTGAAGACTCATGAGTACGATTTTGCTGATAATTCTTATCCTCTTACTAGTCGGCGCACTACCCAGCTGGCCATATAGCCGCGGCTGGGGTTACTATCCTTCGGGAGGGCTCGGTTTGATTCTGGTGATTGTCTTGGTACTGGCCGTTCTGGGGCGGTTGTAACTTGTGGTGGTTGCCATGAGCGCGTGCCAGGCCCGGCATCTGGGTGTTTGTCACACCCAATCGGTTGCCCTTTCAGGACAGCCGTTTTTCGTTACCCGTTAACCCAGGGCTAAAGCCCTGGGCTAGAATCCTTTGCTCCTTCGGAGCTAGGCCACAAAGTGGCCAGATATGTTAGCCCAGGGCTTTAGATGACATGAGCCGACAGCAAGCAGCACTCGCTGCTAAACTGTCGGCTCTCTATGAATAATAAAGAACAAATCGAGAATAGGTGTAAAAGCGCAAGCAATCAAGCAAGGCCAGAAGGAACTGAAG
>JBKPCS010000009.1:0-18310 GCA_046727495.1 bacterium | reverse complement strand
TCTAGCTCGGACTTTACTTCGTCCAAAAACTGTTTAGCTCGACCGATCATATGAAAGTTCAGGTCAGGAGGGACTCGAACCCCCAACCGGCGGTTTTGGAGACCGCTGCTCTACCAATTGAGCTACTGACCTAGCAAAATTATTTCTCGAAGAAACAAGAAGGGTCCCGCATGTGCGGGACCGGCTTCTTTCAAGCACCAAACTCTCTTACTCTCTAATTGTTAGTCAAGAATGTCGGAGACGCGCCCCGCTCCGACGGTCCGGCCACCTTCACGGATAGCAAATCGGATCGTTTTCTCCATCGCAATCGGAGTGATCAACTCAACTTCGATGGAAACATTGTCCCCGGGCATCACCATTTCTACGCCGTCAGGCAATTTCACCGTACCAGTCACATCCGTTGTACGGAAATAGAATTGCGGACGGTAATTGCTGAAGAAAGGCGTGTGACGTCCACCTTCATCTTTGCTCAGCACATAAACTTCCGCTTTGAACTTCTTATGTGGAGTAATTGAACCGGGCTTTGCTACAACTTGGCCGCGCTCAACCTCTTCTTTTTTCGTGCCACGAAGCAGCACACCGACATTGTCGCCCGCCCGAGCTTCATCCAGCAATTTGCGGAACATTTCGATATCGGTCACCGTCGTCTTAGAGGTGGGACGAATACCTACTACTTCGACTTCTTCCATCTTCCTGAGAACGCCGCGCTCAACACGTCCGGTCACCACCGTGCCTCGGCCTTCGATATTAAATACGTCTTCGATCGGCATCAGGAACGGCTGATCAATCGGCCGCTCTGGCAGCGGGATGTATTCATCAACCGCTTTCATGAGCTGGAAGATACCTTCCTTGTACTTCGGATCGCCTTCGAGCGCTTTTAGTGCGCTTCCTTTGACGATCGGAATCGTGTCTCCCGGAAATTCATATTGTGAGAGCAGGTCGCGAACCTCCATCTCGACCAGGTCGAGCAGCTCAGGATCGTCCACCATGTCGCACTTGTTCAGGAATACTACGATCGACGGTACACCGACTTGCCGAGCCAGAAGAATGTGTTCACGGGTTTGAGGCATCGGCCCGTCCGCCGCGGACACTACCAGGATAGCGCCGTCCATCTGCGCTGCACCGGTGATCATGTTCTTGACGTAGTCAGCGTGGCCCGGACAGTCCACGTGCGCATAGTGCCGATTCGCTGTCTGGTATTCGACGTGTGCAGTATTGATCGTGATTCCGCGCTCTTTTTCTTCCGGCGCGTTATCGATCTGATCGTACCGCGTCGCCTGGGCCATTCCCTTTTCGGCCAACACTGTCGTGATAGCGGCGGTCAGCGTGGTTTTGCCATGATCGACGTGACCAATCGTACCGATGTTCACGTGCGGTTTGGATCTTTCAAATTTATCCTTAGCCATTTAAGGTCTCTTTCTACTGTACTCTTGCTGCTGATATCTTGGGTGTCTGTCGATCTCTGGGCGTGGAGCCCATGACCGGGATTGAACCGGTGACCTCGTCCTTACCAAGGACGTGCTCTACCAACTGAGCTACATGGGCCTCTGCTCACTCCCGATCCGTCTAACCAGACAAACGGCCAAACAAGCCGCTTCCCGCTAACGGAGATTGAAGACAAAAGCATCGGCCGCCAATCATAGTCCCAATCGGAGGCCGGAAACTAAGTGCTCAAGGTCCGCCAAGCGAGCCGGAAACTTAACAAAGAGTGCAACCCCGTCAAGGAGAAGCTTAAGCTCGGATTTCACCATATAAAAGAGGAGTTCAGCCGACCCATAAATCGCCTTGGATGCAAGGTCCTGGAGGGTGGCGCCCCCTCGCCGCCGTGAAACTATCGACCGCTCCTCCAAGGGCGATGATCGGCAGGGCTGAGCTTCAGCTCAGTCATGTGGGCGTCGCAGCCGCACGAGGCTGCGATAAATCGCAGCCCTACCCACCATTCAACGTGGCGAAACATATCACGCGACAGAGTCACCACCCCATCAATAAGCTACGACGGCACTGCCTCTGTCTCGCTCTCCTCGGCCGCCTCCGTAACATGCGGTTCCGCTACCCGACGGACAGCCAGCGCTCGACCTGTCGTTTCATCAATATCAACCAGCAGTCCGTGCAATTTGATCTCTCCTCTCGCCACCGGAAAAACCACCGGCATGCTGCTAAGGAACCGCTGCAGGATCGGTTGAATTTCACGCCCTAATACCGAGCGAGTCGGTCCACACATGCCCGCATCACAAATAAAGGCCGTTCCACCCTCAAAGATTTGTTCATCAGCAGTCTGGACATGCGTGTGGGTACCAGCCACCGCCGAGACTTTCCCGTCAAGAAACCGGCCCATCGCGATCTTTTCGCTGGTTGTCTCCGCGTGGACATCCACAAAAATGACGGGCGTCTCTTCCCGCATCCGGCGCACCTCTTCTTCAATCAATCGGAAAGGATTTTCGAGGCTCGGTAGCATGAACGTTCTTCCTTGAACATTGATGACACCAACCTTGCCTTTCGCGGTCTCCAACACAATCGAACCATGTCCCGGTGTACCAGGCGGGTAATTCAACGGCCGCAACAACCGCGGCTCGGTCTCTATATAGGAAACGATATCTTTTTGATCCCAAATGTGATCGCCTGTGGTGATCACTGCTATGCCGGCGCGCAGCAGATCGATCGAGATTTTTCCCGTGATCCCCCTTCCCGCCGCGGCGTTCTCGCCATTCGCAACGATGAAATCAATTCCCCATTCTTCTTTCAGCTTCGGCACCATCGCGATGACCGCACTGCGCCCAGGTTCCCCGATAATATCGCCAAGAAATAGAAGTCGAAGCATTCGCTATAGTCTACCGTCCACCATCTTCCGTCCACAATCCAGCGCATGACTACCCATCGTCATAAACCTAATAAATGGGCCGCAGTCTGGCGCCTCGCGTATTCGGCGATCACGGCGGCGGTGTTGGCAATGACGGCGTTCCCGGCGTTCTCATCCCAACTCTCACCACTCGCACACCCTCCAAACTGGTCGCGATTGGATCGTTTCCAGGAGACGATTACCCACGAGGAATTCGAGAATCTGCTGACTACTGTTTACGCGCCTTCCGGCGCAGCGAACCAGTGGATCGTTGTTCAGCCAACGCAAGCAGTCATCCAGGAGAGCGAGGGGCATCAATTCGTCCTTCGATTCGCGCCGGATGACCCTTCAAGAAAGCCGGTTCCTCGATACTGGACTCCAATCGATCGGTTACGCCGCACACCTGAGAAACCGCTCAAAGGAATCACCATTGCGATTGACCCAGGACATCTTGGCGGCAAATGGGCGAAGATGGAAAAACGCTGGTTCAGAATCGGCGATTCTAAGCCTGTCACCGAAGGAGATATGACGCTCCGAGTCGCCTTGCTGCTTGTACCGCGCCTCAAAGCTCTCGGTGCCAGCGTCGCACTCGTTCGGTCGAAGCCCGGCCCGGTCACGGAGAAGCGTCCGAATGAATTGACCGATCAGGCCAAAGCCGCACTAACCGAGCGTGGAGTGACCACATTATTGCCGGAATACACCGGACCATACGATCCTCAAAAAGAGAGTTCCGTTCCTTGGGAAGCAGAACGTTTGTTCTACCGAGTCGCAGAAATTCGAGCTCGCGCAAATATCGTGAACCTGAATATCAAACCGGATTTGACGCTCTGTCTCCACATGAACGCGGAACCATGGGGCGACCCGGCGCATCCGACCTTGGTCCAGGCCAACCATCTACATCTGATCGCGAACGGCGCATACAGCAAGGAAGAGCTTGCGAATGAGGATGTGCGATTCGCGATGCTGGCGAAACTCCTCAACCAAGTCTACCCGGAAGAGTTGGTGCTTTCAGAGACGATCGCAGGTCAGATGGCAAAAATCACTCAATTGCCTCCATACACCTACACTACCGCTAACGCTGAAAGCCTCGGAACCACGGGCTATGTATGGGCTCGTAACCTCATCGCCAATCGATTGTACGAATGCCCTGTTATTTACATCGAATCTTACGTCATGAACAACGAAGAGGTCTTCGCCCGCATTCAGGCCGGCGCATATCAAGGTCTCCGAAATTTCGGCGGAGTCATGCGCAAGAACATCTACGCAGAATATGCTGACGGCGTCGTAAATGGATTGGTCGAATACGCGAACTCCCACCGAGCCAAAACCGACAACCGGAAACTGAAAACTGAAAACCGGAGCGGAAAGAGTCCGCTCCCAAATTCACCGGTTGATTTCTCTGCCAACGAGATTTAACCTCCGGCTCTCGATTTTACGGGCTGTGGCTCAGCTTGGCTAGAGCGCCACGTTCGGGACGTGGAGGCCGTGGGTTCAAATCCCACCAGCCCGATTCCATTTCTCTGCGAAACGGAATCGAAATCTTCGTTAGGATTGATTCTTTCACTCGGATTTTCTAGCACTAAAGAGTGCTTCCGGGTCCCGCCGTCGGTTTCTTTCTTGCACTCGCACCCACACTCAAATGAAAACGCTCTTTGTTTTATCGCTGATACTTCTGACGCAGCCGCTTTTCGGAAAAGATCCCTCTCCCGCTCCATCGGATAAGCAATTGCCCAACGTCGTTATCCTGGCCACCGGCGGCACCATTGCCGGCAGCGGCGCCACATCGACAACGACGGTCGGATACCAGGCCGCCACGGTCGCGGTCGATACCTTGATTCAAGCCGTTCCGGAACTCAAAAACATTGCTAATGTCCGTGGCGAACAAGTCTTCCAGATTGCCAGCCAGAACATGACCAACGACTATTGGTTGAAGCTGGCAAAACGTGTGAACGATCTGGTCCAGCAGGCGGATGTTGACGGCATTGTCATCACCCACGGAACCGATACGCTGGAAGAAACCGCCTACTTTCTCGATCTGGTCACCAAAAGCGATAAGCCAGTTGTCCTTGTTGGTTCAATGCGCCCCTCAACTGCCCTCTCGGCCGATGGCCCCCTGAATCTTTACGACGCGGTGATGCTCGCAGGCAGCAAAGAAGCGGTTGGCAAAGGAGTGCTGGTCTGTCTCGATGACGAAATCAACTCGGCCCGCGACGTCACAAAAACCAACACCTCAACAATTGAAACATTTAAGAGCCCCGAACTCGGAATGCTCGGATATGTTCAGGGCCAAAGAATCGCTTTCTATCGGTTGCCACTTCGCAAGCACACCTCAAAAACGGAGTTCGATATCTCGCATGTGGATAAACTCCCTACAGTCGAAATTGTGTACGGGTACGCAAGCGTCTCTCGAACCGCCATCGACGCCCTCTCCGCAGCCGGGGTTGACGGAATTATTTATGCAGGAGTTGGTGACGGGAATCCGTCCGAACTGACAGAACAAGCTCTCGCCGATGCCCGCAAAAAAGGCGCAATCATCGTCCGAAGCGCGCGCGTCGGAAACGGGATCGTGGCCCGAAACGCCGAGGTCAACGACGACCAACGCGATTTCATCGCGTCCGATAGTTTAAACCCACAAAAAGCCCGCGTCCTTCTGACCGTCGCCCTCACCAAGACAAAAGACACCAAAGAACTGCAGCGGATGTTCTACGAGTACTAGGGGACCTCGCCTGCAGCGCCTGGCCCGGACATCCGCCCATGTTTTTACGCGCTCCGTCAGGAACCACCCTGGCGAACCACGTTGGTCCCTTGGTCATATTGGTCTTATCCTACACCCCCTCTCCTGACATAGGGTTGTCAGCACCCGGGATAGTTTTATTTGTTTCCTTCAGGCCGTACTAGCAACCCACCGTTTGCCGTACTAGATTCCGCGTCCTATGGCAAAAAATGCCGCGAAGAGTCCATCCGTTATCACGATTCGAGGCGCCTGCCAGAACAATCTCAAGGCCATCAATCTCGACCTTGAGCTAAACAAATTCCACGTTGTTACCGGGCCAAGCGGCAGCGGCAAATCGAGTCTGGCGTTCGACACGATCTATGCCGAGGGCCAGCGCCGTTACGTCGAGACATTTAGTCCATATACGAGACAGTTTCTCGACCGCATGGACAAACCCCTGGTCGACGAAATCCTCGGGATCCCTCCAGCAATCGCGATCGAACAAGCCAATCGCGTTCGAACGACCCGATCGACCGTCGGAACAATGACGGAGATCAACGACTATTTGAAGCTCCTCTTCCCGCGTGTCGCACATGCTTACTGCCCCGAATGCGGGCGCGAGATCCGGCCCGAAACGCCGGACCATATTTGCCAGACCCTGTTCAAGGAGCTTCGTGATCAGGCCATTCTAATCACGTTCGGAGTTCCAGTCCCGGCTGGAACAAAACCAGCCGATTTTTTCAACTTCCTGAACCAGCAAGGTTTTCTTCGGGTTTGGATCGAAAATTCGATCGAAAGAACGGATCGACCCACGTCGGTCAAGTGGCTGCCCGGAATCGTCAGCGTGATCCAGGATCGGATCGCTGTATCGGATGCCAACCGGGCGCGATTAACAGAAGCAATTGAACAAGCTCTCCGCTTTGGCAAAGGACAGGTCGCGATTATCGAGACAGCTTCAAACGATTCAGCTAGAGCGCCTGGGGTCTCGCCAGCGGGATCGAAAGCCTCCGGGCTACAGCCTTCCGCTCTACAACCTGTGGTTCACCGCTTTTCTACAGGATGGCATTGCCCTTATTGCGATATCGAGATTCGAGCGCCGATTCCGGGCCTCTTCTCGTTCAATAACCCGGTCGGCGCTTGTCCCGCCTGCCGAGGGTTCGGCCGGACCATAGGCATCGATATGGATCGAGCCTTGCCCGACCGGAAACTGAGTATTGCGGCCGGCGTAGTAAAACCCTTTCAAACCGGGAACATGCGCGCGTGTCAGCAAGACTTGGTCTCACGGGCGGAAGAACGCGGTGTAGATCTCCATTGTCCTTTCAACGAACTTTCAGAACAAGACCAGGAATGGGTGATCCAAGGCGAAGTCACGCCTAATATGAGGGCAGACGAGGTCTGGGAAAGCGGCGGTTGGTATGGAGTCCGCGGATTTTTCGATTGGATGGAATCGCGCAGCTACAAAATGCATGTGCGCGTGTTTCTCAGCCGCTACCGCGCCTACACCCTTTGTCGAGAATGCAACGGCACTCGATTCAAACCGGAAACCCTCAATTTCAAGATCGTCGCTAACGGCCATCCTGCGAACCTGTCATCTGATGACCTGGCCGATACGGCTTCGGACCAATCAAGTGCATCAGCAACGGAACGAAACGGCAACGGTCTGTTACTCACGTTGCCGGATATCCAACGGACGCCGATCGAAGAACTTGTTCTGACCTTGCGCGACTTGCATATCCCAAAGAACGACGCCCCGACCGAGATGGTCCGTTCACAAATCGTCTCTCGCCTGTCGTATCTCGTGGATGTCGGTCTGGGCTACCTGACATTGGACCGCGCAACCCGGTCGCTGTCCGGTGGCGAAATCCAGAGAGTGAATCTTACTACCTGTCTCGGCGCCTCACTGGTTAACACTCTCTTTGTGTTGGATGAGCCGAGCGTCGGGCTGCATCCCAGAGACGTCCACCGCCTGATCGGTGTCCTCCATGATCTCCGCGATAAAGGAAATACTCTGCTGGTCGTGGAGCACGACGAAACCGTCATGCGAGCCGCTGATGGTGTGATCGAGCTTGGCCCGGGGCGCGGAGAACTCGGCGGCCAACTAGTCTACCAGGGTCCGATTGAGGACATCGAGACAGCTTTGCCGGACTCACTGACCGCAGCCTATCTGACAGGCAAAAAACAGATCCTGATTCCAAAAAAACGGAGAAAGCTGCGACAATTCCTGGAGGTAATCGGAGCAAAAGAACACAACCTGAAAAACATCAATGTTCGTTTCCCTCTAAACGTTTTCTGCTGTGTTACCGGGGTTTCAGGCTCCGGCAAAAGTACGCTGGTGCAGAATGTACTGTACGAAAACCTTCTGCGTCTGAAAGGTGGCTCGACCGAGGAAGCTCCGGGACGCTGCGAACGAATTATTGGCCCGCACGAAGTAGATGAGGTTGTTCTAGTCGACCAATCACCGCTTGCTCGTTCTCCACGTTCCACACCCGCCGTTTATGTTGGTGTGTTCGATCGTATTCGCGAGCTGTTTGCCGCTCTTCCCGAAGCTCAAGCGCGCGGACTCACTGCGAGCGTTTTCTCTTTTAACTCCGGATCGGGAAGGTGCGAACGCTGTTCGGGACTAGGTTACGAAAAGATCGAGATGCAGTTTCTAAGCGATCAATACATTCGCTGCGCCGAATGCGAAGGGAAACGGTACCAGCCTTCTGTCCTCGAATTGAAGTTGAATGGAAAATCGATTCACGACGTTCTAGAGCTGACGGTCACAGAAGCGATTGCATTCTTCAATTCAATCGAATCGCCTGCCGGGCTTATTGATCCGCTGGAATTGCTGCGGCAAGTCGGACTCGGCTACCTGCGATTGGGTCAACCCGTCAATGTTCTCTCTGGCGGCGAATCGCAGCGATTGAAACTGGTAGGCCATCTTACCGAGAGCAAGAAAAGGAGCCGTCACTCGCTCCTGATCTTCGACGAACCAACAACAGGCCTGCATTTCGATGACATCGCGGCGCTGCTGTCGGTCTTTCAACAACTGGTCGATCAAGGAAACACTTTGATTGTCATCGAGCACAACCTCGATGTCATTCAAGCAGCTGACTACATCATTGATCTGGGTCCTGAGGCGGGCGCCAGAGGCGGTACACTGGTCGCCGAAGGCACTCCAGAGGAAGTCGCCAACGAACCGAAATCGCAAACCGGTATTTTCCTGCGCGAGCGCATGGTTCCCGACTTCGCCAAGGCTACGTCGGGAGAGCCGGCTTCCGCATGCCGGGCTCCGCGTTTCGAAGGCACCAACCGCATCGCCGAACGCCAAACGCTCCGGCCTGGGTCGGACCAAACGTCGGAAATCACCGTCCACGGCGCTCGCCACCACAATCTCAAGAACCTCTCAGTGGGACTGCCGCGAGAAAAAATGATCGTGGTAACTGGCCTAAGCGGTTCGGGAAAGTCGAGCTTAGCGTTCGATATTCTGTTTGCCGAAGGACAGCGACGGTTCCTTGATAGCATGTCGACCTATGCGCGGCAGTTCGTCGAGCAATTGGAGAGGCCGGATGTCGATGTCGTTTCTGGGCTTCCCCCGAGCGTTGCGATCGAACAACGGCTCACTCAGGGAGGCGGCAAGTCCACGGTCGCTACGTTGACCGAGGTTTACCATTTCTTACGGCTCCTTTTTGCAAAGCTCGGCACCCAGTATTGTCCGCGATGCGGAATCCCAGTCGCCAAACAAACGCTTCCGGCCATTTTGAAACAGGTTCGCGACTGGACCCGAAAAGGACCTGCGACGTTAAGTGCGCCGCTGGTTAAGGGCCGGAAGGGCTTTCACAAGGAGGTCGCGGTCTGGGCGAGGCGCGAAGGCTATCGCGAACTGATCGTCGATGGGACGCACTATCCGGTGGACCGTTTCCCGGCTTTGGAGCGGTACAAAGAGCATACCATCGATGTTGTAATAGCTGATCTCGGTAAGAATAACGGCAAAGAAACCGAGGAACTGGTTAAAAGAGCGCTACGAATCGGCAACGGATCCGCGTTTCTGGTTCCTAAAGGAGCGGAACGAGTGGTCTTGAGTTCCGAAATGACTTGTCCCAATTGCGGCGATTCTTTTGAAGAGCTCGATCCGCGACTTTTCTCCTTCAATTCACCGCACGGCTGGTGCCAGACTTGCAACGGCTTTGGCCACGTCCTGCCGTTCGAAATCGAAGAAGACGGCGCGGAATCCCGGCTCGAGGCGGAGCTGCTGGCGGAACGTCGCAGCGACTCAGTCGATGAATTAACTGAGTGCCCGGATTGTCGTGGATCCCGTCTGAATCCTGTGGCGCGAGCAGTTAAAGTTCACGGGTGCACCATCGACGAATTAGCTGCTGCGTCGGTGAAGGGGGCAATTCAGACTATCGGGAGCTGGAAATTCGAAGGCCCGAAGCGCAACGTTGCGTCGGATATTCTGACCGAGATCAATCAACGACTTTTTTTCATGGGTCAGGTTGGTCTGGACTATCTCACGCTGAATCGTCCAGCTAAAACCCTGAGCGGAGGCGAATCGCAACGAATCAGGCTCGCGGCACAGCTTGGGTCCAACTTACGCGGTGTTCTTTACGTCCTTGATGAACCAACGATCGGTCTGCATCCGCGCGATAACGAGCGGCTGCTTGAAACATTGGATGCGCTTAAAAAGAAGGGAAACACCCTATTGGTCGTCGAACATGACGAGGAGACGATGCGTAAGGCTGACCTGATCGTTGATCTTGGGCCGGGCGCCGGACGCCGAGGCGGAGAACTGGTTGCCCTCGGTTCGATCAAAGAAATCCAAAAATGCAAGGAATCGGTCACCGGCCAGTATCTCAAGTCGCCGATGTCGCATCCGATTCACGGAAAACGCCGGCCATTGAATCAAGTATTCTGGACTGAAATCAAAGGGGCCAGCGCAAATAATCTTAAACAGGTCAATGCGCGATTTCCGGTTGGGCGTCTTTCGGTTATTACCGGCGTATCGGGCTCAGGCAAGAGCAGCTTGCTGCGAATGGTTATTTTGCCCGCGGTTCACAACGGTTTACAGCGGGTGAAGAAAAAGAGCCAAGAGCTCGGGCCGTGGAAGAGCGTCGTTGGTCTGGAACACTTTGGCGGTGTCTATGAAGTGGATCAGTCGCCAATCGGGAAAACGTCGCGGTCGATCCCTGGGACCTATGTAAAAGTGTTTGACGAAATACGTGGTTTGTTTGCGCAGCTTCCGGAATCGCGGATACGCGGCTATGACCGAAGCCGGTTCTCGTTCAACACTGAGGGCGGCCGGTGCGAGACTTGCGCTGGGCAGGGCGTCATCAAGTTAGAAATGAACTTCCTTCCATCCAGTTATATCCCTTGCGAAGCATGCGGCGGAAAGCGGTTCAACCCCCAGACCCTGGCTGTTCAATACAACGGGAAAAGCATTGGCGACATCCTGGAAATGACGATCGAAGAGGCCGCGGGCTTCTTCCGGACACAGCCACGAATCTTTCAGCCGCTTGAGTTGTTGACTCAGACAGGACTCGGTTACCTCCAACTAGGTCAACCAAGCCCGACACTAAGTGGCGGTGAAGCACAACGCTTGAAGCTGGTCAGCGAATTGAAACGCGGAGTCAGTAGAGGACTCACCGATCGCCTGAAACGCAACACTGTACCGAAATCGACGCTCTATTTGTTGGAGGAACCAACCATCGGTCTGCACATGGCCGATGTTCAGCTATTGATCGAAGTTTTACACCGGTTGGTCGATGAAGGAAACACCGTGATCGTGATCGAGCACAACCTCGATATCATTGCTGAGGCTGACTACATAGTTGATATCGGTCCAGAAGCAGGAGACGCCGGTGGGAAAATCGTCGCTTGCGGTTCGCCAGAAGAAGTAGCCAAAAACAAACAAAGCCGCACCGGCCAATTCCTGAAAAAATTCCTCCAATAGGCTTGATAGTCACATACGTCCTATAAGTCATATAGGTCGTATATGTCCTATTGTGGCTCACCCCATGAACGGTATCGGACGATGCGTCGACCTCATGTAAAGCAGTAGGATTCCAACGACCAAAAACGATACAGCAGGTATCCAGGAAGCTACAATCGGCGATATGCGCGCACCTGCACCTAGCGCTGTGCATACGTTACTGGAGGTAAAAAGGCCAACAAACAGCAGGATACCTCCCGCCACTCCGGCCAACGCGCCGCGCCGGGAGAAAGCGACACAGAGTGGACTCGCCACGAGTACGACGACCAGCACATTCCAAGGCAGCGAGAACCGATTCCACAGATTGGTCTTGTATTGAGCCAGACTTACCTCGGGAAAGTCCGCATTCTCCATCAGATAGGTTTGCAATTGGGGCACGGTCATGTATTTCCCCTGCAGCGATGCATTCGCGAGTCGCCACGGCGTCTCACTCCAGTCGTCGACTTCCTTTTTGTCAAAGTAAGCCTCATTGATTACTGCGCCGGTTGGATCGATGTTTGTAAGCTTGCCATTGTAAAAAATCCAAACCTTCCGCATCGAATCAAAAGAAACACGCTGAGCGTAGAGCTTGGATTGAATAACACCCTGATCATCCTGCTGAATCACCAGAACATTGCTGATCTGCTCCGTCTTGGAATTCATCGATTGAATAAACCAAAGCCGGTGATCTTTGCGGTTCACAAAGATATCTGCTTCCAGGAGCGATTGCCTCGATTTCCCTTTAGTAAGTTCATCCAGCAAGTAGCTGCTATTACTACCTTGGGGACCGAGCTCGTAGTTGAGCGCCGTGCAGATGCCGGTCAATAAAAGACCGAGGATGATCAACGGTAACAACACCCTGGGCACGCTCACGCCCGCGCTGAGCATCGACACGATCTCGTTCCTCCGGGACATGCGGGTAAGGACATAGAGCAAGCCCAACAGCACACCCAGCGGCATCCAGTTCACTAGAATAAAGGGAATCTGGATCAAATAGAACTGTGCGATTGCCCGGAACGACAAATGCGCATCCTGGAACGCATTGGCGCGCGTTCCTAAATCATAGACCAGCCACACCGCGATCAACCCAAACAACGAGTAAAGGAATGGGACCAGGAAGTTCTTGATAAGGTAACGATCAAAAGTTCTCAACACAGGGCTTAATGAGCTACAGTTTACCGTCTACCGTCTACCGTCCACCGTTTTCCGCTAGCAACGGATAACGGTAGACGGTAGACGGTAGAATGAAAACACCACCCTGAAAGGGTGGACCTATGATCGCCTTTCGCAATCAATTTGATACCGAGTTTGCTCAGACCATTCATGAAATGTTCGGCAAGCAAGGTCTTTTATCGGGCGCGATCGGATTCGAGTACAGACCGCAACAGCAGGACATGGCGACAGCAGTTGCGCGTGCATTGGAAGGGAAACATCATCTAGTGGTCGAAGCGGGAACCGGCGTCGGGAAATCATTGGCATATCTCATCCCGGCCGCTCTCTACTCCTTAGATCACAGGCGCAAAGCCATCGTTTCAACGCATACAATCAATCTACAAGAACAGCTGCTGCACAAAGATATCCCCATCGTACAGAAGCTGTTGAAGCGGCCGTTCGACGCTGCGCTTCTGAAAGGCAGACAGAACTACCTTTGCCCAAACCGGCTGGAGCGCGCCCTTCAGTTACAAGCTGAATTGTTTAATTCGACCGAGCAGGAAGAACTGCGCCGGATCAAAGATTGGAGCCAGCGAACAATCGAAGGTACTTTAAGCGATCTCGATATCGATCCCGATCCTGTCGTCTGGGCCCAGGTCTGTAGTGAGCCTCACCTTTGCACACCGAAAACCTGTGGCCGAGACGAGCGCTGCTTTTACCAGGAAGCGCGAAAAGCGGTGCTGGCTGCGGACCTGATCGTGGTAAATCACACGTTGTTTTTCCTTTTCCTGGAAGCTGCAACCAACAGCGAAGAGCGTTCGTCCGGTTACCTGTTTCCCAGCGATTTCGTGATTCTCGATGAGGCGCACACCATCGAGTCTGTGGCTGCACGGCACATCGGTCTGAGCATCTCTCAATACGGGCTCCGTCAAGCCCTTCAGCGATTGTACAACCCGAAAACAAAAAAGGGGCTCCTCACTCTGGCGCGGGACTCAGAAGCGGTGCGCGAAACAGCCGCAACCTTCGATAGCGTCGATCAGTTCTTTCAGTCGCTTGAGTCGGTCTCCAACTTCCGAAACGGACGCGAATACCGGGTACGCCAACCCGACCTTGTTCCGGACGTTGTTACGCTGCCGCTGGCTAGAGTACAGGCCGCCGTCGTCAACGCTCTCAAACAATGCGAAGACGAAACTTTGAAGAGCGAATTGCAGGACATGGGACGCCGCATCAGGGATGCCCGGTACGGGATCGCTGATTTTATCCAGCAGAAGCCTGAGAATCATGTCTACTGGATCGAACGCACAGGCAAAGTCGGCCAAAACATGACGCTGCACGCGGTACCGATCGATATCTCGGCGGCGCTGAACCGATTGCTGTTCCCGGAAGAGCGAACCTGTATCATGACGAGTGCGACTCTATCGGTCGGTCGGGACGATCTCGCATACTTCCGCAACCGTGTCGGCGCGTTCGATGCCGAGGCAAGCAGGATTGGCAGCCCATTCGACTACGAAACCCAAATGCGCGTGTACGTCGTTCGGAAAATGCCTGACCCGCGCGATAAAGAATTTGAAGACGCCCTCGAAAAGTGGATTCTGCATTTTCTCGAACTGACCAAGGGACGCGCGTTCGTCCTTTTCACTAGCTATCGGACACTGACTAATCTCGCGGAACGGATGGAGCCTGAACTCGAAAGCCGGTACACGTTCCTGGTTCAGGGACAGGGGACGTCGCGAACCAGGCTCCTCGAGAAGTTCAAACGCGCAAAGGACGGTGTTCTATTTGGCACAGACAGCTTTTGGACAGGAGTCGATGTCCCCGGCGAAGCATTGTCGAATGTTATCATCACCCGGCTGCCGTTTGCTGTTCCGGATCATCCGCTAACAGAAGCAAAATTGGAATTCATCGAATCGAACGGTGGCGATCCGTTCGTTGAGTACTCTCTCCCGGAGGCGATTCTGAAACTCAGACAAGGGGTCGGCCGCCTGATCCGGACCCAAACGGACCAGGGAATCGTTGTTATTCTGGACAACAGGATCCTCAACAAATCCTACGGCAAAGCATTCATGCAGGCGCTGCCCCGCTGTCCCGTTGAGATCGTGTGAACACAGCAAGGCGCCTGGCAGGCCTACCGACTTTGTGCCGGAACTCGAAACGCGGAATCCGGAACCCCTACATACTCGCTCGCCTTTTATGGCCTCGGCTTGGCGCATCTCCTTCCGAGCCCGAGCTCTCCTCCTCACGAAAGAGCTCCCGTACCTTCGCAAAATGCCGAAGCTCATCCATCGAGAACAATCGATGCAGCCGCAAACCGAACTGTTTCAGCGTCGCCGGACCGCCGCACTCGTGCTCAAGGACACAGAGAACATCTTGTACAATCGCACCTTCGCCACGCAGGGCTTTGACGGCATGAATCACCGCTGCGCCTGAAGTAACAACGTCTTCAACAATAATCAGCCGTTTCCCGCGAATCGGTCCACCTTCAAACAGCTTTGCTGTTCCATATTCTTTGGCGTGTTTTCGAACAAACCGAAGAGGTAATCGCGTGATCTGCGATAGGACTGTGGCAATCGGCATACCTCCAAGCTCGAGACCGGCGATCATCTCGGCGTTGTCAGGCATGAACACTCGCAACTCTTCGCAGACCCGAGAAAGAAGTCTCGGATCTGCCTCGAACAGATACTTATCGAAATATTCGGTGGTGAACTCTCCCGAACGAAGCCGAAAAGGTCCCTTGCAGATCGCCACCTCGTAAAGTTCCTGGGCCAACCTCTCTCGAGATCGTTGTTCGCTTCTCATTCTTGAAAGGAACACAGCGAGGCGGAGTCGCAACCAAATAGTGCAGCGTAGCCTGCCCTCGCCGTGGTCCACTATTTATCCTAAATTTTCCCGGCCCTAGCCGATTGACATTCTTAACCTCATTGATAGTGTTCGGTCCTTTGCCCACTGGCGGGGTAGCCAAGTGGTAAGGCCGCGGTCTGCAAAACCGCTATTCGCGGGTTCGATTCCCGCCCCCGCCTTAAGTATTGTTAGTGAACGACTTACGTTTTGAATCCGCGTTTGCTTGGCGCTAATCAGAATAAAAGTCAGAATTCGAGTACGGATTTTTCTGAAACTGTATCGAGGTCCTGACGGCCCGAAGACTCTGAGCCTGACGTACTTCCGCAAGAAGCGTTACCTCGTTCAACGCTTACGCCTTGGGAATGCGGATTTCTGGTTTGGAGCTTTGGAACCAACACTTCTACCCGTTTTGAGCTTAAAAAACCGGAGGACCGCCTCAGGAGTCCTCGGATGTCGAGGATAGGAGGTGCTGCGTGACCTAGCATCGTGCGACGCCTTGGGACACGGATAGTTGCATATACTGAAGCTCCCGTTTATAACGTCACGCATAGGCTTGAACTCCTCGGGATCTCTGGAGAGATTGATTTTATTTATGCACCTCCTGGCAAGGGAAGAATTGGCTATAGTCCTGGGAAATCTGTTCCGCCCCTTCCAACAAGCAAAATACGCTTTCTGCCATCCAATCATCGAAAACCCGATCCGGCGGTCTTGATTGACATCTGCCGAGAGCAAAGTGTCCCTACCATTGAGACAGTGTATGTTGGTGATAGCTTACTGCGCGACGCTGCAATGGCAAACAGAGCCGGCGTCAAGAGCGTATGGGCTCGATATGGCACGGAAGTAGAGGCTGATCTCTGGCGACAACTGATCAGAGTGACACATTGGACGGTTGCCAATGTCGCGAACGAAGAGCGTCTACGCGTTGAGTACAAAGATACTAGGCCCGACCCCACTATTGACTCGTTTGACGCTCTTTTATCACATTTTCATTTTGTGTCCCCAGTCACTCAGATTGCGGGGACCAAGGCGAGTCAACTCGAAATTGAGTGATCAAATGTCAGCGTCGGATCCTATGTAACGGAAAATCAAACGTCCAAGGTATCTTCTCCTTCTCCTCAGACGAGAGGGGGTCAAGGGGTCTCCCCTTGTGGGATCGAGAGGGGCAACGCCCCCGGTCGAACGTTGGTGAGAGGAGTGCGAGGATTGGTCGGCCGGGTCATCGAGGCTAGCTAGTTACGGCACTGAGTAGACCAGTTTGCCCTGGACACCGCCGGCCTCAAGCATCTCGTGACCGTGCCGGATTGTTTCGGCTGAGAGGACGCCAATATTATGTACGCCCACTGGCCAGAGTCTCTGGGCTTCATAAAGAAATGTCAGTTCATGGAGTTGTTGAGTGTATCTTGGCCAGGTTTCCTTCGAACCGAACAGGCCGCGTGCTCCAAGCATGTGAAAATGCAGGGAAGCAGATCTGCGAAACAGTGGGCTGGATTTTCCGTGCCAGACCGGCACTGTAAAGGGGTCGGTTTCTTCGACTGTCGACACGATGTCTCCATCGAAATCCACTAGCTCAAAACAGAGTCGTTTCATCTCGCCGCCGACGAAATCCAATGTCTTGTCGAAAAGAGAGCCACCGTTCGCTGCGATCGCTTCTTCGGTGAGTTGCTTCAGACCTTTGTCGGGGTAATGAAGTACCTGCTCGGGACTCAATCGCAACTGATCTACGATGAATCTGGTACTGGCTTCCCGTCCGGATGTTGTCACAATCTTTTCTACACCGATCATCTGCAGGATCTGGATTGCAGCAGAACCGAGTCCGCCGGCACCGCCCGCCACAAAAACCGAGTCATTAGGAGTTGGTCTTGCTTTGAGACGGATGGCTTGATTTGCGGTCAGACCGGCAACAGGCACTGAAGCGGCCTCTTCAAAGGACAAGATTCTAGGCCGGACCGTGACGAATTCTTGCGGCACGGTGGCATACTCGGCGTTTGCGCCGTTGCTGCACGGCCCGCCGAGATAGGCCCAGACTTCGTCACCAACTCGCAGCCGGCCGACGCTGCTTCCCACCTCTTCGACAACTCCGGCCGCATCGTGACCAAGCACCATCGGAAGATCTCCGCCGTAACGCCCCTGGCGGATCTTATAATCGATTGGATTGAACGACCCGGCTCGAATCCGAATCAACACTTCATCCGCACGCGGCCGCGGTCTGTCCCGCTCTACTTCAAAGAAATTCTCGGTTCCGCCGAACTCGCTGATCGCAATAACTTTCATGATTTGTGTATATAGAAGCACAAAATCCTAGCCAGAAAGGAACGAAGATGACAAAGCATCTCTTCGGTTTGTCATTGAGCGTGCAGCCTTCAGGTCAGCCGCTCCTGCGCTACGATGTGCCGACCAACTACATTTCGAGGGAACTTTTGGCCGCCGTGCTTCGGACCGGAGCTTGCCGATGACATAGTTTTCGAGGCGATTCCGTTTCCATTTGATGCCCTGGTTTTTATGCTGCCGAAGGGATCCGTGCGTGGCACGCTGCGTCTTGACGGTAGTTCGTTCTACCGTTTCTGAGCCTCGCCGGAACTTACCGTCGTTGCTATTCTCTCTTGAAGCGACGCAAGTCGGAGCCAGTGTCCAAATCTTTCAGTCATAAGTTTATGCCATGCTCCTGATTTATATGGTCGATGTAATTGCTCCACCACGCCTCACGCTCTTTTTCGGCCATCGACTGCCGGAGGACCAGTTGGCTGTAGCGCTGATACGCTTCGTCCCCGCCGATATAGACAACCCCCTTTTTCTTGTCGGCGTACGAATAGAGCCCCTTGCC
>JBKPCS010000008.1:0-7032 GCA_046727495.1 bacterium | reverse complement strand
GACCAACGCGTTGATCAACTGCTCGGTCAGATGACGCTGGACGAAAAGCTTGATTACATCAGCGGCGTGCATGCGATGTCGATTCGCGCGGTTCCGCGACTGGGTTTACCGGAGATCCTGATGACGGATGGACCGTTGGGGGTCCGCCGAGATAAGCCAAGCACGCGATATCCTGCTGGTGTAGCTGTTGCGGCGACCTGGAACCGAGCGCTGGCCGAGAAAGAAGGCGTTGCCATGGGGCGAGACTGCCGGGCCCGCGGCATTCATGTCTTGCTGGCGCCCGGGGTAAACATTCATCGGGTGCCGATGTGCGGTCGTAACTTTGAATATATTTCAGGCGAGGATCCTTTTCTTGCGTCGCAGCTGGTGGTCCCGTTCATCCGCGGAGTTCAGAGCCAAGGCGTAGTTGCGACGATCAAACATTTCGCCGCAAACAATCAGGAAACGAATCGCGAACATGTCAACGTGGTCGTCGACGAGAGAACGCTGCGGGAAATCTACTTGCCGGCGTTTGAAGCGGCAGTCCGCACGGCTGAGGTCGGTGCTGTGATGGATGCTTACAACAAAGTTAACGGGCAGCACTGCACGGAAAACGAGTTCCTCAACGAGCATCTACTCAAGGGCGAATGGGGTTTTCAAGGTGTGCTGATGTCGGACTGGGGAGCAACACATGGCCTGATCGGTCCTGTCAAACACGGACTTGATCTCGAGATGCCGTCCGGTGTCTGGTTCAATCGAAAGAAGCTGCTTCAGGCTCTGCAGAGCCGCCAGATCTCGGAGGATGAGATCAACGAGAAAGTTCGCCGAATTCTCCGGATGATTGTTCAAATGCACTTTCTCGATCGGCCGCAGCAGGATAGTTCAATCCCGCAAAACGATCCAGCCAGCGCTCAGACCGCGTTGGAGATCGCGCGGGAAGGCATTGTTTTATTAAAGAATAAGAACGCAGTTTTGCCCTTGGACCCAGCCAGCACACATAAAATTGCTGTGTTCGGCCCGGACGCAGACCCTGGAGTCCCGGCTGGATGGGGTAGCTCGTTTCTTCAGCCGTTTTACGCAATCAGCGTTCTCGACGGGGTACGGCATCACACGGAAGCTCAGGTGGACTATTTTGATGTCGGCGTTGGCAGCTTCCAAAGGTCAGTCTTTGAGCACCCTGAGCATTCTGGTGAACAAGGTTTGAAAGGTGAATACTTCGATAACCTAACGTTGTCGGGAAAACCGATTCTCAGTAGGACGGATCAAAACATCGACTTCGAGTGGGGGCGCGACAAAGGACGTTTGCCCTTAAAGTTTACGGTCCGTTGGACTGCCTTCATTCGGCCGACTGCTTCTGGAACACATGTATTCCGTGCGAGATCGGACGCGGGTATTCGAGTATTCCTCGACGGGGAAACTATCATTAACAGTTGGGCTGATCACGCAGCGCGGCCAGATGTGGCAACGCGAACTTTGCAGGCTGGCAAACGTTACCGAATCCAGATCGAATACAAAAATATTGGTGGCGGTGGTGCGATCGCCCAATTCGGATGGGCTTCACTAGAGGTTCCAGACGCGGTGAAGGATTATGATGCCGCAGTCGTTTGCGCAGGCTTTGATGAAGGCACTGAAGGCGAGGGCTTTGATCGGACGTTTGGACTTCCTGACTCCCAAAACGAGCTCATCACTCGGGTCGCAGAAAAAAATCGGAAAACGATTGTGGTCTTGAACTGCGGCGGAAATGTCGACATGCGTCCTTGGCTGAAACAGGTCTCAGCCTTGATTCACGCCTGGTATCCTGGCCAGGAAGGAGGAAACGCGCTCGCAGAGATTTTGTTTGGCCAGACCAATCCTTCAGGGAAACTTCCTGTAACATTTGAGGAGCAAAAAGAAGATAACCCCGCGTCTCGATGGTATCCGACATCGGACGGCGGCAAGAATGTGCGCTATGGTGAAAGGATCTTCGTCGGTTATCGCGGCTACGATCACAAGGGGATACAGCCATTGTTTCCGTTTGGATACGGTCTTTCCTATTCGCGCTTTGAGTATTCGGATCTCAAGCTCGAGCCGGAGGGGGACTCGATCAAAGCTAGTTTCTCGATTCGGAATGCCGGCGATCGAGCCGGAGCTGAAGTTGCGCAGCTCTACGTTGCGCCGGTCCGGCCTGCGGTTGAGCGCCCGATCAACGAGTTGAAAGGGTTCGAAAAGGTATTTCTACAACCGGGCGAATCGAAGGAACTATCTATAACGCTGGATAAAAGAGCGTTCGCCTACTTCGATCCGACGACCAAGAATTGGAAGAGCGATCCCGGACAATACGACATCGCCATCGGCGCCTCTTCGCGGAATATCAAGTTGCGGAAACGGATCACGACGGATTTTACGCAGTAATTAGCCACAAAGATCACAAAGAGCACAAAAAGTTGGTGTGCATTCCAATCGACGTCGACGCAAGAAAAGGTGTCCGCGGCGATGTTGCTCTTATCAGTCCCATCCCCATTTGAACTTCCGTATCTCGAACTTATAAGATCCGAAATTGACGAGCAACCCATGTTTTAGCCTGCAGGACTTTAAATAGCCGAGAATCTGTGCCTCGTGTTCAGACAACAGGGATTTTGCTGCTTTCACTTCGATAATCAATTCAGTCTCCACGCACACGTCCGCATAGTACTCACCAATAATTGTTCCGTCCTCATCTAGAACCGTAATAGGATGTTGCTGATGTGCTTCAAAACCAGCTTTCCGAAGTCTGTGAGCGAGAGCGTTCTCATAGACCTTCTCCAAGTGACCATGCCCATGATACGAATGAATGGCGTAAGCGATTTGGCGTATTTGATCCGACAGAACATTGATGTCTTTCATAAGAATAAGTAACACATATTTATAGTGATATATTATGTGATCATGTCTGCTACGGGAACGTCAATTCCTTTTTGTGCTCTTTGTGTTCTTTGTGGCGAATCCTCTTCCGTTCGTTGTTGCCATCTCTGCCTTGATGTAGGCTACGAGTCATGCTCCTGAGCGAAGCGCAGACCTTGGAACGCGTGTTGGCGGCGGTCGAGCCGTTGGGTGCTGAGATTCAATCGAAACTCCTCGGTCGTGTTCTCGCCCAGGATGTCTTTGCGTCGATCCCGCTTCCAGCGTTCGACAATTCTTCTATGGATGGCTACGCGGTTCGCGCAGCCGATGCGAAAGTGGGTGGCGAACTCTCGGTGATTGGTGAGCAGGCAGCGGGCTCTCATGGAGACTTGGTTTTGACGCCGGGTCAAGCGATTCGAATCTTTACCGGGGCCCCGATTCCCAATGGTGCCGACGCGGTGATCATGCAAGAGGACGTCGAGCGACGTGGAGACAAGATCGTCGTTCGAGACGAAGTGGAGCGCGGCGAAAATATTCGGATCCGGGGAGGCGACCTTTGCGAGGGACAACGGCTCGCAAGTAAAGGAGAGGTCTTGACTCCCGCGCGTATAGCTGTGATCGGATCTCAAGGAATCGCCGAGTTAGCAGTTTTTAAGCGGCCAACAGTTGCCGTCATCGCCACGGGAAGCGAGTTGCGCCAGCAGGGGGAACGGTTGGGCCCGAGCGAAATCTACGAGACGAACCGGATCTTGTTGGCATCGTTAACCGAAAGCTCAAATGCGGTTGCCGACATATTCGATATTGTGCCTGACACCGAAGAAGCGCATCTGAAGGCGTTCGACACAGCGCGAGATCGGGATGTGATGCTTATCGCTGGCGGCATGTCGGTTGGCGAAAAAGATCTGGTTAGACCGATCCTAAAAAAACTTGGCGCTGAACTTGATCTCTGGCGAGTCGCTATCAAACCGGGCAAACCATTTCTCTTCGGGCGGCTCGGGCATACACTGGTGTTTGGTCTCCCTGGCAATCCGGTTTCTGCGTTCGTGACGTTCCTGCTTTTTGTTCGTCCGGCCCTCTGGAAAATGGGCGGGCGAACTGATCTTGATCAGTTCAAAATCCCTGCCCGGCTGGCCTCTGATCTTTCAAATGACGGGGACAGGCCGCATTATTTCCGAGGAGTGCTAAAGGAAGGGGCATTTCAGCCGATCGGTCTACAGCAATCGCATGCGTTGTTTGCACTTTCGCGGGCTAATGCGCTCTGCCGGATCGAGTCTGGACGATCGATTGTTTCGGGCTCCGTGGTCGACGTTTTGCTTTTGGAGTAGCGCCGTTCGTGTGGGTGCCACGGCGTCAATCCCATTTCCTCTTATACGTCCCATTAGTCCTATGGCTCCTATTTTTCGCCTTCGTCGCGGCGAAAAGAGCCAGAGCACTTGGCCCGCCAAACGCCGAACGCCGAACGCCGAACGCCGAACGCCAAACGCGAAACGCGAAACGCGAAACGTCGCCGGCGTTGACGGAATTTTCTTCTAGCTTCATAGTTTATAACGATGGTTGCTCTTAAAGAAGGTTATGACTTGGTGGCTGAGGTGCGACAGCTGAAGGAGGAGCGGAATGCTGTGATCCTGGCCCACAACTATCAGGTACCGGAAATACAAGACCTCGCCGATTTCGTGGGAGATTCGTTGGGGTTGAGTTACAAGGCCAAGGAGACGAATGCGGATGTCATCGTTTTTTGCGGAGTGCATTTCATGGCCGAAACCGCAAAGATTGTAAATCCAACCAAGAGAGTGCTGCTGCCCGATCTTGAGGCGGGTTGTTCCCTCTCGGAATCCTGTCCTGCACCCAACTTGCGCCGATTCTTAGAGCAAAACGCCGATAAGAACTATTACGTCATCGCTTACATCAACTGCAGCGCCGAAGTGAAGGCGCTATCTGATATTATCTGTACGAGCGGCAACGCGATCAAAGTAGTCGAGAACGCTCCTGCTGATCGCAATCTGCTATTTGTGCCGGACCAGAACCTTGGTGCCTGGGTCATGGAGAAAACAGGACGCAAGATGGATCTTTGGCGAGGCGCTTGCTACGTTCACGTGGAGTTTACCCAGAACAGTATCAACGCGATTCGTCAGCAATATCCTTCTGCTCCCGTGGTTGCTCACCCCGAATGCACATTTGCGGTTCGTATGCTGGCTGACGAAGTCTGTTCGACCGAAAAGATGGTCAGCTATTGTCGGGAATCGAATGCGGATGCGTTTATTATCGTGACGGAATCGGGGATGTTGCATCGGCTAAGAAAAGAGGTCCCAGGGAAACTGTTTGTTCCGGGGCCAACGGAAAAGTGTTCTTGCGCGGATTGCCGGTTCATGAAGAAGAACACACTCGAGAAATTGCGAGACGCGCTAGTAAATTTGTCACCAGAAATTGAGTTGTCAGAAGCTGTACGCAAGCGCGCCGAACTTCCCATTCTGCGCATGTTAGACCTTAGCCGTTGAACCGATCCATCGTAGTCGTTGTGGGTGCAGGCCCTGCAGGGATGCGGGCCGCCGAAGTGATTGCCAGCCGCAATCTGCGGGTGGTCATCTTAGATCAGAAGCCATCGCCGGGCCGGAAATTTCTCGTGGCGGGAAGAGGCGGACTGAATATTACCCACTCAGAACCGATTGAGGATTTCGTCACAAGATACGATGCCCCAGATCGATGGGCGCGGCTGCTCAAGCGATTCTCACCGGATGACGTCCGCAAATGGTTTCACCAACTTGGAATCGAAACGTTCGTCGGCACCAGCGGACGAGTTTTCCCTAAAAACATTCGGATTCCTGCGGTATTGGAAAAATGGGTCGAACGTCTTGATCAGCTTGGATGCGATATGCGTGTCGGCCGCCGATTCCATCAGATGCTGGGCCAGCGACCATTTGAAATCGTGTTTCAATGTGGCTCAAACTATGAGCTGATTTCCGCCGACGCTGTCGTCTTCGCCCTGGGGAGCGCCTGTTGGCCCCAAACCGGATCGGATGCGCGCTGGATCGAAGAATTCAATCGGCTCGGCGTACGGGTAAATCCGTTTGTCCCTTCTAACGTGGGCTGGGAACGGAGATGGTCGAAGAAATTTTTGGATGTTGCCGAGGGTAAACCGCTTAAAAATCTGACCATCTCCTGCAACGGGCGGCTGGTGAAGGGTGAACTGATGATCACAAAATACGGCTTAGAAGGTGGCGGCCTCTATCAGCTTACTCGCGACCTGCGTCGCAGCCAGGAAATCGAGATCGATTTCCGGCCTAGTCTTTCCGAGGGTGATTTGCGCGCAAAATGGCGAACGGCAACGGATAAGAACCTGAAACAGGGTATTCGCCGGAATTGGCGCCTCACCGATGCAGTCTCGGCGGTTATCGAAGAGATCGTGAAGCCAGAAACGTTGGAGGACTGGATTCACGGCGTAAAACATTGCCGCCTGAGCTTGGACCGCCCGCGGCCAATCGAGGAAGCAATCTCCTGTGGAGGAGGGGTTCCCTGGGATGAGCTCACGCCCGACCTGATGCTTCAAGCCGTACCAGGAGCGTTTTGTGCCGGAGAAATGATCGACTGGGATGCCCCTACCGGCGGGTACCTTCTCCAGGGCTGTCTAGCGACTGGTACCGTTGCAGGAGAAGGAGTTGTGAAGTGGATTGCGCAGCACCTTGAGGCGTGACAGCTTGGCCGTACACTAATGAATGCACTAAAAATCGGCGATCCGGCGCCGGATTTCAAAGCGATAGCAACCGGTGGCATTTATGGCGGTGGCCAGGAGGTAAAGCTCGCCGATTTTAAAGGCTCGCCGATCGTTCTCTATTTCTATCCGAAGGATGGCTCTCCGGGGTGCACGATTCAAGCATGCGACCTCCGAGACGCCTGGGGCGAACTTCAGTCGAAGGTCGAACTTTTCGGCGTAAACGTTGGCAGCGTTGAGAGCCATCAACGTTTTATCAAGAAGCATGGTCTACCCTTTCCATTGATTAGTGACAAAGATCACGAACTGGTCAACGCCTACGGTGTCTGGGGTGAACAACGTCTGTTCGGGAGAACCTACGTGGGAACCGAGCGCACAACTTTTGCCATTGGCCCCGATCAGAAGATCTTCGGCATCCTAAGGAAGGTGAAGGCGGCCGACCACGTGCTGCAATTGTTGAAGTTGTTGTCGAAGTAGCGCTGTAGGGC
>JBKPCS010000007.1:0-14773 GCA_046727495.1 bacterium | reverse complement strand
CCAACGACCTTGTGGGCACATGGACGCTCGTTTCCATCACCCTTGAGCAGGACGGAAAGAAGACCGATTTTTATGGTCCCAATCCGCGAGGCCAAGTGAAGTACGACCCTAACGGCCACGTTTTGTTTATCATCACCCGTTCGGACCTTCCCAAATTCGCATCCAACAATCGCGAGGCAGGAACTCCAGAAGAAAACAAGGCCGTCGTGCAGGGGAGCATTGCCTACTTCGGCACGTACTCGGTAAACGAGACAGATAAGACTATTACAACCCACATTGAGAGCTGCACGTTCCCGAATTGGAATGGAACCGATCGAAAATCATCTTTCAACATCTCCGGGGACGAACTCAGCATCACAGTTATTACTACGCCGTCCACGGGTACAGGAACCGCTTACCTGGTCTGGAAGCGCGCCAAGTAGGCAGCGGTACACGAAGCGCGGTTCAATTTGATCCGTCTACGCGCGTGTATGCGGATCGGCGAACCGAACGCGAGTTAGAGAAGAGTAAGGGTGGATCGAAACCGTCACCTGACGGTTTGAATCTCTACGACGACGGCGAATCGATAATCCGGCAGGCAGCTCGGCGCCGCGCGATTCGGCGAGCACGTTTAGCTTGCGCTTTTTCTTTGCGTTTCCGTTCGGCTACCAGCGTGGAGATACTCTGAGAAGGCCGACCTCTACCCATTGGCTACTTCCTCCGATTGGCACTCTTGCCAGCGGCTAGAGAGGCTAAAGCTTTCTTTAACCGCTCCTTGGCGCTTTGCGCATGACTCACTCGATTGGTCGAAGCAGAAAGCAGCCGGCTAGCGTAACCGAAACGGACCAAGGCTTCGGCAAGTGTGGGAGTATCATCGCAATCGATCGCCTCTCCCGCCGCATAACGTTGGGAACCAATTGCGAAAGGCTTCAGTGCACAGTATCCGGCTGACTAACTGCACCGCAGATGGCGCCGCTACGCGGCAGTGAGACCTCGGTTAGTTGCGAGCCGCCCAGGCGCTGGGCGTCAGCTCGGCGATGCGACGGACGGGGAAGCTAGCCAGGCCCGGGAGTACCGAGCCAAGATAGTCGCGAACCTGGATCTTGAGTCGTCGACAGGTTTCAACAATCGAGACGATAGGGTGTAATTGGCGGCCTTAGCCAGAAGGCTCTTGGGCAGTGCGGCCGCACGAGCTGCCTCGATCTGGGACTTAATCTCATAGACCAGCGGCTTGGATTTCTCGAAAAACAAAGTTCGATTTATTCAAACCAGATGGGTAAAGTGAACCCGTCTAAGGTCCGGTCAGGACGAACATGAAAGCTGGCTACGCCCGAGGCTCGTGCAAATTTTCGGGCGTTTCCTCCCTCGAAAGAATTGCCTAGAGGCGGCTCTTTTCTCTAGAATCGCTCGTTTTTCGTTTCCCGCGCAGAAGGCGTCTCAAGAAGCGGGACCGAGCACCAAATCACGTTAAGCCAAAAACCATGAAAAGACTCCTGCCCTTCTTCTTGTTGGTATCGATAGTGGGCCTGGCTCAGGCCCAGTCGACCAAGGCCATTCTCCACGGCAGCGTACCTGCGTGGGCAAATTCCAAGAACTACAAAGGCTCGGTTGACCTGAGCACCGTCATCGGCTTCCGAGTTTATCTCGGCTGGAACAATCCGGCGGCGGTGGTGGCGCTCGCGCAGGCCGTATCCGATCCGCACAGTTCGTCGTACCGGCAATACTTAACACCGGCGCAATTTCGCCAACAATTCGCACCAAGCCATGCACAGGTAGCTGCGGTCCAATCGTGGTTACGGAGCCATATCGAAAAATCGGTAAGAGCCGATTTCTTCCAGGTCTGAGGCGACAGGGAGTTCTTCGCAGCGGTCGTCTATTGTGTCAGTGAAAGCTCTGAATGTTTCCAGTTGCTTGAGCGGATGGCCGCTTGCCTCGGGTTCAATCGAGACGATGTGGACGAATGTTGCGCCATCGTTCAACTTGAAACTCGCATAGCGAAGCCCTTTTGGTTGGGCTTGTTTGAGCTGCTCGAATACCTTCGTAATGTAGCGCTCGTTTTCCTCGGCTCTGCCCGGTTTAACTTTGTATCGCACCATTCGTTTCATGGCTTGCCTCCGTTAAAAAGAACGGCATTTCTGAACGCGAACTCCGCAAACGTCGTCGGTTGAACTCCGAAAAGCTCATGCGTTGCCAAATTAACGGGCTGATCCGGTCGTGCGCGGCGTTCGGCGAATAGCTCGTAAACTCCATCCGCGAGAAATGACGGTGTCCCGTGTTCCAGAAGCATTTTCCTGTGATCTTCTGGTGGCACATTGACGTAGCGAACCGGCTTCTCGATGGCGGAAGATATACGCTCGGCTACTTCGGTCATGGTCAACGACTCAGGGCCAGTCATATCATAGCTCTTTCCTTCATGCCCTTCGGAATGAAGGAGCGAAAACGCAACCTTGGCGATATCTTCAATGTCGACTGGCTCGAGGCGGGCGTTTCCCATCGGCAAAAAAATTGCTCCCTTGGCCGCAATGCTTGACGCCTCGCGCAGATATACCTGCATGAACTGGCTTGGACGCAGATGTGTCCAGGCAACCCCGGAATTCTCCAAGTAATGTTCGATTTCGCTGTGCATCCGCATGAAGCGAAATCTCTTCGGATCAACCCCTGCCTCGAATCCGGAAAATTTTACGATGTGTTGTACTCCGGCCTTCTTACACGCATCAATGAACGTGCACTGAGTCTCGAACATTTGTGAATTCGGTGACGAAATCATCAGGACTCGCTCTATACCTCGAAGAGCGGGTCCGAGTGTTTCAGGGCGAAGCATGTCCCCCTGCACAACTTCGATCATCGGAAGGGTTTCGAGCTCGCGCGCCTTCTCCAGGTTACGCACCAACGCTCTGACCTTTGTTTTTTGTCGAGAAAAATGGCGGACAACGATGGATCCGCTAAGCCCTGCGGCTCCTGTTACCAGAATCATGGAAATGCCTCCTCAAATTAGATAGTTATTTAGTTCCTTATCTGTTTAGATTTCATTGGTAAGGACGATTAGGGCACCGAAAACGATCCGGTAAAAATTGGCGACTTGACATTTGTAACCGATCGGTTACGATCTCCGTAACCAAATGGTTACAATTAGGCGAAAAAAAGAAGATGCTCTTTTCAGGGCAATCGCTGACCCGACTCGGCGTGAGATCCTCCGACTGCTCCGCGACGGTCCGCGTACAGTCGGCGATATCGCTTCGAATTTTCGTACCAGCCGTCCGGCTATCTCCAAACATCTTCGTCTGCTCCGCGCTGCCGGTCTGGTGGTCAGCCACAAAGATGGTACGGCAAGCATCTGCGGGCTAAACGCGAAGCCATTGCAAACTGTGAACGCCTGGCTACAGGAGTACCAGGCGCTCTGGGGTGAGAGTATGCGTAACCTCAAGAGCTTCATTGAGGAAGGAACGCCGAAAACGCCGAGACCGCCGTAAGCGCCGGAAACTGAAACGATGCGGCGGAGTGCGAAACGGCGGATTTCAGAGCCTATAAGGTCTTCCGATAGTGCACGCATCTGTCGATAACTTCGTACCCAAGGGCTTCGTGTAACCTTTGGGAGCCTTCGTTATCAATCCAGGTGTCGGAGGCCATTTCTTTGCAACCTTGGCTGCGGGCCCAATCCTCTGCAGCAGCTAAGAGACTTCGGCCGATTCCCATACCTCTTCGGTCGGGCACAACATAAAGGCCCTCCACAAAACCGACGGGATTCAAAGGATCACAGCCGTCAGCATGCGAACGAAGACCAACTTCAGCGAAGCCTGCAATTGTGTGATCGGCCGCCTCTGCCACAAGAATTACCTGTGGTAATGAAGAAGCCTCATTACGCAAAATTGCATCGATTTCGCGCGCATGCACGTCGGCAGAAGCGTCGGGCCATAATGCGTAACGCAAATGGGTCAAGACCGCACAATCGGCCGATTGAGCTACTCGGACAACCGTATCAGAAGGGAATTTCACTAATGCCACCGGCGCTGTCGGCATTGCTCATGTCGCTAAATTCTTCAGCTCCCTCACCGCAACAGAAAGCATCGGAAAATCAATACTACCGTTCCCGACCGATTTGAGGTCGGATAGCACTTGCTGGACTCGCGCTAACTCGGTCTTATTTTGCGCCTCCCAGTGACTAATAAGCGCGTTCTGCCCTTTCTCGTCCGGACTCAGCCTAAGGATCTGCCGGGTCAACTCTGTCTGCAACTTCAAGAGGTCTTCACCAAGCGTGGCTTTCGCCAGCATCTGCCAGTGTGAATCGGCAGGCAGCGTTTCGATCTGACTCGCGACCCACGAAAGATTCAGACGATCGCCCGCCGCAAAATAGACCCCTGCCACCTCTTCTACACTCCGCTTCGATGCGATAGCGATTTCGACGATGTCCAGCGCTGAGTACAGTAAGTCGAAACTCGCTACCCGTTTAGCCAGATCCCGCGGAACGAGGCTTGCGCAGAGCTCTTCTTCCCTCGCCTTTATTGTGGCGGTCGCAGCCGGCGACAGAATCGCGTCAAGATTCGCAGCGACAGTTCTTACTCCGGAAGTGAAATGTTCACTCGTTTTGACGATATCGGCGTGCAGATTCGGATAGTGCAGGAACCAGAGCGTCGCGCGCGTAGTCAGGCGTTCCGAATCGACTAACATTTCTGCCTGCACCGCATCCGGCACCTTATTATCCAGCTCCTCGACCGCCCGCCAGAAAGATGTAAAATCGAAAATCTCGCGGGTAAGCAGGTAAGCCCTGACAACGTCCGGAGCCGCTGCGCCTGTCTCCTCCTGTACCCGATGAACAAACGTGCTCCCGACTCGATTGATGATTCCGTTTGTTACCTGGGTTGCGATGATTTCCCGCCTGAGCGGATGCTGTTCCATCTCCTTCTCATACCTTTGCCGAATCGGTTCAGGGAAATAGCGGACCAACGCGTTCGAAATATCGCTGTCGTCAGGGAGCTTCGAAGCCAGCAGCTCATCGTAGAGCGCTATCTTGCTATAGGCTAGAAGGATCGCGCGTTCTGGAGCGGTTAACCCTATTCTCTTCGCTCTACGCAAAGCGAGTTCCTCGTCCGATGGTAAAAATTCGATTGCGCGATTCAGTCTTCCTGCTTTCTCTAACGACTTCATAAAGCGCGCCTGTTCCTCCAATATTCTCTTTTCCCGGACGCTGAGCGATTGAGTTTGCAGATAGTTGTCGCGCAGAACGAGCACCGCGACCTCCTCGGTCATTTCAGCAAGCAGCTGATTCCGCTGTTCCAAAGTCAAGGCGCCGTTAGAACCTAACGAATTGAGTAAGATCTTGATGTTGACCTCATGATCGGAGCAATCGACGCCGGCGGAGTTATCAATCGCGTCGGTATAGATTTTGCTCCCTTTCAAAGCAAACTCGATCCGGCCTTGTTGGGTAAGGCCGAGATTTCCGCCTTCAGTAACTACTTTGCACCGCAGCTCGTCGCCGTTGACCCGAATCCCATCGTTTGTGCGATCTCCGACCTCAGCATGGGTTTCGTGGGATGCTTTGACGTAGGTACCAATCCCGCCGTTATAAAGGAGATCGACCGGCGCTTTTAACAGTGCCCGTATCAAATCGTTAGGTGTGAGAGAACTCTGCGCGACATCCAAGGCGGCTTTTGCCTCTTCACTGAGCCTGATCGATTTGGCGCTGCGCGGATAAACGCCGCCGCCTTTTGAAATCAATTGCCGATTATAGTCATTCCATGACGACCGAGGCAGGTTAAACAGCCGCTCCCGCTCATTGAAGCTGGTCAGCGGATCCGGATTTGGATCTAGGAAAATGTGTCTGTGGTCAAATGCGCCTATCAATTTGATATGCCTGGAAAGCAGCATGCCATTGCCAAAAACGTCGCCTGACATGTCTCCAATCCCAACCACGGTAAAGTCGGTCGTTTGCGTGTTAATCCCCATCTCGCGAAAGTGGCGCTTAACCGACTCCCAGGCACCCCGTGCGGTGATCCCCATCTTTTTGTGATCGTAGCCAGCTGAGCCACCCGAAGCGAAAGCATCGTCCAGCCAAAATCCGTACTCTTTCGCTATACCATTAGCGATATCTGAAAAAGTCGCCGTACCTTTGTCGGCCGCTACGACCAGATAAGGATCGTCGCTATCGTAACGCACTGTATCCGGAGGTGGAACAACCTTTGCCGCAACCAGGTTATCTGTGATGTCCAGCAAACCTCTCAGGAAATTCTGATAGCAGACGACGCCCTCTTTGAGATAGGCGTCGCGCTCCGCCGGCGGCTGCTTCACGACGAAACCGCCTTTGGAGCCGATGGGAACGATAACAGTGTTCTTAACCATCTGCGCTTTCATCAGACCTAGCACTTCCGTTCGGAAATCCTCCATTCGGTCGGACCAGCGCAGACCTCCGCGCGCAACCTTTCCTCCTCGCAGGTGGACTCCCTCCATCCGAGTTGAATAGACGTAGATTTCAAACATTGGCTTTGGATCGGGTAATCCCGGCACGAGCTGCGGATTGAACTTGAACGAAATGTATGGCTTAGGACCGCCCGCGGAATCCGTTTGAAAGAAGTTCGTGCGGGTGGTCGCTTGAATCATTGCCAGAAACGCGCGGAGAATCCGGTCTTCGTCCAGATTAGCAACGGCATCCAATGCTTCGCCGATTTCGGAAACCAGCGTGAGCGACTTGATCGCGCCTTCCTCTGTGCTGGAGGGATCAAAGCGCGCGAGAAACAGATCGACCAGCTTCGCCGCAATCGATGCATTAGCGGAAAGCGCCTGTTCCATATAGGCCTGACTAAAGGTCGATCCGGCCTGGCGAAGATATTTGCTGTATGCTCGAAGAACCGTGATCTCGCGCCACCCGAGATTTGCGCGCAGGACCAACCGATTGAAATCGTCGCTCTCTGTTTCGCCGCGCCACGCGCGAGCAAAGGCTTCTTCGAATCTCGTTTTGACTTGCGGAACCGGTAGCCCAATCCCGCCGGCCGGCTGCATACCGAAATTACTGAGATAGATCGGCCGCATGTCAGCTGGCTCGACTTTATGGCTTAACTGTTCCAGAACCTTCACGCCCATATGCTCGAGCATAGGCAGGATCGTAGAAAGAGGCATCGGCTCGCCGGCATGAAAAGCGATGAGCTGGAGGGGCGTGTTGCTCCCTGGCTCATCGGCATATAAATTCAATGCGAGATCTTTGCCGTTGTCCAGCGTCGCCATGATCGCTGTGTCCGACACCGCGTCGTCGACGGTGTAGTCGTCTTGATATCCCGGCGGAAATGCTTTGCCAAAGCGCTTGAAGAGCTCCATACCACGCTCTTCTCCGAAACGGGCGATCAACGCGTCGTGGAAGTCATCCTCCCAGCGTCGCGACACTTTGATAATCTGTTTCTCGATTTCACGAACATCGTAGGCCGGCACACTGCCAGGCTTTGTTCGAACCATGACGTGTAACCGAACTAGCGCGGACTCAGTCAGATTAACGGCGAACTCCAGACTGGTACCGTTGAATGCCTTCATCAGAATATCCTGAATTCGGAGGCGAAGCTCGGTACCGAAGATCTCCCGCGGTACGAAGACCAGACAAGAAAGGAAACGGCCGTATACATCGCTTCGCACAAACAACCGAATCTTCTGCCGATAACCCAGCTGCATGATGCCAATGGCATCTTCAAGCAACTCGTCTTCTGTTCTTTGGAAAAGCTCGTCGCGCGGATGTTCCTCAAAAACAGTCACCAACGACTTACCGAGATGACCACGCGGGTCGAACCCTGCACGCATAAGGACATTGGCGACTTTGCGACGCAGCAGCGGTATTTCTGCAGGGTGAGAGTTGTAAACCTTTGAGGTAAAGAGCCCCAGGAAACGGTGTTCCCCTTGCACCTGACCATTTTCATCGATCCGCTTGACCCCTATATAGTCGAGGTATCCAGGGCGGTGGACTGTTGCTCGCGAATTGGCTTTGGTGACGATTAACAACTGCGGCACACGCGCGAGTCTCCGGACTTCAGGAGTCACGCTAGCGAAGCTCATAGAAACCTTGGTCTCTTTTGTCTCGCGCAATATTCCTTGACCAGACCCCGGAACGACGCGCAGAACATCTTCGCCGTTTTCATTGATCAAATCGTACTCCCGATATCCGAGAAACGTGAAATGACCATTGGCGAGCCAGGTGAACAACGTTCTCACCTCGTCGACAAACTCCGAGTCTAAACCCGGCGGGTACGGCGTCTTCAAATCGGCAACCAGACGCTTCATTTTGTTCCGCATCTTCGGGTAGTCCTCGACCGCCTTGCGGATATCTCCAAGAATGCGAATGATCGCGCTCTCTAGATCCGCGAGCTTGCCGGGATCGGTTTCTTGATCGATCTGCAAATGCATCAGCGATTCGGAACTGGATTCTTGACGCGAGTGAGGCGGCAAGATTTCCTGAGGGCGGCCGTTGGCATCCCGTTCTACTTTCATTACCGGATGGATCGTCAGATGCAGCGTGATTCCGCGGCGAATGATCTCCATCGTCACCGAATCAACAAGAAACGGCATGTCGTCGTTGACGATCTCGATTACAGTATGGGTGGATTGCCACCCGTCCTTAGCCTGTTGCGGATTGTAAATCCGTACCTTGGGGGTACCCGACTTGAACTCTTTCATGAAGTTCAGATGTGCCATCGCAGCCCCAAACAGGTCAGGGATCTCTCGCTCAGCCAGTTCTTCGGGAGCAACCTGGTTGTAGTATTGGCGGATAAACGCTTCGGCCAGCTTGGCCTTCTCTTGCGCCAGGCTCTCTCGAGCGTGGGCTACGACACGTTCGATGATATTCACACTCTTGTCTTGCGCTTGTGACTGCATACGAATCTCCTGGTTATTCCTGAACAAAGGAGGCTTTTGCGTCGGCAGATGAAAAGGGCAATCCGATAGGTCGATTTGTTTTGGAGGGAATGAGCATAAGCGTTTCGCGTCCGCCTTCGTCCGGCCAAGACCGGACTATGGCGCGACAAGTTCCGCCTTCGCTCAAAGCTACGGCGCGACAAGTTCCGCCTTCGCTCAAAGCTACGGCGCGACAAGTTATGGCGTTCGGCGTTTGGCGCGGGAAACTCGGGTCTTGCAGAGGGTGAACGAATTGGCGAGCTCGCCGTAATCGCGCACTTCGGGATTTGCGTTGTAGGTGCTCGCGAAATCCAAAATCGATGCTTTTCAGCCACACCAACTTCATTATAGGTGCCGCAACGGCCAGTTCAAGCGGCCCGATTTTCAGACGCCCCGGGGCTAAAGCCCCGGGCTACTATCGAGCGCTCTTTTTAAGAGCGCCCATTTTCGGCGAAGTAGCTGCTCAAGATTCATTGTGACCAAGTAATTTCATCCGTTCGATGAAGAAATATCTTTCCCGATTTCGACGCTAAGTAAGTCAAGAATGTGCGTTCAATGGAGTAGCGCTCTCGTTCTTCGAATCAAAGTTTTCATAAAAGCCAGAAATCGCGTTGACGAGCTTCGGCGAATCTGGTTCAAACGTGTCCTCCGTGCCGGTAACGGTTCGAGGCGTGAACGGCTTTGGCGGCGGAGTGAACGATCCCGGCGTGGAACTGGAAGCGGGTATTGGATATCGACTCTGTGATCGGCTTCAATTGGGCGTTGAAGCAGGTCCAGGTTTACGAAGATGGTGATGATCCGTTTGGTGTAGCGTTGCTAGACGCGTTGGCGGCAATTGGCAGCGATCAGACTGCGCAAGTCGTCAGCATCTACTACGGACTGGATGAACTTCTTTGGCGTAGTGCCTCTAGAGGATGATGTTACGCGAGGCACGCAGACCAGCTACGCGGACTGACGCCAAACACAACGTACGCCATTCTTCTTGCCGCTCTTGACCCGGCCGGCCGTCGTCATTCAACGAGATCTTTATTGCCACAGCTAAGTAAATCGAAGATCAGGTTGAACACAACTTGAATTCAAACCGCGCGAGACGGCTCGGAGAGCCGTTTCGCGCGCCGAGCCTAATGGTTGTGCTGGCCGCCGCAGACGGTCGCGCGTCGCGGCAAGGCCAATTTTGTTCTGCTGGCGCGACACCAATGTCGAGCTAGAAGCTTAACCCACGGTCAAGGTGGAAGCTCATGCCCGCGACGGAGCCAGAACGGGCCAAGCTCAAGCCTCTGGCTTGACCGTGGGTTGACCTTCTAGGTCGACGTTAATTTCTTCGGCGGCGCGAAGTCACAGATATCCACTACCCGATCGTGAAACCTCGGTAATGTGCTTTTGTAAGTCGCACTCACGATTGTGAGCGGCCACGACGCCTTCTGCAGCAGCCCGTACAGTTTCGCTTCAGTTTTGTCATCCAACGCGGAGGAAGCATCATCGAGAAAAACTAGCGCTGGCTGAGTCAACAAGATTCTAGCAAACGTAAGTTGCTGTTCTTCCGCTAGCGACAAGCGCCGGCTCCAATTTTCGACCTTATCAAGTTCTTTGGCGAGATCCTCCAGATCAGCCAGCCGGAGCACTTCAGTAACTCGTTCCTTCGGAAATTTTTTTCCGTTTCCATATGGATAGAACAAGACACTGATCAACGTGCTGAATGGCAGATAAGGACTTTGAGGAACGAAAAGCGTGCGACCATCCGCCAGCTGCACGTGACCGCGACCAAAAGGCCAGATCCCGGCTACGGCACGCAACAAAGTCGTTTTGCCGGTGCCTGAGGGTCCGGTAATTAGCACTGATTTTCCTGGCGCTGCGGCAAAGGTGATCCCACGTAAAAGTGGGCTACCATCCGGCAAATCCAAGTCGAGTTTCTCGACAGCAACTCCGACACCGCTGTGCTGAATAGCAATCTGTTGAGTTGCCTGCGCGGTTACATGAATCTCCTGTAGGCGCTGCTCGAAGCCGCCCAGTCGATCGGTTACTGCTTCCCATGCAGCGATGTCCTTGTACGCATTGATGATGAAAGAGAGCGCGTTTTGCACGAACGCGAACGCGTTTGCTACCTGCATTAACTCGCCGAGTCCAATCTGGTGCGAGAAATATCGCGGAGAAACGACCATCAAAGGAAACACCACCACGAACTGTGCGTAGCCCAAGGTGAACCAGTTTAGCCGTCGCTGCTGTTTCATGATATGCCAGAAATTGGCAAATACCTTTTTGAACCGTTCCTGGAAAAGGTGGAGTTCTACAGGTTCTCCGCCGTAAAGCGCCACGCTCTCTGCATTTTCGCGCAAGTGCGTAAGGCTAAAACGGAAATCGCCTTCGTAGCGCTGCTTGGCGAAGTTCGATGAAACGAGCGGACGACCGATTAAGATCGTGATCCATGTCGCGAGTCCGGCGGTTAGTAATGCAGCCCAAACAAGGTAGGCAGGGATCTGGACAATGCCCCATTTTCCCAAAGGGATCCAGGCCGGACCCGAAAGACCCCAAAGAATCACTATAAACGACGCGAGGGAAACAAGCGAAGTAAGCAATCCAATCAACAGATTCAAAACGTATGTAGTGAACTGCTGGATATCTTCCGCGATCCGCTGATCGGGATTGTCGGTGCTCGTCTCGAACTGGATGCGATAGTAGGCGCGATCCGCTAGCCAGTCCCGGATATACTTGAGCGTCAACCAGCGGCGCCACCGTGTCTGCAGCGCCTGGTTCCAATAGGTGGCGTAGACCGATAGTCCTATCGCCAACCCAGCCAACAGACAGAAAACACCCAACTGACGAAAGACTTCTCCCTGATCGAAAGCCTGGAGCGCATTAAAAAAATTCTTGTTCCAATCGTTAATCCGGACGCTCGTGTAAACCGTGCCAAGGTTCAGAGCGATAATGCCAAGGAGCAGCCCCCAGGCCATCCACTTTTCGTCGCAGGTCCAATATGCTTTCGCGAGACGCCAAGCTTCTTTCAAGGCGTTGCTTTTGGGTAACTTGGATTTCATTAAATTCCGGGTTTCGGCCTGTCGATTGGCCATGGGTCAAACGACACGCTTTCCCGCATAACGAATAGACCGCACTCATCAATTGTCGAGTCCTGGAGGGACGTGTGGGTTGTGACGTATCGGTTGTCGCAAAGGCGACAACAGATCTCAGCCAGGGGTGATCCCGCCTTGGCGGGTGAACCCCTGGTAACCGAGTCCAGATACGTGGAGCCCTGAAGGGGCTGCAGAGGCGGTGATCCAATCACCAGCCAGTCCAACCTCTCTATCATCCTTTCAGGAGGGTCGCGTAACACGAGCTATTCCAGGGGTTCGCTCCGCTCACCCCTGGCCGAGAATTGTCGTCGCGTCGCGACTTCTTGCCAACACCCGATCACATCAAAACGTTGAACATTCGGTCCTGAGCGTGGACGGTGATTCATGCGTAGATTCACCTCCCCTAGTTCACGCGTACCCGAAGTTCACTTTTTGTACAACGGTCGTTATCAGGTGATGGTGACGAACTCGGGTGGTGGCTTTAGTCGATGGCGGGATTTAATGCTCACCCGTTGGCGCGAAGATTCCACCAGCGATTCCTGGGGAACTTTTGTTTATCTGCGCGATCTTGTTACAGGCGAATATTGGTCCACGGGTTATCAGCCTGCTCTCGGGTCATCCGATCGATATGAGGTGATTTTTTCCGAGGGGCTCGCCGAGTTCAGACTGGAGCGGTCTGACATCGAAGCACAAACGACCATCTGCGTCTCGGGAGAACACGATGTAGAGCTGCGAAGAATCCGCCTGGTCAATCGCTCTTCTACGGCACGATCCATTGAACTGACCAGCTACGCCGAAGTCGTTTTGGCGCATCCGGCTGCCGATGCCGCGCATCCGACATTCAGCAATCTGTTCGTACAAACGGAGTTCGATCCAATCGAGAAAGCGCTGCTTTGCCGGAGGCGCCCGCGATCTGAAGGCGAGAATCCTCCATTGTTTCTGCACGCGATGACCAGCGAAGACGATGGGAACGTCTCATATGAAACCGATCGCGCCCGGTTCGTCGGCCGGAACCGGACATCGCAAAGACCTGTGGCGGTGGAGAAAGGTTCGGCACTGTCGTTGAGGACCGGGTCTGTCCTCGATCCAATCGTGTCGCTGCGGCGATCATTCGCGCTGGAGCCGGGGAATCCGGTGGAAATTGATCTGGTTTTTGCTGTAGCCGAGAATCGGGAATCCGCTCTTGCGGTTTTGAAAGACTACCGTCAACGCGAGCGAGCGGACCATGCATTCGAAGCGGCAAGGAATCAATCGGCGCCGCTGGATGTTAGTTCTGTCGAGCTCGAGCATTATGAGAAGCTTACCAGCGCACTTATCTATGCTGATGCGGCCCATCGAGCGGCTCCAGAAATATTGCTGCAGAACCGGCTGGGCCAGAGCGGGCTCTGGAGACATGGCATCTCTGGCGACGTCCCAATCGTGCTGGCCTGCCTGCGCGAAAGCGCCGATCTAGCGCTGGCAAAACAGCTGATCCAGGGCTCCTCGTATTGGCGCTCCAAGGGTATTGCGGTAGACGCCGTACTTTTGCTCGAACATCCTTTGTCCTCCAACCAGTCACTGGATCGAGAGCTCGCCCATTTGGCTGCACAAAGCGCCAAGATCATTCGAATGGATCAAATTCCTTTCGAAGAAGCCGTGCTTCTGCAAACAGCGGCTCGCATTGTGTTGCCTGGTAGCCTTTCGCGTTCCGCGTTTCGCGTTTCGCGTTCCGCGGAGCGCGATGGGAATGGCGCCGGCATTGAGGAGATTGGTGAGGTTTCGGCCGTAGTAACGACGCCCGCTGCGGGGTCACGCTCAGAACGCGAAACGCGAAACGCGAAACGCGAAACGCTCCCCTTCCACAACGGCCTCGGTGGATTCACGTCTGATGGCCGAGAGTACGTGATCACCTTACAACCGGGCCAAACAACGCCGGCGCCGTGGGTGAACGTTTTAGCTAACCCAAATTTTGGAACCGTAATCTCGGAGAGCGGCTCATGTTACACCTGGGCTGAAAATTCTCATGAGTTCCGATTGACGCCATGGAACAATGATCCGGTTACCGACTCGAGCGGCGAAGCGCTCTATATCCGGGACGATGAGAGCCGCGAGTTCTGGTCCCCTACTCCTTGGCCTGTGCGAGGCGCTACTCCTTACGTAATCAAACACGGTTTCGGTTACTCGGTTTTCGAGCATTCGGAAAATGGAATACATTCGGAGCTGACAATCTGCGTCGCGATTGATGCCCCGATAAAGATCGCAATTCTGAAGTTGAAGAATCTTTCTGCACGGCCACGCAAGATTTCTGTGACAGGCTATTGGGAATGGGTTCTCGGCGATTCGCGCCAGAAGTATTCTCTGCACGTCGAAACCGACAGGAATAGCGGAGCGTTGCTCGCGCGCAATCTCTATAATTCAGACTTTTCCGGATGGACCGCGTTCGTTGATTTAAGTGAGACCGAATACACTTTCACTGCGGATCGAACAGAATTCCTTGGCCGGAACCGAACCGCGTCGAACCCTCAGGCGTTACGCGGTGAGCAATTATCGGGTCGAACAGGCATCGGGCTCGATCCGTGTGCCGCTGTGCAGGTGAAGTTCGATTTAGCCGACGGCGAGACGCGAGAAACCAGTTTCCGGCTGGGAGCTTGTTCGAGCACAGAAGCTGTGGACCAGCTCATCTACCGATTTTGCGATGAAGGCGCGGACAGGTCGGCGTTGGCAGCGAGCCGGGCTTACTGGCAGAAAATGCTCGGACAGCTTCACGTGGAAACGCCGGATCCTTCGGTAAACTTCCTGGTGAACGGCTGGCTCCTTTATCAAGTTTTAAGCTGCCGTTTCTGGGGTCGCACGGGTTTCTATCAATCTGGCGGTGCATTCGGATTTCGGGA
>JBKPCS010000006.1:0-3729 GCA_046727495.1 bacterium | reverse complement strand
CCCGCGCTATAAAAGGTCGCTCGGTTATAAGGATTAAGGGGAATTCCTAGACGCAATCGTTCGGGAAGGTCTGGATTTGAAATGAACTGGCGTCCAAAAGCCACAACATCGGCGTCTCCATTTAGCCACGCTGGCTCCATCCCCGGCCAGGCGTTTAGCGATCGCCGCGCCGATGCCACGCGAACCGCCGGTGACGATCGCGATCTTGCCTTCTAGTTTTCCCACATTATTCTTGCTCATCTGTTTTAAGCTTTCGTTATTTCGTTTTTCGCTTGTTCGCTTCAGTTAGAGGTTAGTGGGTCCCGGGTCGCAGCCGCAGTTTGAGTGATACTGTTGGAGAATCGATTAGGCCACGGTTGCTAACATAAGTGTCGCTATCCGGTTCCGGCATCAACGCGATGGTGCGACTTTTTAGTGTCCCGTTTTGGTGGTACCAAGAGGTAAAGTTTTGTGCCACCGCGAGGCGAATTTTTACTGCCACTTTTGAGGGGACAGAGATTCTATCAATGTGGGATAATCGGTGTACCCTTTCGGTCCGGACGCTTCCATGGCATTCTTTGCCCCGGTTCCAAATTCAGCGACCGTGCGGCGAACTTCATTTTTGCTCATCGGGCGAGGAAATACGGTGGGCTTCTTTCCTGAGGGAGTAACGCTCTCTTGCTCCGGATTCACATTGGATGCCGACATCGGCAAAGCCCCATCGAAGAAGTCCGGGTGCGACATCGCGCCGGTGTGCCAAAGCTGTGCGTACATCAACCCGCCCTTCTGGTGAACAGCGTCTGTCACGCGCCGCCAGCCGTGGACTTGCTCGGTGCTCCAGAGGCCGGGAGTGTCAGCCCAGCCGTAAGCATCCGAGCTGATCTCGGTGCATTCGCCGATGATAAGACCGGCAGAAGCGCGCTGGGCATAATATTCGGCGTGGAGTTCGCTGGGTGCGTGCCCGGGGTTAGCCGCACGCATGCGGGTAAGCGGCGCCATGATGATCCGATTGGGCAACCGTAGTTTGCCCATCTGCACCGGAGTGAAGAGTGGCTGCCGCCGCGGTTGGGAAATCTGGTTCAACATCCGCATAAAAAACCAATCGGTTCTTTAAGCAGCCATGCCGCTCCATCGCCGTCAAGAAATTTTTTGCACCACTCGGTTCATTAATCAATATTTCCGCCATGGGACGACCAAAAAATTTTACCCGGGAAGCTGTCTTAGAGAAGGCGCTGCCGGTTTTTTGGCGGCAGGGCTTTGCTGACGCCAGTCTTCACGAATTGGAACAAGCAACCGGGGTGAACAAATCCGGCCTCTACGCCGAGTTCAAAGATAAAGAGGACTTGTTTGTGCAGAGCCTCCGGTACTACTTGGAAAATCTCGAGAAGCAGGGCCTCCTCACAACCGTGCCCTTGGGCTGGAATAACATCGAGCGATTCCTCAAGCTTGGACCATGCAGCCTGGAGGGCCAAAAGGGATGTTTTGCCATCAGCTCCATGCGTGAGTTTCCGATATTGCCACCCGAAGCTGTTGATATCATCAGTCGAAGCAGAAACAAACTAAAGCAGCTCATCGCCAAGAATATTGCGGCCGAGCGCCCGAAGATGGATGCGAACTCTTTGGCGGAATTGGTCCTGACCTTTTTTACAGGACTCAGCATGGAGCATAACCTGAGTTCGAGCCGATCCTCCATTGCCCGCAAAATCGACAATCTGATGGACATAGTCCGGACACTGTGACTGCGCGCTGCGGGAGTTTTATCTGGCTTCGTTGGGAGAGCTGTGCTTGCCGTACTTTTCTTTCTTAGCGAACAGCAGTCCTGCTAGTGGTTAAGAGACCATCACTTAGCACCAAATGGATGGTCAGAAAGTCGGATTCACGAAACAACTCATCTTTGGAAACCAAGCGTGCTCCCGATGCCTCGGCTTTTTCTTGCGTGAGATTTTGACTCCAGGAAATCGCGTTCATCCCAAACGATTTTCCGATTTCTGCGATCCGTGAACCGATACTACCTAACCCCAGGACTCCAAGGGTCTTATCATAAAGATCGGTGCCGACGGCCGTCTGCCACCATCCATTGCGCAAGGAAGCATTTTCTGCCGCTATGTTTCGGGCGACAGCCAAGATCAGGGCCCAAGTAAACTCAATGGTAGGCGTCGGCAGATAGCCCGTATGGCGGACTTCGATCCCTCTTCTCTTGGCTGCCTCAAGGTCGATTGCGGCGTTTCGCGAGCCGGTAGATGCAATCAACCGAAGATTCGGCAGGCGGTCAAGGAGCGCGGCGGTCATGGGCGTTCGCTCACGCATGATGCAGACAACATCAAAGGGAAAAGAGCCGTTGAATCAGGGGCTCTAATTCCGAGACGTGATCGTTAAACACCGTGATTTCAGGATTGCCGGGAATAGCCGACCAATCCGCCATTTTCAAAGCTATGTTTTGATAATCGTCCAGGACCGCTATTTTGACCGTTGAACTGGTCATGATTCTGTTTTCTCCTTTGGCGGTTCTTCGGGTGACCAGACCGCGCCACGATTGTCCATACCCTTCGTCGCGCTCAAGCACCCGATTCAGCGGTTCAAGCAAACCCCAGTGCTTTGGCGGTCACGAGGCGGCCCATGTGAGCCAGAACAAACGCGCGAAACCATTCGCCGAGGGCCCGCGTTTGGGCCGCCACTTCGTCGAGTTCTCCCGGGAAGGAATTACGGTACAAAAAAATACCGTATAGATACATCCGCTCAAACAGGCCTTCACCGGCTAGCGTAGCCATTTGCTAAGCTCGCCTACGTTGCGCGGGCCGCCGCTTCTGCACTGCTTGGGATGCTTTCGGATCATAGGGTCGCAGGCTCCAGCTCTGCCGGGTCAGACGACCGTCGCGCATGACAACTGACATATCGCCAATGACGAATCAATCGTCATCACCTGAGTCTTTCGGACTGCCGCCGCGATGTCCATTGGCCGATCTGATCTCCACATTATCCTTACGCCGATCGTCGCCACCCAACCAAAGGGCGGTAGTACAGTAATTCAAAAAGTTTGCCTGGATATAGTTCCCGCCGAAAGACCTGATCCCGATCCGGTAGCCGCTAATGTCGTTATTCTCGATTCGGTCTCCGACACCTTGCGCATAGATACCGATAGCGCTGCCGTTGCTCAGTTGGTTCCGTGCGACAATTGACTGATTGCCATGTACCAGCAGGATGCCGTTCGCGCATGCGGAAATATTGAGATCTTGAATGTGATGACCGTAGTTGGGACCAGCCGCACTGGATGCCTCGAATGCAACCGCGGTGTTGAATCCAACCAGACCGCCATTCTTAACCGTGATATTTGTTTGATCAGAAGCGAGAATCCCAATGCTGTTCGGGCCACTACCAAAGAAGTAAAATCCGTCGAGGTCGAGCGTAACGTTACTGGTCTGCACAGTGATCGCAGCACCCGAATTCGCGGCGCTGACCAGGCTACCCCCCAAGCAAGTAAACGCCAGGCACAGTGATTGCGTATGGGAGCGCAGCGATCGTGGTCTGAGCAAGACCGGCGATCGGAGTTAGAAATAGGGCTGCGACAACGCTGACGGATAAACGAATTTTCATACACATAGAGGGACAATAGCCGGGAGTGTAATCTACATCCGCGAAAGACAGCAAGGCGCAAACAAGGTCGTCGCTATTTTAGTCATCTGAGCATTTCGTGCTTGCTCTAAGGAGCAATGAGGCGGGTGTTGGCCGGGCCCCAGATTCACTGGATCAGGA
>JBKPCS010000005.1:0-21490 GCA_046727495.1 bacterium | reverse complement strand
GCAGAAGACGGCATACGCGATCACGTTAGGCGTCTCGTGGGCTCGGAGATGTGTATAAGAGACAGCGCATGGGGAGCGCGCGATGATTATGCGAAACACTAACACGATGATCAACGCCGACAACGCCGTCGGCCCCGACATCGCTGTCATCTGAAGGAGGACCGGGGACAGGTTAACCTTTCCCTGCGGTCTTCTGTGCCCCTTCCCGGGGGTTCGAAAACTGGTTAATCCTCTCGTTGACAGCGGTGTTGGCATTCTCGGCGATGTCGGCGGTGACGGCGATGTCGGCGTTGCTTCTTGCTGGTCTATTTTTTTCCAACGTGCTACAAACTTTTTCGTGAAGCGGATCCTCTCGATTCTCACGATCTCGCTCGTTCTCTTTGCCATTCATTCCATCTGCCAGGCAGCGACTATTCATGGGAGCGTGATGGAAATCCATTCCGGCGCGGCAAGGGCCTCCGCCGCCAATCTGGTCACTGTGACATTATATCGAGGAGTTCATGGCAGCTCCGATCTGCAAAAAATAGAGACGTTTCGGACAGGCGCTGACGGGCAGTATCATTTTGATAACATTCCAAAGGGCGAATACACAATCCATGTACAAGACCCCAATGTGAAAGAGGCGAATTGGGGACCTGCCGCCTATCGGCGCGTGAATATAGCTGACGACAACGCGGTGATTGAACTGGATCCGACGGTGATCGACTACAAGTAGGTTGAGGTTCCGGGTTCCGCGTTCCGGGTTCCGGGTAGACGCTCTCTTCCGAACATGCTTTGCGGTGGGAACTCCGAATAAACGGTGACCCTGCCTTTTTCCTGCTAAGACAGCGATCGTCGAATCCCCCACTCGGGTATCTAGGAAACCATTCGATTTAGAACCAGGACAGTTATGACGTATAAAGGAGCTCCTCCACTCTATTCGTTGTCGGCTATCCTGCTGGCTAGCTCCTTCTTCGTTTCAATCGCGCGCTCAGACGAAGCTCAGGATCTTTCGAGATCTTTGCAGCCTTCTGTTCAACCCTTTTGTAGAATCGCGTCTTTGGCGCAAGTTCCAACCGACCGCCAGCAGTCCCGGCTTCAATCTCCTAGATTCTAGCTCCTAAATTCTAGCTTCTTGCTTTTAACCCACCAACATCCCGCCACGGGCGAGCGCCTGAAGCCCCTTCTCCACTTTTCCCTTGGCGGTCTCGACCGATTCGTTGGTAAACTCGGCTAGATCGCGGACGATTGCGTCTAGATCGTTATTGCCGTCGAGCACGAGCACCATTCGGCGGCTCAACGGGTCGGAGAACACAACTGGCCGGTGTAACTGATCTGCAGTCGAATCGCCTCGCTGCAGTTGGAATCGCGCCAGCTGGCTGCTGGTAGGCCGATCGCTGATTTCTGTGACTAGGCGAGCCGGACCCATGTGCAATCCGATGAATCCGGCGCGATATGCAGTCAGCAACGTTTCGGCAAGCATAAGGCTGATACCGTCGGGAACGGTTCCACCAATCGCCGTGACCGAATGTTCCAGCAACGCCTCAAACGGAACACGTTGCGGCCAGCGGCTGCAGAGATATTTCACCGCGCTGGTTACAACGGGATGCCCAGTAGTCATCTCCGATCTTTCATGTCTGCGGAAAAGCGCGCCCTTCTCCGTCTCGTTGACCAGCTCGGCATCGCAGGAAAGATAGAGCACCGCAACTCTTTCCGGCCGGAACTCGGGTGCTAATGGAAGTTCCTCGCGACACAACAACGTCTCTCGGAACATCCGTCCCAAAAAGAAGTCCTTATATTGTTCGCGGACGATTTCTGGACTCCCATCCAGCTCCTTCATTCTGGCGATTGCTTCCGGGTTGAAGTCGCGCGAACCCAATTCGTTTGGACCTGCCTCCCCAAGAAACTGCATCCGGTGTTGTCGCGCGTCTGCCATGAATTCATGAAAATAGAACGACCTGTTCACTTCACTCAGATCGTCGTGAAAAAAGACTTCATCGGTGTATTTCGCGACTCGTTCAGCCTCCGTTCTGAGGGCGGTAGTATAAGCGTTCGGCTCAAGCCTGGAGTCGCCGAGGAATTTCAGAAGACCTCGCGCCTGTTTAATCTTTTCGGCCGGGTCAGAAAAGTGTGCTGTGTGGAAACGAATAATGCCTCGTGAGAGATCATGTAAATGGTTTCCCGGTTGGGCATTGTAACTGATGTAGGCGACTCCGTGCGGGTGGAGCATTTCGCGACAGATTGTTAAGATTTGCTGCCGGACCGGAGCGGGAACCCAAGAGTAGAGTCCGTGGGCAATAATAAAATCGAACCGGCCCAGCTTCTCCTTATGTACATCACACACATCGAGGTGCTGAACCGTTACATTTTGTAGTCCGAGCCCGGCAACCATTTCCCGTGCAGACGCGATAGCATTTTTCGCCAGATCGATCCCAAAGAATTCGCTCTCCGGCAGGTTGCTTGCCATTGTGATGAGGTTGTTGCCGGCACCACAACCCAGTTCCAGAACTCTGCACCGCTCCACCGGCCCGGATGCCATTCCCCTTAGTAAGCCGATAGTAGCCAGCCGATCCGGGTGCGTCTGAGGAAAGACACCCGCTGGATATGGAACCTGCTCGTAAGCACTAGCCACAAACCGAATGCTTAAAGCACCTGGGCGAGGTTGTCGATTACCCAATGGTTCTAACGGTACGGTCGGACCGAATTGTGGCGTGATTTTCACTTTCGCATCCGCGCTGGAGATTCGACGCTATGATGGGCCGAACGGACGCTGGGATCGGCGCTTTGAGGTGTGGCAGTAATTTCCTCATGCTCTTTAAACTGGTTATGGGACTCTTAGCTCTGGCCGTCGTCACATACCTCGGCATCTGCGCGTGGATGTATTACCGGCAGCGCAGTCTTTTATTCTTTCCTCAGGAAACGCGCGTAGAAGCCAAGGACACAGATTTTGTCGTGGCCCACGATGGAATCACGCTGAGAGGCTGGGCGATAAATCCTGGCAACGATGACGCCATCCTCTATTTTGGCGGCAATGCTGAGCGTATTGAACAGATGCGCGAGGAATTTGCGAGGTGGGTTCCGGCAACCAGCGTCTATCTTCTCTCTTATCGCGGGTACGGAGCGAATGAAGGTCAGCCGAGCGAAAAAGCTTTGTTCGAAGATGCACTCGCATTGTACGACGAGGTAAAGACTCGCCAACATGCCAAGCGCATATCAATCGTTGGTCGCAGTTTAGGCAGCGCCGTTGCGAGCTACGCCGCATCGAAGCGACCCGTCACTAAACTCGTGTTGGTGACCCCCTTCGACAGTGGTGTTAACCTCGGTCTGGCATACTACCCATGGCTACCGGTTCCTTGGCTGATGAAAGACCGCTTCAAATCGACCACTTACTTGCGTCGGTATACCGGGCCAACTCTCGTAATCCGGGCAGGTAAGGACGAGGTCATTCCAGCAGCGAACACCGACCGCTTGATCGCCGCGCTGCCTAAACCTCCGCAAGTCGTTAATATACTGGAGGGAACGCACAATACATTAAATGAATTTCCTGCCTATGGCGAGGCGTTGTCCTCTTTCCTGGGGTCTGACTCGCGATGACGTCCGACAGCGTCCTTTGGTGCCCGGAATGGAAGGGCCGGTTCTTCGATGCACGCCACATGCGTGTTCGGTAGTCGTAGGAGGACGTTGGTGGGGATCTCCGGGAGGCAACGGGATCAATTGAGGACCTAGCTCTCAATTTCGGTTTCCGCGCCGACACACCTGGTATCTGTTGCCCTCTTTATTTCCTTGGAACGTCGGGATTTTCCTGGCTAAGCTCTTCGTAAAGAAGCGCCAATGCCCGAGATACCTTCAGCGCCGATCAAGAACCTTTCGTTGGAACAGCTGGCAACAACTCGCAAAAGCACCCAGGCAGTCGCGGAATTTCTCGAGAAGCAACTGGTTGGCCACCTTGAAACGGTGAAGGTTCTTTTGCTTCCAGAGCGCCTGGTTGGACGGCTCGCGGGAACGAGAACAGAGGTTGCCGGAGCTACCAAAGGATTGGCTGAGCTGCAAACGGCTTACAAACAGTTCGCCGGCAAGCCATTTGATTTTCCGAAGGAATTCGAAACTGACTGGTTGAGCGAAGTCGGCACAAATCTGGATCTACATCGCTGGGAGTACAATCAGGAGATTGAGACCGATTCCGGCAAGAAGACGATTCTGATCACATCGCCGATCCGCTGGATCCTGACCTACGGACCGACCTATTCGCTGACCCAAGCAATCCAGGCCTTTAGCCGGAAACAAGACCGCAGAGGAACTGATCAACTGCGCCAGTTCGTTGTAAATGCGATGGTGATCCAGACGCTGCTGACTCGAAGCGCTGGCCTCAGGCATCTCTTTTCCCAGCTTCGTTATGACGTCCTTACCCAAGCGCATCCTGGGTTACATGAATTGCCAGTAATAGTTATCCAGTCTCAGGTCCCGGTTTTTCTTCCGCCCGAGCCGGTGATCGCCGCCGCGACAGAGTTGTCCGGCGTACCCGCATTCCTCGAATTGATCGACATCGAAGCTGTGCGGAAAATGACCGACCCGCTCAAAGAGGAATTGTTGAAGTTGATCCCGGGGTAAGGAACCGCAGATTCCACAGATTACGCAGATTTTTGACCTGTAGGTTTTGCCTTATCAATTTCTCTGGCGCGGTACAAATCGCGGACTGAATCACCCAAGTCATATTCCTAATGAAGTACCTCATTGGAAAATCTGCGGAATCGGCGAAATCTGCGGTTCCCTCGATCAAAACCGCCAACCGGAACCTATTTTGAAGTGGCCGGAGCTGTAGTGATTACCAATGTAACTGTAGAAACCCAAGCTGAAGAAACCGAGATCGATCGGACGGCCTTCGACATTCCAAATGAAATGACGCCCCAGCTCGACACCGATCGTCTCATACGAAGGAACCGACGCCAAGTTGTGTAAACGTTGCCGTCCGATCACAAGACACGATGCTTCGAACCGAAGCCTGCATCGTGTCCACTCCATGCAAAAGAACTACCGCGCCGACTACTTTTGTCGCACCAGTCGGTTCAGGCGCGGCAGGAGCGAGATTTCGCTTTTGGCGATTGCTTCAATCGGTTGGGGAATTCCGTCAATCTTGGATGGAAGTAATCGGCCCAATTCGAAGTCGTCAAAGCCCGCGACCGCGATATCGCGAGGGACGTGAAACCCAGCAGTACCGCATCATTGACCGATTGTTCCCAGCGACAATTGTGGTTGGCGGACGGTTCAAACCAAACATCCTGTCATAAGACACCGCGTACTCGCTTCCGTCATGAATCAGTGCTTCGTCAACCTGAAGACCGTGAACACGAAGAGTTCGCTTGTAATCAGTCACCCGCTCGAAAGTTGTCGCTATATGGGGTCTGCCGGCAATCATCGCGACTCGCCTATGATCCAGGTTGCAGAGATTTTCAACCAATTGCTTAATCGCGCGTTTATTCTCGACCCCAACTTGGCTGAATCGAAGGGAAACTAATCTATCTACCAATACGGTGGGTACTCGGTTCCGCTTCAGATACGCAAGGGAGCGGCTATTTTCGTCGCCGCAGGTGGCAAGGACGTTACCATCGACTCTGTGCTCGTGTAACTGGCGTACCGATTTTTCTTCGACGTCAGGGTCTTCTTTGGTGACCGCGAGGAGCGTCATCCACTTGCGGGAGGTGCGTTCGGCAGCAATAGCGTACACCAAAGTCCATGAAATAAGGATCGGAGGTGCCAGAATCCCAGAGGATCTGGTGAAGAGAGTCACCCGATTCCTTCAATAACCACACCGAGAAACCGAGAATTACGTGTCCGTTTTTTCGGGGGAACTACAGCTCCTGAGTCAGTTCGCTGTTGGGATACAAAACAGTCCACCAAGTCAAAAAACCTCCGCTGGCCTGACACATCCGGTGGTAAGCACCCAGTACAATTCGATCCACGCAATCATAGCTATATGGCAGCAGTTCACTCGCATAGCGCGAAAACTCGTTCGGGGGCTGGTATTCACAACCCTTAACACCGGCACTTTGTGGTGGTGGCTACGCCGCGATAGGAGCAGTTCAGGCTAGAATGATATCCGGACGCCGCCAGACACGTTGTGGGACTGGTAGTTGGTCCGTGCAACTTCACCGTCATAGTAGAGGTAAGTGGAAACGCGGTCGTTCCAGATCACGGTAGCGCCCGCGCCGATCAGGAGACTGTCGCGACCAATATCTGGACCGACAACAGTAAAGCTCTTGCCGGCGCCACTGGCGAAATTTGCGACGACAGAATATGCGGTAGAGCCGTATTCGTGCTGCCATGCTGCGTTTATCTGGGGTATGACGGTGACGTGCCCGATTTTCCAATCATATGAAGCTTTAGCGCCAAACGCGGAGCGTTCGGATTCCTTATTCTGGTCGGGAAACGTCAGGGGCGCAAGGGAACCGGTTTCAGTGAAGCCGTTGAGACCGATATAATTAAATTGGAAGCTGGCGGTCGGCCCGATCGTCAAGTTACCTTTTTTCCAATCATAGCCCGCTGCAACGAGAACATCGACATCCGCCCCATCGGTGCTACCGCTGGCAGTGCCCTGCAGAGCGGTGCGGCGTATGTCGTACCCGCTCGGACCTCCGCTGACGGCAGTATCCAGATAAAAACCATTACCAAAGACCGTGGCATAAAGACCGATCTTTCCGCCATTTACATCGATGTTACCGCCGCCATCCGGAGAGACGCTGGTGTGAGCATACCCGCCGGTCAAGCCGATGGCGAAGTTCGGAGTAACGCGATAATCGACGCCGAGAGTAAAGCCGCCGGTGTCGACGTCATAGCCTGGCGCGTTCGGTGTACTATCGACATTGGTGAATTCACCGAGACCGGTAACAAAAACGCCCCACCGGTTCTCCGGGGTGGGAGCGAAGACAGGTGGGCCGCTTTTGCCCTCGGGCCCGCTTAGACCGGCAAAGCCACTGCTGACACTTTGCGCACTACCATTCAGCGTAAAACCTGCTGCGCTGAACCCGCTGCTGCCCGCGCGAATGTCCTCCATACGCCGCTTCAAGTTGGCAGTCTGCACATTTGCAAGTGAGACTCCGATGTTGAAGATCGACGCCAGTTGTTCGGGCGCGATCCGTTGGAGGTCGCCACAGAGTTGGTCGATCGGCTGTTCATCAAGGAAACTGATCAGCCTTGCCGACCGCGAGTCACTGACCGCGCTGTCGAGGGCGTGGGCTACCGCTGCAGCGTTCGGTGTGCAGGCAACCGGCACGAACGAGCCCTGTGTTCCCTCGAGGACGACAGCGTTTGGAAGATTGACAACTTCGACTTTCACGATGGTTCCACTGAGGAATTCATTTTGGACCGTGCCGAAAGAACCGCTCACTCCGCCGTTCGCAGTGAGGAATGTGAGCTTATCGCCCACATGAAGGTTGAAGTCACCCAGACGGACAAACTGAAGCGTGCCAGCGAGGCTGGCATGGCCACCCACTGCAAGCAAGTCGTGCTGGGTTGCGCCGAGGCCCGCCACTTCGATGCGCAACGTGCCGTTCGCGTTTTGCGTGTAGTTGCTATTGACTGTCAGCGTCCCCGGAGAGTCACCAGGGCTAACGATTCCACTGTTCACGAGGCTGCCACCGAGACCACCCCGTCCGCCAAGAAACCCGCCGGGGTTGACCACGGTCTGCGCGCTAGCGATCGTACCGTCGACAATCAGGCTGCCAGCATTAACGGTCGTTGTGCCGGTGTAGCTATTTGTAGCGGGCAGGGTGAGTGTACCGGCACCCTGTTTGACCAGGCTGCCCGTACCACTGATAACTCCCCCAAAAGTGACAGAGTCGCTTCTATCGAAGACCAGAATTCCATCATTGGTGACGTTTCCTATGATGCTACCTGTCGTTCCACCATTACCGATTTGTAGTGTTCCGGCACTGATGGTCGTACCGCCCGTGTAGGTATTGTTCCCGGTCAAAGTCAACGTGGCTGTACCGATTTTATCCAGGGCTAGAGCGGCCCCCCCGTCCTGTAAGGTCCCACTAAAGGCAGTGCTGGTGTTATTAGCGCCCACGCTCAACGTCGCGTTGGCGGACGTACCGAAGCCGCCGGTATTAGTCACCAACCCGGAGCCGCTCAAGGAACCCACAGTGTTATCAACGCCGTTCAAATCCAGGACAGCGCCTGAATTGACGGTAAACGCTGAAGCCGCGCTGAAGGCGCCCACCGAGCGGGCCTGCAACACGCCCGCGCTTACCGTCGTCTGCCCGCTATAGGTGTTAACACCGGCAAGGGCTAGAGTGCCGGTACCGACCTTCGTCAGATTGCCTGGACCTGTGATCACACCGCCATATGTCAGCGCATTAATGCCGGTTATATCGAATGTGCCACCCCCAATAAGCGTGACGCCGCGATTTGGATTGAGGGTAAAACTCGCCGTTGCCTGCAGAGTGCCGCCGTTGAAGGTGATCTGGTTGCCCACCGCCGTGCCGGGAGGCGTGCCAAGGTTCGCGTCCTGCGAAATACTGAGTACCCCGGCGTTGATCGTGGTGATTCCGGTGTAAGTGTTAACACCGGAAAGGATCAGAGTTCCCGTACCGGTCTCTGTCAGACTGCCGGGGCCGGTGATCGTACCGGCAATCGTTAGCACATGGGCGTCGGTGACATCGAATGTCGCGCCCGTTCTAAGCGTGACGCCGCGATTTGAATTGAGGGTGAAACTCGCCGTCGCCTGGAGGATGCCACCATCCATCGTGATCTGGTTGGCCACAGGCGTGCCGGGGGCCGCGCCTAGGTTCGCGTCCTGCGAAATGCTGAGCACCCCTGCATTGATTGTTGTGTTACCGGTGTAAGTATTGTTCCCGGCCAGGATTGTCGTCCCGTTTCCGATCTGAATGAGATTGCCCGTGCCGCTGATGACCCCGGCAAACGTTAACACGTCGCTGCGATCAAAAGTCAAAGTTCCGTTGTTTGTGATATTTCCCGAGATACTCCCGATTGTTTCCCCAGTTCCAATCTGGAGCGCTCCTTCATTGATGATCGTTTGGCCATTAAACGTGTTCGTTCCATCTAGCGTTAAGGAGATTCCGTTGATAATCAGCTGACCCGAACCGGAAAGACCAGAAAGAGTCTGGGAAGGCGACGTATTAAATAAGACGATTCCACCCTTATCTTCGAAACTGACAGTCGTGTGTAGAAAGCCGCCGCTGAATTCGAAAGTCCCGTGCGCGCCAATTACCACGCTGCTTGCATTTAGATCCCCACCAAACAATTGGACCGTGCTACCAGCAACGGCGGTTCCGATCGTCAAAGTAGCTGCCGACGCGGTGGGGGTACCTGTCGGAGGGATGCCAATTTGCGCAGTCGTACCGTTGTCCACGAGAGCATTTTGATCAGGAGTCGGTGGGAAATGCACTGGGCCTTCGACGCCAGGAGCTCTCCAATTCGTGTTTGTGAACCAACTACTGTCTAAGATCCTACTGTCTCCAGTGGTTACTACAGTGGGGCCTTGCCAAGTATCAAGCGCAGGCTGGGCGTATAAGGCTGAGATTCCGTTTGAAAGGAATATCAGGTTGACAGCAACCAACCGGCGCATGCTCCATAAGGAATGCACCGGCGACCGCATTGAGCTTTTCACAATTAACCTTTCTAGCAAATTGTTAAACGGGACAGCAACAGTTGCGTTCCGCAAAAATTCCTTCTCCGTTTGACAACAATGTGTTGCTCGCTGCCAGGAAAAACGTAAAAACTAATATTACCCGATCGGGCGATCCTTAAAGGGATCGGCCAACTTAGATGAGAAAACCAATCATAGTTGGCTCCTGTCCGGGGGCGCAACCCGGAACAACTGTCATACTTCTATAATCTAACCGCGAATATGGCCCGGAGCCTGTTAACGAATGGACGAAGATTGACGGGGCATTGAGATCGCCACATGGAGAGATGTTGGGCCAGCGATTCGTTCGTATCACGTGGACCGTGATTCAAAAACGTAACCGCTTCCCAGCCACGTGGCTCTGCTTCAAAAAGCGCCAGCAGTTGGATCGCAATAATCGTGTTCCAGTCGCGGATAGCGGAGTTTTGTCGCAAGGCAGGCTCATGCTCATGGAACCAATCAAGAAATGACGTTCCGGCTGGGAGCCGATGCTTAGAGAGAGCGATTCGGCGGTCGGCATAGGCGCTGAGCCAGGGTGCATACTCTCGCCAGGCTGGATAAGGAGGAGCGATCCGCCAGGAGCGGCTCATTGCGCGCAAGGTAAACAGAGAAGCTGTTTCGCAAAGACTCTCTTCCAACCAGAAATTTGCTTGAATCGGATAGCGCACCAATCTCTGTGGATTATTGCTGAAGTTGGCCAGCGTATGGCAGAACTCGTGGGCAAACTGAAAGCTGTATTGGGCCCAGTGAGTGTCCTGCGCGGTCAGGCCAATGGCTATACGCCCGCTCGTTGTGCGCTTGAAATCGGTTTGCGGATGATCGATCCGATGGTAAACATCGATTCCGGAAATTTCGGTCCGCTGGCAGTATCGCCAAAGTTCGGAGGCTACAGACTGCAGGAGCACAGTGAGATCTTCCGAACTAGCTCTTCCAAAGGCGCCAGCCTGTAGCCGAATATCAAGTGGCCTCAAACTAGCTTCTGCTCTCAATACGCTTTTGGGCAGGATTAAAAGTGCTCCGACAACGACGAGATTAACGAATAGGCGAACAGTCAGCATGAGCGCCGGCGAGATTGCGATTGCTTGTCAGTTGCACAACATCTATTGAGAAGGAAGTTTTTTCGAGGATTGGACATGCTGCTATAAGTTTCCCGCTGGTCTCAAAGAAACGCCGGCAATTGCATTTTCGGTACGACGAGTGAACACATCTAAATCAGCGAGTCGATCGGCCAGTTAATCTTATGAAGAGCGGAATCATCAAGGTTGCAGCGTTTGTCTGCTGCATCACCCTGGGGACATCAATGGTGTTTGCGTGGGGCGAACACACGGCGCTGCGGGTCATTCAGACACAGACTATGCTCATTCGCCATAAAGCGACTGAGGCGCAACTCCGCGCAGCGGCACGAAACGCGAAAGTCTTTTTCAGTCGGCTGACCCCGGAGAAAAAATCGGAGTTGAAGAAGAAAAAAATCCGAGCCGTTCTTATTCGGACCACTCGCAGCCGAGAGACTTCGCCTGCCGCTAGAGACATCAGAATGCGTTATTCCATTGAAGGAGAATCCCTGCTCGATGATTACGCATACGAGTTCGACTCTCCGCTGCAAGGAGGAACTATTGCGCAGGCCAAGGGTCTTGAGCCAGAATATGTCGGTTACTAGTGAACCGGAACCACGGCCGCCCTATCGTTTGTGCGGCTATACGCTTCCAGCCTGTATCGATCATTCAGCCCTGCTGAATGGTCGAGCTAACAATCAGCTCTTTTTGTCATTTCGGCAGGCTGCTGAACTGAGTCCTCTGATCCCTTCGCGCTGCACTAACGATCCTCGTCGGACTTTCTGTCGCCATAAGCAACGCTATTCTCTTTGCACCATTTGATAGCCGAAGGAATGCCAGCAGTTGCTGCTCGGCTTATCAAGCTTTCAGCTTCGCTATGGCGTCCTGGTTTCTTCTCAATCAACAGGCCGTAGAAAAACATGCTCAACGCATTTCCGTGGCTTACACCTGCAGCGTAGCGTTTTTCCGCCTGTTCTTCACTTCTGGGAACCCCGCCCCAGCCTTCTTCATAGCATTTGCCGAGATGCGCGGCAGCATTCCAGTCATCCTTTTCGGCGCGTTCCCACCATTGCCGGGCGCGACGATCCAGGTCGTTTGCCTGCGTCACCAGTTGTTTTTGTAACTGTGAACTGGTGTTTCGAAGGGCTTCTGAACGCTTAACTTCTGCTTTATATTGAAGGATCCTGCCCGCCAGAGTCATCGCGGGGACAACGTTCTGATTGGCCAACGGCATGATTATCTCGTCGGCTTTCTGGAGATCCTGTCTTGTACCTTTACCGCTCAGATAACAATCTCCCAGGTATGCTCCCGCTTTAGGGTTGTTGTTAGGAGGGTTATAGGCCTGGCTGAGCCATTTAAACCCTTCAGCATCGTCGGTGGGTGTTCCTTTCTTCAGGTATCGCAGGCCGAGTTTTATCATTGAATTTGAATCGCCCAGTTGCGCATCCCGGAGCAATACTTCAAGCGTCTGGTTTGCGTTGTCCTGAATTGGCTTCAATTGCAATTGTATTTCAGGGCTCATCCCAGCGTACACATCGATATCCTGTTTGACCGGCTCATAGGTATCCAGCGTGGCCGAAAGTTGATGTGACCCGAATGGCACGTGGGTAAATACGTTCGGAGATGACTCTGGCGGTTTACCATCCAGCAGGATCGACGCTTCTGGCGGCGTTGTCTTAATAGTCAGCGTGGCGATTTCCTGGAGTTGTTTGAGTTGCAGATGGACCCTGCTCATCCCTTTGCGAACCTGAATTTCCTGCTGGAGCGGTTCATAATTGTCCTGTGAGACAGAAACGTGATGCGGTCCAAAAGGGACGTGTACAAATGTTGCCGGTGCTACCTGCGGAGGCTTACCATCCAGAAGCACAGAGGCCCCGGATGGCTCGGTTTGAATTGATAGAGCAGCAATCTCCTGGATCTCTTTGAGGCGCAGACGGATTTCGGGATTCATCCCCCGCCGAACCTGAATATCCTGCGATATCGGCTCAAAATTCTCGAGAATGGCCGAAAGTTGATGAGATCCATGTGGTACATGGGTGAATTTGTTTGGGGGCACTTGTGGAGGTTTACCGTCCAGCAGGATTGTAGCGCCTACCGGTTCGGTTTGGATGGATAGCGCAGCAATCTCCTGAATCGGTTTAAGCTTTAACTGGATTTGTGGCTTCATTCCCCTGCGAACGTCGATGTCCTGCTTCATTGGCTCGTAATCTTCCAAGGCAGCGCTCACTTGATGAGTACCAAACGGGACATGAGTAAATGTATTTGGAAGTATCTGTGGCGGCTTCCCGTCCAGGAGAATTGAAGCCCCCTCGGGCTCGGTCTGGACCGATAAAGCGGCGATTTCCTGAATCGGTTTGAGCTTTAACTGGATTTGGGGCTTCATTCCTCTGCGAACGTCGATGTCCTGCTTCATTGGCTCGTAATCTTCCAGAGCAGCGCTCAATTGATGAGTTCCGAACGGGACATGAGTAAATGTATTTGGAAGTATCTGTGGCGGCTTCCCGTCCAGGAGGATTGAAGCGCCCGCGGGCTCAGTCTGAATTGATAGCGCAGCGATCTCCTGAATCGGCTTTAACTGCAGACGAATCTGCGGGTCCATCCCTTTGCGAACCTGAATGTTCTGAGTAACCGGTTCGTAGTCGTTCAGGGTGGCGCTCAACTGGTGAGATCCAAAAGGAACGTGGGTGAATGTATTTGGAGCCGCCTGTGGCAGCCTCCCGTCCAGCAGGACCGAGGCGCCCGCAGGTTCAGTCTGAACCGAGAGAGCCGCGATTTCCTGGCTTGGTTTCAGTTGCAAATGAATATCGGGAGCCATTCCCGGGCGAACTTCGATATTCTGTGTGACCGGCTCGTAACTATCGAGACTGGCTGAAAGTTGATGCGCTCCAAGCGGAACGTGGGTGAACGTATTTGGCGGCACCTGCGGTGGCTTACCGTCCAGACGGATGATCGCCCCCTCAGGGTCAGTCCGGACAGACAGGGCGGCGATTTCCGGTTTTTGTCCGAACCAATTAATGAGATAAGCGCCAATTCCAGCGAGTAAGATCAGGCTCGCTACCACGATCAAAAGCCAAGACGGCACCTTGAATTTAGGCTTTATAGCCCGGTCTGTGGGAATGACCGGCGGTGGAGTTAGCTGACCGGCTTCCGTGACGGACCGCTCTGTGCTTGCAGGAGCCGGGGAAGGGGATCGTGCGGCTCCGGCCGTGGCTGCCAAATAGTGAGCCAGTTCGCTTGCCGACTTGTATTCATCGACCAGTCCCTGGCGCAGAACCGCATTCCCCTCCTGCGTCAGCGTCGCGACGGGAGTGTATTGGCCTGTCGCATCCAACCTTGATCGCGATCCTCCAAGTAATTCGTATGAGAGCAGACTTAGCGACCGCACGTAACTGCCACGTGGTCCCTTGTCTTCAGTGCCCTGTATCCGAGTGGCCATCCCAGCCCATGTCCCGAGACGGGCCGGCGAAAAGGTAAAGTCGATCGAATCGACTTTGGCGTTGAGAGGTTCCCAGGCGGTGAGAGGACGCCGCAAAACTTCAGATTGAAGCCCACTCCGCGACGATAATCGTTCCACTAAATGGATCCCGGACAATGTGATGTCGATATGTTGCAACCCGTGGCTGGTGGCATGATCAACAACAGGCGCCAAAAGCTTCACCAACCGGATTACTTCCGGTGCGCTGAGTTCGCCTCGCGTCCGAAGAAGATCCAGCAGGCTCGTCCCAGCAACATATTCCTCCACCAGAAAACTGCAGTCGGAGAGCGTTTCCAACGCATAGACCTCTCGCAACATCGGATGGGGTGCTTTGCGCAACTGGAGGACCCCTTCCCGCAGGGCCGTAAGGGACGGTGCGTCCGCCAGAAATTCTGGACTCAAAACCAGAATGCTGACCCGGCGGCGGTGGATAAGGTCTTCAGCCAGAAAGTTCCGTCCGTTGGGAGACTCGGTGAGTTCTTCGACCAATTTGTAGGTCTGTAAGAGCGTGACGCCGACGGCCAAAGGCTGGCTGGATCCGATTGTGAGATCAAGCGTTTCAAAAGCATTCGCCGCGTCACCGGCTATCTGAGGTGAGGTGCCTGATGAGGTGCGGATCTCGTCGAGACAGGCCAGGATGGCCTTTTGCAGTTCCTGTGGAGTCTGGGGCCGTGCGTTGCGGTCCTTTTCCGTCATGCGCTGGACCAAAGAGGCGACGCACGCTGGCAAGCGACTCAGCGGCTCCATCGGAAGAGGCTTATACAAGTGCTGGCTCATGATCTGGCCAACGGACCCTGAAAACGGCGCTTGGCCCGTCAGCACGAAATAGAGCGTCGCTCCCAGCGAGTAGATGTCCGAGCGGATGTCCACTTCACCTTCTTCTACTTGTTCCGGGCTGGCGAAGTGCGGCGTGCCGACAAATCCCGCGACTGTCAAGGTGCCCGAGTCGTCGGCGTCATCCTTCGTGACCTTCGCCAGTCCGAAGTCGATGACTTTGACCACCGTTTCTCCCTCCTGGTCAACCAGCATCAGGTTGCTAGGTTTCAAATCGCGATGAACGAGTTGCTGTTTTGCAGCGACCGCTAATGCGCGAGCCACCTGGAGTACGATGTTAAGTGCCTCGACAGGTTCCAGAGCCCCCTTACGTTTCACAAGAGCCTCAACAGTCTCACCGTCGATGAACTCCATGACGTAAAAATAGCTGCCCTGATCGATGCCCAGATTAAACACCGAGGCAACATTCGGATGCCGGAGCCCTGCGGCTGATCGCGCCTCGCGCAGGAAGCGCTGCCGCGCGGTGTCGCTCTCGAGATAGGCCGAATTGATGACCTTGAGCGCGACGGCGAATCTTAGATTTGTGTCGTACGCCTTGTAAGTAATCCCCATTGCTCCCCGGCCGAGCTCCCAGAGGCTGCCATCCTCCCGTCGGAGTAACTCATATTGCTGGTAACGCTCGGCGGCCGGCATGGCGGAGACAAGATAAACCAAAACCCTCACCTAACCACAATCAATCGTTGGAGTGAGGGGAGGAGTTGCTCCGAGGTTTTGCGGTCGTCCGTTCACTCCTCTTCTTCTTCGATCGATAATTATCCGTCACGCCCCTCTTCACCAATCCTGGGTGCTAGCGAGACACAACCGGATTTGGCAGATCCGCTAGCTCACCCAAAGGGGTAACCGAAAATCGCTGGTTTTCACTTTCCCCATTGGATACGGTTTGACTGGGATGAAGCCTTTGGGGCAACTGATCATCGAAGAAAAAATCGAAGGTCCGGATCGTGTCTTAGGTTTTCGAGGTTCGGCAGATATTCTTTCTATGCCGCTGATTCAGGACCAGCTGAATCGTTACCGGAAAGACAAGATTCGGCTACTCCTTATCGATTTGTCAGCCACAGAATTCATCAACAGTCCGGTCTGGGCTGTGATTACACTCTTCGCTCGGAATAAGGAGAATAGCACGCAAGTCGCCATTGTCGGAATGTCGCAAAGGATCAGAGGCTCGTTTGAAATGATGGGGTTGAACCGCGAGCTGAAAACGTATGAATCTGTAGAAATGGCGCGGCAGGATCTCGGCCTTCCGGTTGAACAATGATTGCCCGGCACCTCAACTATTTTCGGCTGGTAGCAAATCTGGCTGAGTCTTCGATTTCAGCCGTTTTCCGCCGATCGACGGTTCCGTTCGATGAAGTCATGGCTCAGATTCGGGTAATTGGTGTAGGCGCCATTCCGACCACCGTTCTTATCTCGATAACCGCAGGCTATGTTCTCGCTCTGGTGTTGGTGCTGCAGCTCAGCCAGATCGGTAAGGCCGATATCGTCCCCAGCATGCTCTGGATCATACTGACCGAGCAGGTTGTTCCGGTCGGAGTCGCGCTTGTGTTCACCGGACGCAGTGTCTCTGCTGTCACGGCGGAATTAGGTGCGATGCAGGTCTCGGAAGAGATTAAAGCGCTATTCACTATGGGGATCGATGTGGTGCCTTTTCTTTTGCTGCCCCGCCTAGTCGGGTTCCAGCTCATGCTGCCCGCCGTGACCATTATTTCCATCTACGCTGCCCTTTTTGGCGGCTGGCTGTTGTGCGGTTCAGTACTGCGAATGAGCCTGGACGGTTATATTTACTACGCGATGAGCGGCGCGCGCTTTTCCAGCGTGCTCTTGGCGATTATTAAGAGTGCATTATTCGCTTTCCTGATCGCAACGATCGCGTTCTACAAAGGATTGAATGTTCGGAACGGATCTCGCGAAATCAGCCAGGCGACCACCCAGTCGGTGGTCATAGGAGTGGTGGTTGTTACGATGGCTAACGCGATCGTAACCACATTTCAGCTCATAGGGGGAAGGTAGCGTGACGCTCTTTGCAACTCCACAACGGCGGCGGTCCCACGGGCGCGGCACCGCCCTCCAGATATGAACAACAGCTCGGCCACACCTCTTCTCGAAGTTGATGAAGTCGTCATGACTTTTCCGAACGGCAGGACTGTTTTGAATGGAGTCAGCTTCAGCGTCTATCCGGAAGAGACTTTTGTGATCTTGGGTGGAAGCGGCTGCGGCAAGAGCACCCTTCTTAATATCTTAATCGGCGTTCTCACGCCCACCTCCGGCTCCGTTCGGATTTTCGGCCAGGAGATTCACCGGCTGAGAGGTTCCGACCTCAAACAATTACATATCAAGTGCGGAATGTTGTACCAGTCCGGCGCGCTCATCGAATCTCTCTCATTGTTGGACAATATTTGTCTGCCAATGCGGGAACACTACCGGGGACTTCCTCCCGAGATTGTGACCGAGACTGCGCGCTTGAAATTACGAATGGTCGGCCTGGAAGAACATGGAGAAAAACGTCCCTCCGGCATCAGTGGCGGAATGAAAAAAAGGGTGGCCTTGGCCCGGGCACTGGCTCTCGATCCACGTCTGGTGTTTGCCGATGAGCCTACGTCTGGGCTTGATCCGGTCAGCACTCGAGAGATCGATGAGACATTCATTCGATTAACTCGCCGAATTGGAGCAGCCGCAGTCGTCGTAACGCATGACATCGCGAGCTTCATCCGGATTGCCGATCGCGCAATCATGTTGGGTACTGAACGAGACGGAGGTTTTCAAGGACGCGTGATATTGCAAGGAACAAAGGATGATTTCCTGAGCTCCGAAGAGGTGAATGTACGAAGATTTCTTGGCCGGGATACGGGCCATGTTCAAAATGGGGACTGAAAAGAAACAAGGCGTTGCCGAACAAAGGGACAGCACAATGTCCTGCTCCCTATTCTTATCCTCGTCCTCGTTCTCGTCCTCGTCCTCGAAAATACCAAAACGCATTAATCTACGAAGAAGCGTCGTATCCTTCGAAGTGTCCTACCAACTGAAGCACGCCCAACCGAGGACGAGAACGTGGACGAGGATGATGGCCGCAGGTTTATGTTCGTTTCAAGCTAGAGAAGGCGCGCCGCAGCTAACCGAGGTTCCCCCATGAGCAATCACCCCAAAAAACCGATAATCTGGCTCCTTGTTGGTCTTGGAGTGATCTTGCTGCTACTGGCCGGATTGTACTACGGCGTCGAAGACAATCCCTTCCGCAAGCCGTATCTCACTTTTACAATCGAATTTGACGATGTAAGCGGTGTCCGCGAGCAATCCAGAGTTACATTTCTCGGTATCCCGGCCGGCTACGTACGGCACTTGGATTACTTGCCGGGCGAGAATCCGTCGGCGGTAAAAGTCAATGTTGTCATCACCAGAAAACTGCAGATCCCAGCATCAATTGAAGCGTTTCTGGAGCCAACGTTGCTAGGTGATGCGTCCATCGCTCTTCGGCCTTCGAAACCGGAAGAGCCCGACCACCCACCTCCACGCAAGCTCCTGGCGAACGGAGACAAAATACTCGGTCACCGTTCGACGAAACTAGAAGCTGTCATGCCAGGGTTCGATGATGCAATGACAAAGCTCGAGCGATACGGAGCCGCCGCTGAACAACGGTTAGCCAGCGTTGGCGAAGCGGTTGACGCGGCAGTTATCACACTGAACGGAGTGTTTCTCGAAAAAGGTGCTGACGGCAGTACGCAAATTGAAAAGCTGATCGCCAGCCTCCAGGAAGTCATCAATGGCCCCGAAGGCAAAAAAGACGAATCGGTGCGCGGGCGGCTGGAAACGATCGTCCATAACCTGATTGTGAGCAGTGAGAACGTTCGGAAACTCTCCGATATGAGCAGCAAACAGCAGGGGAGCATCGGTAGCGTTCTCCTGTCCTTTGAGGATACAGCCAAACAATTGAGTCGGGACGCGGAAGACGCGCGCAAGGTACTTAACGGGCTGGGGCGCAGCAGCGCGGCTGTCACGCAAGCAGGTGACCAGGTTAAGGTTCTAGCAACGAAAGCGACCGAGGCGGTCGAGCAATTCAATAGCCGCCCACTTCATTACCTGACAACAACCAGGCCCTTGCCAACGCCAAAAGCTGCGACCAAAGCAAAGAACGAGTAAGGAGCGAGTGCGAGTGTGAGTGCGAGTGCGAGTAACGAAATGGAGAGCGATCGTTCTCACTCGCACTCACACTCAATAGCCTACCGACGCCTGATTGACGCGGCTCGTTCATTGAGCAGCGCAATGGATGTCGACGAGCTGGTCGCGAGCATTCTTTCGTCGTCACGCGAAGTCATGCATTGTCAGGCTTGCTCGATCTGTTTGCCCGATCCGGCAACCGGCGACCTTCTTATTCGCGGAACCCAACCGGAGCTACGAAACAAAATACTGCGTGTGCCGGCCGGAAAAGGAATTGTCGGCCGAGTTTTTCGGACCCGTCGTCCGGAGCAAACGCTCGACGCACAAAAAGACTCAGACCACTACTCGGGCATCGGCCAAGAAACCAACGTTACAGCGCATGCCATGTTGACGATCCCTCTAGAAGATCGCCAGATTTGTCTCGGAGTAATGCAGGCATTGAATCCGATCGATCGGGATCGTTTCGATGAGTTTGATGAAGAAGTCTTTCTGGCCTTCGGCTCGCTGATCGCAACCACACTGACACGAATCCGTGAACAGGAAGCGGCGACAAAAAAAGAAATCGAAGAAGCGTACCGCAAAGCCGAGCTTTCTATTGCTCGGAACGCGCAGTTCTCGTTCATGCCGGCTGCGACATTTGAAACGAATGAGTTTCATATCGGTGTTTTTCAGGAGCAGGCGGCCGATATCGGTGGAGACTTTTATACGTATTACCAGCTTTCGGATGGGAGCCTTCTGGTTGCAGTCGGCGACGCCACCGGGAAAGGGATTCCAGCAGCTCTAGAATCGGCTCGAGTCAGCACATTGATTTCCTTAAGAGTCGCATCTTGCACTCGGGAGCGATTCGCGCAGTGGCTGTACGAGATAAATGACATTTTGTATGCAACCGCAGAAAAGGCCCACAGCCTGACGGCTCTGGCCGTGCTATTGTTCGACTGGCGCAACCGACGATTGTACGCCTGCAGTTTCGGACAGGTGCGTCCGCGCTATCTCTCTTTCACAAACGAATGGAAAGAACTTCTGTGCGAGGTCTATCCGCCGTTAGGCGCCACTACGGGTCATCCAATTTCAGTCTCTCGAGTGCCTCTGGCATTCGGAAGTCAATGGCTTCTGTTGAGCGACGGCATCACCGAAGCACAAAACGTTATCAGAGAACAGTTCGTCGAACAGGCGCTCCCAAAGTTCCTGGCGGAGAATTGCTTGCAACGCCCGGTTGGATCGGACGCCGATGATACTTTTTTGGCCGGCTTGGAGAACAGCTGGCGGAGATTTCGGAGGCACGGCCCCGACCCGGACGACGCGACTGCCCTACTCGTGGTAGATAAGCGTTCTCGACCACCAAAAAATTACGCTTGTGAAATAGGAGCGGAGACTATCCCTGAATTGCGCTCTTTTTGCGAACAATGGATCAGCTTCCTCGGCTTCGGCGAAGAGGAGGGTTACAATCTCCTACTCGCCTGCGATGAATTGTTCACCAACATCTATAAACACGCCTATCACGGAGGATCCGGTCCAGTCCGGTGCGCCGCTGTTTTCGATACTGATTCACTTTCCCTCATCGTCAGCCATCAGGGAGAAGGCTTCGATCCGAACACAGCTCAATCTGAACCGCGTCCAGCGTCAAAACCGGGCGGCTACGGTCTCCCATTCATTCGAAAGGTTTTCGACGATCTCAGGTTCGAAACAAAAGATCGTTGGTCGGTAGTGACCTTGAAGAAGACGATTGTCGATTAAAACCGCGATCGTCGAGGAACCCGGTCGGCGCCAATCCTCCGGATTGACCGTGGGTTGACCTTCCAGGTCGACCGTCTGGGCGCGGGATTAGGCGACATTGACGTATGTCACTTAGTCAAGTATTTTGACATATATGGAAAAGACGCAGATCTACTTTCCAAAAGAGGAGTTAGACGCGCTGCGCAAGGTCGCTGCACGGTCAGGCCGGAGCGTTGCTGCTGTCGTTCGCGACGCAGTTCGCGCGGTCCTCGTCAAACCGTTGGACAAAGGCATTGTCGCGATCTGGAACGGCAAACCGAAACGCACGTCTGTCGAACATGATAGCATCTACGACGAGATCTAATGCGGCAAGGCGACTCGGTTTTTGTCGATAGCGGGGCATGGATCGCTCTTGCGCTGTCGCGAGATCCGTTACACGGACAAGCGCGAGAGCAATGGGATCTGTTGCAGAGAACAAACGCAAGACTCCACACCTCCATCCCGGTTGTGATCGAGACGTTCACGTTTCTCGATCGCAATGCCAGCCGCGACGTGGCATTGGCTTGGAAAGACGCTGTTTACCAGACCGGGACCGCCAGGATTCTGTCCTGTGAGTTGCGAGATTTGAAACAATCGTGGGACTAT
>JBKPCS010000004.1:0-9090 GCA_046727495.1 bacterium | reverse complement strand
TGGCGCCAGCTGGAGCGCGCAACCGTTCGGCGGAATCGAACGCGGGTTTTTCATGCACGTCAACGCGGAAGTAATCTTCTACGGAGGAACACATCCGCAGGCGAGAGTCACAATCGCTGGGAACCCTGTCCAATTGCAACCTGATGGAACATTCTCCTACCATTTCAAGTTCCCGGACAACGACTACGAGATTCCGATCATTGCGACCTCACCAGACGGTGTCGAAACCCGATCAGCTACGCTCTTCTTCCGTCGCGAAACAACACGCGAAGGAGAGGTAGGAGCCACTGCGCAACCCACTCACCTCGACGAACCGATGGGTAGGCGGTAAGCGTTTCGCGTTTTGCGTTTCGCGTTTGGCGTTACCCGATCGGAGACTCTATGCCGCGGATCTCCCGTAGTGCATCGAAGTGACATGATTGGTAGGGCTGAGCTTCATCCGGCAGTTGCCGGACTCGTGCGCGTTCCCTACGCGCAACGCGAAACGCGAAACGCCAAACGCATTCACTAGCACTAGCACTATCACTCCTATATACTGCGGCGAGAGATGCCATCCCAAAAAGATCGCCTGCTCGATCGATACTTCCAATTTCTTGAAGTAGAACGAAACGCTTCTCCGCACACCCTCACCGCTTATCGGCTGGCGCTCGAGAAATTCAAAACTTTCGCAGGGGATGGCGTTTCATGGAAAACGGCAACCGCAACGCATTTCCGTTCTTTCCTGCTCGATTGCATGAAAGCGGGCATGGCAAGATCGTATGTCCGCCTCACATTTGCTGCGCTTCGAAGCTATTACCGTTTTCTGGTGGAACGCGCCGGGTTCGAAACGAATCCGTTACGAGAAGTCCAATTACCCAAAAAGGAGAACCGACTCCCGGTTGTTCTTTCGGTCGGACAGGTCGACGAACTCTTGGCCGCCCCGAAGAAAACGGAGCGCGAGAACCAGGCACCGGCGTGGGCGGCAGCACGTGACGCAGCAATTCTGGAATTGTTTTACAGCAGCGGGTTACGCCTCAGCGAACTGGTAGCGCTCAATGTATCGGATATCGATCCGTTTAGCGAGACTGTCCGCGTACTCGGCAAGGGCAGAAAGGAACGCATCGTTCCGGTTGGTGGTCTTGCCCTCAAAGCGATCCAGGAGTATCGCCATCAAGCCAAGGTTCAGGCAGGCGCATTATTCATCAGCAAACTTCGGAAGCGGATGTCTGCCCGGTCGGTGTGGCTCTTACTCAAGAAATATCTCCCAGAAACATCAATCCAACTGCGCGTTACTCCGCACAAGCTCAGGCACAGTTTCGCCACCCATCTCCTCGACAACGGCGCCGACCTGCGCAGCGTTCAGACCCTGTTGGGGCATGCCAATCTCTCGACAACACAGATCTACACTCACGTTACAGTCGAGCGCCTCAAAAAAGCCTACGACGCCGCCCATCCAAGGGCTCGATGAAACCGCTTCGCGGTTTCTGTTATCCGTTTTCAGTTTTCGGTTTTCAGTTTTCGGTTCGTTAGGAGCGTGAGACATGTTTTTCGTCCAGCGCAGGTCGAAGCGTCGAAAGCAGCGACTCTTTGTCCGTTCCCGGCGATGGCGCCAGAAAGGCGAACCGCACACCAAGATGCCGAGAATTGAAAGAGGAGTTGGCCGGTAAGTAGTCGATGGGCCTGCCCTGAAAAGCATTCGAGTTTGTCCGGCTTGGCAGGAATCGTGCGCGTGTTGGCTAACGAAGGTGGACCAGGAACATCAACCGTTCGGTTGGAGCCCACGCTCAATTGGAACCGAACGAGTCCGGAAGGTTGCCATCCGAACTGAAAACGGAAAACTGAAAACCGATAACCGACAACAGAAACCGCGAAGCGGTTTCGTTTACAAAAACCAATCCCCCCAATAGCGGTCGATCCGAAGCACCTTGATCCGTTCGGCGCACTGAACGAACGCGTCGGCAGTCGCCAGATAGCGATTCACCACGTCGATTGATCGAAGAACCACATCAAAGCTCTCCTGCTGCAAAATTCCTCTCTCGCGAACTTCTCCTAGACTTTGCAAAAGTGATCGCTTCGCTTGGTCTAGCGTCGAGAACTCTTCGCGGCAATCGCCGGTCCGAAAACAATTTTCAAACTTCTCCAGCATTCGCATGAATTCAGCTTCCAACTCTTTGATTCGCGGCCGGATCAGCGCTTCGACCTGTGGTGGCGAATCCTCGCGTCTGCTTGCCAACCACCGCAGTTGGGCGCCGACGCCCTGTAAACCCATGATCATACTTACCAACCTCTCTTTCTCCCGGATGGAATCGTGCTTGATATGAATCAAGCGAGCAGCCTGCCTTGCTTCGACTGGGATAACCGTCAATCTCGTCTGTGTCTTTTCCGATACGGCGCCGCTCGACAAAATCGTTTTTAATCCGGCGATAATCTCCAGCAGATCGTCGCGCAGGATTTTTTGAGGCAGCACCGGCCAGATCAGACGCCCCACGACCGTTGCTATGGCAATCCCAGTTAATAGCCCAAGGAAAGAGTTATAAATGGTTTTTGTCGGGACTGGCACTTGAGGATTCAGTGCAACAAAGATGCTGGCCCCTAATAGTGCCAGTTGCATCCAAAAGTTGATCCCTGGGATCCGAGCGGAACAAAAGCCATAAACAAACAAGATCGCAAACAGCGTTAAGTTCATCGCGCCGTAGTTCGCGAGAACTGGAGTGAGCAGGATAAGCGCCGCGAACGCCCCTGCATACACCAGACCGGCTGTAATCAGGCGTTGAAACACTCCTTGGTCAGCCGATGAGCCGGCCCTTAAAGAGATACGACCGCCAATCGTGAACAACCAAGCGGACAAAGGAAGGCCGTTCGGACCAGGCGGGTGAGTCCATCGCATCAGCAAAAAAGCGATGATGACTGAGAGCCCGCCTTTTAAACCAGTCTGTAACCAAAACCGATCAATCTGAGGCACTAGCTGCCACTCTTTTTTGATTGGAGGAGGTGGATGTCCAACGCGCGGCAGACCCGTCATCATCTCCCGAACGACCTCTAGATCCTCTTTGATTTGCCGCAACGCAGCGAAATGGCCAAGAAAAGATGTGGCGATATCAATAGGCGCCGAGACGATCGAACCATCCTGCCGCAATTCAGTATATTTGGCCTCCAAAGAATCAAAGGCCTCCGACAACCGTCTGCTTGAGATAGGCTGACCCGGGGAATGAAAAGCTTGGAGCATGCGAAACTCCTCAGAAATCGCGGCCGCGATGCCTTCTGTTTCAGTTTTGACGCGATCCAGCAATGGAGCCTCTGCCGGCAGCCAGCGCTCCAGTACAAGACCAGCCTGAAACAGGTTTACTAGCGCCGTGATTGCCGCGTTGTAGTTCGCCAAATGCAACCGAAAGTAGTTGCCTTCGCGCGCAGCGGATCGAAACAGATTTCGAAGCGCGCCCATTCTTTGCACAAACGTGGCCTTTGTCCGTTCAAGGTCAGCTTCCGATGGAACGCGTTGATGCAGGTAAGCGTCCATCTCCTCACCGATGAACTGGTCAAGGGTCTCAAGGACTAAGCCTGTCGCGCCAATGAACTCCTCACGAGCATAGCGCGGCCACAGAATCGATCCAACCAGTAAAGAAGCCGCAATGCCGGTTAAGGTTTCGAGGGACCGACTGATTCCAATACTCCAGACATCGTTTGGATCAGAAAGCGCATAAGTCACAACCGCTATCAACGTATTACCGACCAGGAAATAGGCATACGGTGTTTGGCTCGCCGGGAATTGGCCAAATTTGTAGGTCGCGATAGCGATGACTACGAAAACAATCGGTAGAAAAATAGTCGGCGCCGTCGAATAACTCCCTACTACCCATACACCAAGCAGCGCGCCAACTACGGTGCCGATAACACGCATGATGGCTTTAATCGATGTGGCTCCCACATAGTGAGAGTTCATCATGACCATGACGGTTAGAATCGCCCAGTTCGCGTGATCCAAACGTATGAGCTGCGTCAGGTAGAGCGCCAGGATTCCCGCCAAACCCAACTTGATTCCATATTGCACTCTCAGGTCAGCAAAAATACTCCCAAGGGCAAAATATTGACTCCGTTTTGCCGTCCTGGCTTGGACCTGAGTGACCATCGCTGCCAGTCAGCCTATTCCGCTTCGATCCTTCACTGCAATCTGGAATAGCGCAGAAACGTTTGAGCGGGAGCCGAGCCTTTGCTAGGCTCGGCATGGCGGTGGAACACTCTCCCACGATGCTTGCTCTGACTCTCAATCATCCTGAGCTTAGGCTTTTCGGGCTGCTGGTTCCGTGGATTTTCGCTACCGGTCTTCTCGGATTTTTTATCGCCTGGCTGATCGTTTATGTGATGGAACACACCGGGCTTTCGCGCAGGGTCTGGCATCTGCCTCTCTTTTTCTTTGCACTGATGGTGCTGATCACAAGCCTGATCGGTTTGTTCTTTTCTCCATGAAAGCGCGCCTGCTCAACTACCTCACCACCTTCGTCCTGATCGGGCTGGCAGCATGGGCGGCCTGGACTCTCTACCAGCGCTATGTTGAGACCCCCTGGACCCGCGATTGTCAGGTTCGAGCGAATGTGGTTGGGATTGCTCCCCGAGTCTCGGGCCCGATTATTCGCATAGCGGTCCAGGACAATCAGCAAATCAAGCAGGGCGAGCTGCTTTTCGAAATCGATCCGCAGGATTTCAAGGCCGAAGTGAATGTGGCCAATGGCCAGCTCCAGACGGCGGAAGCGAACTTAAAGCAGAGTCGCCAAGACATGGCGCGCCAAACGGATCTCTACACCAAACATGTCTCCTCGCAACAGGACTACCAAAACGCTCAAGATAAGCTCGAGGCCGCAGAAGCCGCGGTGGTTTCGGCAAAGGCGAACTTGGAACTGGCCAAGCTCAAATTGAGTTACACGAAGGTGTTTGCGACGGTCGATGGATTTGTCACCAACATGAACGTCAGCGTCGGAGCCTACGTGAATGCCGGTTCGCAGTTGATGGCATTAGTCGACGCAAACTCATATTGGATCGCGGCGTACTTCAAAGAAACGCTTCTGTCTCGAATCCACAAAGATCAAAAGGCGCGTATCACTATTCTGGGTCACGAACAGCAACCATTTCAGGGCACGGTTGATAGCGTCGGCTGGGGAATTTTTGTTCAGGATGGCTCAGCGAGCAACACTACTGACTTATTGCCTAGTGTCAGCCAGACGGTTGATTGGATAAGGCTCCCTCAACGTTTCCCAGTACGCATCCACGTCGATGGTACCCCACCCGTTCCCCTGCGCATCGGTCAAACAGTGTCAGTGTCAATGGAACCGCTGGAAGCGTCCGCCAAACCGCTAAGCCAGGCGCCGTGAGGGGCGTCGCTTGCCACGCAAGCGGTTAACCGTCCTCGGTCTTCCGTCGACCGTCTTCCGTCGGCAGTCCGCCGTATCGCTGTATCGCCCACCGCTTTCTTTACCGTTCTGTGATTTCGGCATAGATTCGCGCTCGCGGAACGCGGAACGCGAAACGCGGAACGCCAAACGCTCCTTCTATGCATACAATTCCGACTCGAGCCGAAATTCCTGCCTCCGATACATGGGATCTGGCGCGTCTTTTCCCGAACGAAGAAGCCTATCGGGCTGCCTTCGAAGAGCTGAAGGCCTCATACCACAAAATGACCGAGTTCAAGGGCCGCCTAGGAAAATCGGCAAAAGATTTGCTCGAATGCCTGGAACAAGAAAAATCGCTCGATCTTCTGGCTGAAAAATTGGGCCATTACGCCTCACTCAAGAATTGCGAAGACAGTTCCAACAACGAAAACCTGGCCCGGCGCGCCGAGCTCACTAACCTTTTCACCAAAGTTCGAGAAGCGACATCTTACATCAATCCCGAGATTCAACAGATACCCGATGATCTCTTTCAGCAGTTCGTCGACGATCCGTTGCTGGCTGAATGGCGAATCTCCCTCCTGAAGCTTCGCCGGTATAAACCGCATACCTTGTCTGAAGCGGAAGAGCGCCTTTTGACGCTTGGTGCACCAGTCATTCGCGGCCATTCCGACACCTTCAACCAGTTGACGAATGTCGACATGAAGTTCGGGACCATCGTCGACGAACAGGGACGCGAGATGGCTCTTTCGCAGAGCAGCTACATCTCGTTTCTCCACCGACCGCAACGCACTCTCCGGAAAAAGGCGTTTGACCAGTTCTACCAGGAGTTCGACGATCACAAATACAGTCTCGCCTCCACGCTTTCTACGTCTATCCGCGCAGATGTTTTCTCTGCGAAAATCCGTAACTACCCTTCGGCACGGGAAGCTTCCTTGTTTCGCGATGATGTCCCCGTTTCGGTTTACGACAACCTGGTTGCCACAGTTCGAAATCATCTGTCGGTGCTCCACGACTATTACGACCTCCGGGCCGAGGTTTTGCGCCTGGACGAGATCCACACGTATGACACGTTCGTCCCGCTCGTCCCAAAAATTTCGAAGCATGTCAGCTTCGATGAAGGACTTGACATGGTGATTCGTGCACTTCAGCCGCTGGGCACTGAATACACAGACACGTTGCGCAGCGGATTGAACTCTAGATGGGTCGACCGGTACGAAACCAAAGGGAAACGCAGCGGAGCCTTCTCATCCTCAAGCTATGGTAATCCCCCCTACATCCTGATGAATTACCAGAGCGACGTCTTTTCTGATGTCTTTACGCTGGCGCATGAAGCCGGTCACTCAATGCACAGCTGGTTTTCGCAGAAACACCAATCTTTCCAGGATTACCAATACCCAATCTTCCTCGCTGAGGTCGCATCAACGTTCAACGAAGAGCTCCTTACTCACGATCTTCTTGAGAAGGCAGATGATCGGAATATGCGAATCTACCTCATCGATCGCCAGGTCGAAGACATTCGGCAGACCTTGTTTCGTCAAACTATGTTCGCCGAGTTCGAGCAAAAAGTGCACGAAATCGAAGAAAACGGCGGCCCGCTAACGCTGGACGTTTTTCGCAGCGTTTACAGCGAGCTGTTGCAAAGCTATTTCGGCCCGCGGTTTGCGATCGATCCGGAGCTCAGCATCGAATGCTTGCGGATTCCGCATTTCTACTCGGCATTCTACGTATACAAATACGCTACCGGACTTGCGGCAGCCACTTCGCTCGCGCAGCAAGTGCTCAACGGCAGCGCCGAGCCGTACTTGCGATTTCTGAAATCCGGTGGATCAAAATTCCCGATCGAGACGCTCCGCGACGCCGGCGTAGATATGGAATCGCCCAAACCGATTGAGCAGGCGCTGGCCCTTTTTGCCCATCGTATTCGCGAACTCCGCGAGCTGCTGTTGTAACACTGTCAACGCCGACATCGCCGGCAGCGCCGGCATCGGAAGAGGGCTTCGTCTTAACCACTGGCCTCTAGACGCACCCAAACGCTGAACGGCGAGAGGTGAGAAGTGAAACGTGAGAGGTGCTGGCCGTGGAGCCGTGGGGGGCGTTCCTTCCAACGCCCGCACCGATGCGCCGACACATTCTTCCGATGTTGGCATTGTCGGCGATGTCGGCGCTGACGGCGCTGCTACCGCACCAAGGGATTGCGGATTTTCAGCCTTGGAAAAGCGGAAAAGTCACGATCGGCCGTCCAGAGTTCTCTTACCCCATGAAAAAGACAGAGGGCGGCGATCCGCGCATCGTGAATTCGTCCGCCCTGAGCCTTCGCCGGGGTTGCGACTTCTTGCAGCTTCTCCAGATAGCCAGGCTGCTCGGACAGAAAGACCAAGTTGTCACCTAGGCCCCAAACCTCAACCGTCTGGAACGCAAGATCGAGTGGCGTGGGAATCCCGAAAATTCTCGGATGCGTAACGATTGCGATGAACTCATGGACGCATGGCCAAGGAATTGCCCAAGCAAAAGATCCTGCTCGCAAACTTTCAATCGTCGATTTGGCTTCCCGGTGGAACTGGCTTTCCTCGCGGTGGGCATAAACCAGCAGGTTTGTATCGACCGCTATCATCAACTATCCGCTTTGCATCAAAAAATAGGTCACGATTAATCATCGCTCTGCCGGACCGGGACCTCGATAAATCTCCTCGCGAATTCTTTCCCAATTCCAATCTGCGAACTCCTTGGAAATGCCTTTGCCGCGGAAAGTGATCAACGGGCTCAAGCGAGACTTTGGCTTCATTTTCTTTTGCAGCACCAGTCGCAGCCCCTCCTCCGTCAACGCCCGGAAGGTGGTGTTTTCTCTCTGCGCCAAACGTTGCACCTTTTGGAAGAGACTGTCTGTAATCTCGATCGTGGTCTTCATACGGCAGTACAGCAACTTGGAACCATACTCCCATATTGCTGGCTGGCAAACGTAAAACTTCAATTGCACTACTTGCAGAACCCATCTAACCTGTGATTGGACGCGGCGGTGAGCACGAGTCCATTACCGGGTTCGAGGTCTTTGTCCCGGGGCGTCAGGACGCATTCAATGCATAATCCCGCTTGCGGGAGCGCCTACCTCCGTGTGCCCCGCCGCGTTCTCCAGATGTTTCTGCGGATTCTTCCCTGTTTCTTAGCGTCTTTGCGCCTTGGCGTGAGATACTTCTTCGGCGTCTTTGCGTGAGGTCCGTCCCGGCGTTTCCCTACTCAGCGTTGACCAACTCCGCAAACCGCGCCAGGTCGATGTTTCCGCCACTCAGCACAATCCCGATTCGGGCCCCTTTGAACGGGTTTTCATTTTGCAAAACAATCGCGGCGGGCAAACAACCTGTCGGTTCTACGATCATCTTCATTCGCTCCGCAAAAAAACGCATTGTCCGGACAAGCGCTTGATCGGTCGCGGTCAGAATATCGTGCACGTAACGCTGGATGATCGGGAATGTGTAGTCTCCTACACGTGTGGTTTGGGCTCCATCCGCAATGGTCTTCGGCACAGGGATTTCGATCGGTCTCCCCTCGCGGAACGAAAGTTGTCCATCGTTGCCGGCTGCCGGTTCGACTCCGATCACTTTGCCTTTCGGACTCAGCGCAGCCGCGGAGATTGAAGCGCCCGCCAGCAACCCCCCTCCACCCATCGGCGTCAACAGATAATCCAGTTCGCCCACCTCTTCGATCAATTCTTTCGCGGCTGTACCCTGACCTGCGA
>JBKPCS010000003.1:0-12863 GCA_046727495.1 bacterium | reverse complement strand
CAACATCTCCTTTAGTACCACCTTGCGTTGAATCTCGAAGCCTCCGAGTGCTTCCAGCCAACGGATGGGCCAATCGGCTGTCAGCTTTAATTCAGTCGGAGTGGCTACGGTCACGGTTGCTTCAATATCGAACATAGGTCGGCTCTTGTTTCGGGTTTCGAAGTCAGCAAGCGAGCAGTCTCGCTACGGAGGCACGTCCCTTGCGGACGATCGTCACCGAGGGAAAATTGGCGTTTGTTGGACCAGGGCAGTCTACGATTTGAGTGCAGTTCTGTCCACGAATCAAAGCCAGTCGCTAAGCTGCCAGCCGGAATCTAAAATCGCTCCGATTCTGCCGGTTTGAAAATGGACTTTGGGCGTCCATTCTGCCGGTGAATGTTCTTCAGGCGTTTTCTTTTCCTGATCTTGCAGACAAAAAGTTCTTCTTCGTCTTGGCTTTAGCTGCCTGCCGGAGGCGCTCGGGCTCTGTGAACATCGAATCTGCCCGGATTTCTCACAAAAGCCGGGCGGCCGACAACTCCCCTTGTGCTGCGCCTCTGTGAAAGATGCAGTCCAGGTCGCCATGACTGGCAGCTTCGCTACTGGTGCCGGCTGACAAGTCTTATCGTTTTTCAACAATCTGCCAGGTGGTTTAACGTTTGGTACTTGACCGGAAGATAGACATTCAATCACTCTATTGAATGATTAGTTTCGGGCGTTGCTCCGGTGACGAGCTGCTATGATTTTCCGTCAGTATTTGGACATCAATCCGGTTGCCGCTTCTTACCTTTTCGGCTGTGGCGGGGAAGGCGTTGCCACCGTCGTGGATCCTTTAGGCGACCTGGACCGTTACCTGCACGATGCGGAGAGGCTTGGCATGGCGATCAAATACGTTATTGATACGCATTTGCACGCGGATCACTTGTCGATCGGACGCGATCTCTCGCGCGCTGCCAAGGCCGCTTACATTCTCTACTCCGACGTTTGTGTCGGCTTCGATTTCGAAGGTGTCCACGACGGCGATGTTTTACCGTTGGGCAACGACGCAATTGCGATCTGGCACACGCCTGGCCACACGCCGGAACATGTGTGCTTGGTGGTGGCCGACAAGACCCGCACGGATGAACCCTGGTTAGTCTTCACAGGCCACACCCTGATGGTTGGAGACCTCGGGCGTACGGAGTTGGCCAGTAGCGCCGAAGAAGGTGCGCGGGCCCTGTTTCAGTCCGCCCGCCGTCTGATGAGCTTGCCGGATTACGTTGAGATCTATCCTGGTGCTTACAGTGGTTCAGTCTGTGGTCGAGGCTTGAGTGGTAAACCAGCTTCAACGATCGGTTTCGAACGTCGCTATAATCGGGCCCTGTCTATTACCGATGAGTCTGCGTTCGTTGCATACATGGCACAGGAGATTCCTCCTCGACCTGAAAATGCCGAAGCTAATCGTGCCGCCAACGCGGGCCTGCGCTTTTGAGGACTGAATCGTGAAACGAACAATCAGCGGTCTGTTTCACCTAGGGGTATGAGATTTGCGGGCTAGGGCTAAGCCATGCAAAATCGCCAACTGGCAGAGCGAGCTGAGGTCCACTTGGGTCTGGGCGCAAACTGGCAACAATTTTGCCTGTTGATCCTGATCAACGCCTTTGTTGGCGGCATGGTTGGTTTGGAGCGAACCATCGTCCCGCTTTTGGGCCCACAGACCTTCCGCATTGCTTCCGCTACTGTAGTTGCCTCCTTCGTCATCTGCTTCGGCGTTGTGAAAGCGCTGACCAACCTGACCTCCGGACAGCTAGCAGACTCATGGGGCCGCAAGCGGGTGCTGGTGCTGGGTTGGCTCATCGGCTTGCCGGTGCCTTTTATTATCATCTGGGCTCCTAGCTGGAACTGGATCGTGGCTGCCAACGTGCTGCTGGGGATCAACCAAGGCCTTGCCTGGTCTATGACGGTTATCATGAAGATCGATCTTGTCGGACCGAAATCGCGTGGGCTAGCGGTGGGACTAAACGAATTTGCGGGCTATGTGGCAGTCGGCGTCACCGCCTTCTTGACGGGATACATCGCCGCTAACGCACATGCGCTGCGGCCCGACCCTTTTTATTTAGGTATCGGCTATGCAGTAATCGGGTTCGGTCTTTCGATGTTTGCGGTCCGAGACACAACCAAGCATGTCCGGCTCGAAGCGAGCAAACATCCGAAAGTGGCGCCCGTCCGATTTTGGGAGGTTTTTACGCGGACTTCGTTTCGTGACCGAAACCTCTTTGCTGCCTGTCAGGCGGGCTTAGTCAATAACCTGAACGATGGTATGAGTTGGGCCATTCTCCCGATGTTCTTCGCATCTTTCGGTCTCGGCGTGGAAGGGATTGGCGTACTGAAAGCGGTCTACCCGGCGATCTGGGGCGTACTGCAAACATTGACAGGGCCGTTGAGCGATCGCCTGGGTCGCAAAGGGCTGATCATCTGGGGTATGTGGGTACAGGCGGCCGGTTTGTTTATCATAGCAGGGTCCCACGGGTTTGGCTGGTGGCTGTTGGGTAGCACTCTGCTGGGCATCGGCACTGCCATGGTTTACCCCACTTTGATCGCAGCTATTTCAGATGCATCACACCCAACCTGGCGCGCGCGGTCGCTCAGCGTATACCGCTTCTGGCGCGACCTGGGCTACGCGATTGGGGCCTTGATTGCTGGTGTGATCGGCGACCTCTTTGGTTTAGCTTGGGCCATCGCAGCGGTTGGAATGTTAACCTTGGTGTCAGGCGTCATTGTTGCCGGGACTATGAGAGGTGGGAAGTGAACAATGAACGGTAAACGCGTTATGGACAGTCACCGTGCCTTTAAAGCCGATCTCTACGAACAGTTCGCGGGGGTTGGGAAAGCACTCGCCAGCCCGGCTAGGCTCGAACTCCTGGATCTTCTCGGCCAGGGCGAACGAAGTGTGGAAGATTTGGCGTTTGAAGCCGACCTTTCGGTCGCAAACGCCAGCCAGCATCTTCAGATACTCCGCCAAGCAGGATTAGTGGAAGTAAATCGAAAAGGGAAATTTTCCTATTATCGCCTAGCCGGGAAAGAAGCGTTCAAGACTTGGCAGTCGCTCCGCGATTTTGCTGCCGTTAGCGTAGCGGAAGTTCGACGGCTGGCTGAGCAGTACCTGCACAAATCGGGCGAGCTAGAGACCATCACTATTGCGGAGCTGCGCCGTCGGCTAGCCACGGGCGATGTGATTCTTATCGACGTTCGTCCGGAGCTGGAATATCGGGCCGGGCACATTCCAGGTGCATTGTGTGTACCAGTGGAAAAGCTAGCAACCTTCCTGCGCATGCTTCCCCGCGACAAGGAGATCGTGGCGTATTGCCGCGGCCCGTTTTGCTTCTTCTCACACAAGGCGGTAGTAAGCCTGACGAAGAAAGGGTTTAATGCACGCCGGCTCAAAAGTGGTCTGCCGGACTGGCGATTCGCTGGTCTGCCGGTTGAGACTGACCAATCGGGGTGAGAAGTGAGAGGGGATCGGTGTTGGAGGGTAAGCTCAAAATGAATCGCACGTGCCTCAATTAGATCAAAAGATGCCCGCGTCTTACATGATGCGCTAAGATTAAAGATAAAAGTCCTGTTGATCTTGTTTCGAGAAGCAACTGAGGTTGCTACATATGGCGCAGATCTACCTCGACTACAACGCAAGCACGCCGATAGATCCGGCGGTTGCCGCGGCCATGCGCCTGTTTCTAGAGGATGCTTACGGCAATCCTTCCAGCGGTCACTGGGCAAGTGAGCCGGCGAAAGCCGCCTTGGAAAACGCACGCGGCAAAGTCAAGGCGCTCTTTGGCTCTGCTTCAGACGAAGTTGTGTTCACCAGCGGCGGGAGCGAGGCGAGCAACATCGCGCTTAAGGGCCTATTCTTCAGGCGCCGTGACCGTCCATCGCATCTGATCACCTCCCTGATCGAACATCCATCCGTGCTCGAGCCCTGCCGGTTTCTGGAGCGGCTGGGCGCCAAGATCACCTATGTGCGAGTCGACAGTTCCGGCCTCGTCGATCCCGGCGAAATCCGCAAGGCGATCACCAGGGATACATTTCTTATCAGCATCATGCACGCGAACAACGAGGTCGGCACCATCCAGCCGATCGCTGAGATCGCGAAGATCGCCCACGAGCATGGCATTCCTTTTCATACCGACGCGGCGCAATCGGTCGGCAAAATCCCGACCAAGGTAGACGAGCTTGGTATCGATCTTCTCTCCGTCGCCGGGCACAAGGTCTATGCCCCAAAGGGCATTGGTGCTCTTTACGTCCGTCGCGGTGTTGAGCTCGAGCCGCTCATCCACGGCGCAGGACACGAGCGCGGCCGGCGCGCGGGCACGGAGAGCGCCCTTTTGGCAATGGCGCTTGGCACAGCGTGCGCGATTGCGGAGGCGTGGATCGGCATGCCGGGCGTCCAGCGGCTACGGGATCTGTTCTGGGACCTCCTCCGGGACGCTTTCGGAAATCAAGTAGTGCTCAACGGCGACCCTACGCGTCGGCTTCCGAACACGCTCAACGTCTCATTCGTCGGCCGCGTAGGTGCGGACCTCCTCGCACGAATGCCGGACGTCGCCGCTTCGACCGGCTCTGCATGCCACGCTGGTGAGGTCACGTTCTCGCCGGTACTCAGGGCCATGGGCATCGTCCCCGAGGTCGGCATGGGGGCCATCCGCTTCAGCCTTGGACGCAACACGACGCGGGAGGAAATCGAAGAGGTCGTGAGGCGATTGGTGCGGATCCTCAGATGAATAAACAGATGCGCCGACCAGTGTTGGTGCGGGAGCCTACTCCGCCTGGCGTACGTCATAGCTCATAAAAACACGCTTTGGGCCGGTCGCCCGAAATCTTAAAGACTAGCTGGTGGCTCAGCAGCACGGACGGAGGGTTGGTTTGCCGATTTTAATGAGGCGACCTCGGCGGGAGTGAGTATTCGAAACGTACCCGGCTTAAGGTCCCGATCGGTGAGCGGACCGATTCTGGTTCGTTGCAAGCGTTTCACTTTGTAGCCCAGGGCGGCAAAGACTCGTCTGACTTGTCGCTTGATGCCTTGCGTCAGAATTACTCGGACTTGATGGGGATTAACCTTGTGAAGCGCATCAAAACGGGCGCGTCCTTCCGCCAGGTATACACCTTTGCAGACGTTGGGCAGGTCTTCGAGGCCGAATTCCCGGTCCAAGGTCACAAGGTATTCTTTCTCGAGCTTAAATCGTGGATGGGTGAGACGAAGGGCTAGATCGCCATCGTTAGTCAGAAGTAGCAGGCCCTCGGATTCCTTATCCAAACGGCCTACGTGCGCCAGGTTTGCCATCTTACGCGGAAGCAGCGCATAGATTGTCCGCCGGTCATTCCTGTCAGAGCGAGTTGTGAGGAACCCGGGCGGTTTATTGAGAAGTACAGAAATGAACTGTTTGGGATGAACCAAGTGACCGTCCACCCTAACGTGGTCCGAGGGTTCGACCTGTGAGGAAAGATCAGTTGAGACCCGCCCGTTTATCGTTACACGTCCTTGGCGAATAAATGTCTCAGCGCCTCGGCGAGAGGCCACGCCTGCCAGCGCAAGAAATCGATTAAGTCGCATAGCTACGGTCTCACAAAAACAAAAAGCGTTGGTAAGATAAATCTACCAACGCTTGCAAATTCCGGTCTCGAAGAAGAATCAAACGTCAGGCTTTGTCTTACGGAGGCCGATAACTTTGTCACCCGGCTTGAACTGATCCCGTTTCTTGAGCAGTTCGACCCGTTCAAACCGTTTCAACACGTTCCGTTTGGCTTTAATCGTGCTTGCGCCCTTCAGACTGCGATGCTGTGACATAAATATCTCCTCAAATGAAGCGCGGACTATAGTCATGGGGCCGCGGAAAGCAACATCGAATGTGCGAACATGAGCTTGTTAGGCTAGATGTGGGGTGGCAGCCGCAAGGGACTTCATTCAAGAGGCTGTGTCCCCCGTCGCGAAGCGACGACAAATCTCAGCCAGGGGTGATTCCGCCTTGGCGGATGAACCCCTGGTTTGTTTCGCGATACGGGAGCCATCCTGAAAGGATGGTAGAGGCGTTGGATTTTCCGTTTTCGAGCACGCGCCTCTCTGCGGCCCCTTCAGGGCCGACGCGTTGGAGGGACCGTTACCATGGGTTCACCCGCTGACGCGGGATCACCCCTGGCTGAGATTTGTCGTCGCTCCGCGACTTCTGGGAAAACGAACTTAAATGAGGCCGAGCTTCATTTTGCCGGCTTCGCTGATCATATGCTGATTCCAGGGTGGGTCCCAGACCAGCTCAACGTCGGCTTCGTCAACGCCAGGAATCGTGAGGATCTTTGATCGGGCGTCCTGAGCGATCGCCGGCCCCATTCCACAGCCCGGTGCAGTGAGCGTCATCTTCACATCGACTCGTGTTCCGGACTCCGGAGACTCGACGACCTGGCAGTCATAGACCAGTCCGAGATCGACGATATTCACCGGTATTTCGGGATCATAAACTGTCCGTAGTTGGTCCCAAACGGCATCTTCCGAGACGGCATCACCACTTTTTTCTTTCTTTTCCAATGCACCGCGGGGCTGCAAACCAAGTGCATCCGCATCGGTCTCGCTAATTCGGAACAACCCAAAATCACAAGCGATCGTATAGCTACCGCCGAGGCTTTGGGTAATAATTACCTGCGTCCCGGCCGGAATGGTTGTCTTTAGCCCGGCTGGAATCTGGATTGCTTCACAATCTCTTGAAAGCTCGATTTCGTTATTCTGATTCATTCTAAGATGATCTTTTTTGGTTGCTCGTCGGCTGCTTTAAATTGCTGTAACAAAGTCGGCGCAACAGTCTTCGATTCTTTCGCCGCGGTTTCAGGCGCAAGCGCCGATCTGAGAGCGCCTTCGACAAGCTGAGCACAATGAATTTTCAACGGGGGCACCGGCCCCAATGGCGCGGAAAGCTGTTCCTCGTTCATCGCGAGCGCTTCCTCCACTGTTTTTCCAGAGATTAATTCAGTTGCGACGCTGGCAACAGCAATTGCAGTCTCACAACCGAAGGTTTGGAAGGTGGCTTGATCGATGACTCTCTTGCCGTTGACCTCTTTAAACTTCACCCACATCCGGAGCATATCGCCGCAATCTTCGCTTCCGACCGTCCCAACGGCATCGGCGCCGGCCAACTCTCCCAGATTTTTAGGATATCGAAGTGCTTCTTCGACTCTTTTGTTAAAATCCTTTGTCTCGCTCATAAAGGCTACCGTTACTCCACGTGATAACGCGGCACATTCGGATCAACTTCCCTACTCCAAGCGTCGATACCACCCTTCATTGATTTGACGTTCTGAAAGCCGTGCCCCGAGAAAAACGCAGCTGCATCCAAGCTGCGCATACCGTGATGACAGATGAACACAATCTCCTTGTCCTTGGGCCATTGAGAAAGCATTTCCTGCATTAGTTCCTGAGTCAGAAATTCGGACTCCGGGAGATGCACTGCATCCCACTCTTCGCGGCTACGTACGTCAACTAGTGATACCGAATCACCCTGCTTCAATTTCGCCGAAACGTCGGCCGGCGAGATCTGAAGCGCTTCATCCGCTTCGTGCGCATCCAGAATCGTATTGATCACTTCTTCAACCGGCAAATTTTCGTTGCGCGCGCAGAGAGCAACTAGCGTTTCGTCCGGGCTAAAACCACAACTGGAGCACCCACCGATGTGGTAGGCTTGAAACAAAGCGCGTTGAGCACCTGGATAGTCTCGCAAAAGCTCGGCCATTGTGATATTGGGATCGATTGTTCTTGTAGCGCTCACAACTCTCAGCGTTACATCATTTTGGATGGAAATCAAAACAATGGCCTGGATCTCCGCCCTTGAACGGACGGCACGCCGTTGACATTGAGGCCAGGATACGGCATGGCCTGTCAGCAAAGGATTTGATGGATGCGCTAAATCGAGGGAGAAACAATTTCATCGCGGGTTTGGTCCTCGTTTTGGTGGCGCTCATCTACTACAGCTTAATCTATCGCTACGGCTTGAACCTGGCTGACGAGGGCAACGTGGCGGTCATCAGTCAGCGACTGATGCATGGTGAAAGACCATTCGTCGATCTCGCTCTCGGCTACAACGTCTTATGGTTTTATCCCATCAGCGCACTTTTTAAGGCTTTCGGCACCAATCTGCTGCTGATGCGAGCCTACTTTTATGCTGTCTCGACCGCGTCAGGTCTTCTGGCATTTCTGCTGCTCAGGCGCCTGGACGCGCCCTTATGGCTCAGCATGTTGCAGGCGATTCTCGTAATCCTGGTAACGGGCCAATATTACAAGAGTTACATACCGTTTCTTGTCCTCGCCAACCTCTTTGCCCTGACATTCTTCCTTACGAGCCAAAAGAAACTGCGCACCGCTATCATTGGCGGTGTTCTGCTCGGTACCAGCTATCTAATTCGAATTGATCTCGGCCTGTTTTTCACCGTCATCTGGTGCGTAGTTGTTGTGCTGCATCTGTGGCTACTGGATCGCCGCATTCGTCTGAATCTGTTGATCGCTTTCAGCCTGGCAATTGGAGTCGTTTTGATTCATCTGCCTTTTCTTTACGACGCGTCCCGGCGCGGTTTCCTCGGGGAGTTTCTCCAACAGTATCGAGACTACCCAGCGACTATTGTGAAGCTTGCGTTACCGGCCAAGCGGCCAGACCTGACTCGATCAAAAACGCCGTCTGCAACCCGATGTTCGCTTTATCCGGAAACGAGCCCGAATCCGGGTACAAGATCCGATATCCAAAAGTATCAAGGCCGCCTGAGTCGCCGGCCCTTGCGTGATATCTTCATGAAATCGCCCAAACTAGACAAAAGGCTGCTTGCGTTCCTGACATACGCGACGCCGGCGCTCTTCTGCGCGCTCCTTTTTGCGGGAATCTGGTTTGTCTTGGCCAAGAAGCTTTCCGCCGAGCGATGGGTGCTGTTCTCAACTATTTTAGCCGGGGCGCTTACGGCCTTCCCACAATTTTTCTTTTTTCGGCCGGATCTGCCTCACCTGATCGAGTTCATGCAAGGCGGACTGGTGGCACTGACCTGTGCGGTCTGGTTACTTTGGAGTTCTTTGGGCGGAAAGCGAATTGCTTACGCGTTTGCTGGAGCGCTGGCCTTGATCGGAGCCGCCTACGCGCTGGCAACACTTCCCAGTCCGTATGGCGGAACTATCGCTTTGCGCAAGCATCGCAACATCCGTTTCCAGGGTGCGAACGGCGTTGATGTTTTTCTGAACGGCTCCGAGTACCAAGCCATCGAGGGAGTCTACAATGTGACCGTTCAGAACAGCCGGGCGAACGACTACGTGGCCTGCTACCCTTATTTGCCCAGCGTCAACTTCATGACCGGCCGCAGAACTTTTCAAAATATTCTGTACATCGACAATCTGACCCGTCCACCCAACTGGGATGAAGCTGAGATCGCGAGGCTCCAGAAATATCGACCCGCTGTGATCGTGATCGACAACTGGAAAATAAATGGGACTGAATCGTCACGATTCACCTCCTGGGCAACGGAAACGATGCTGTTCATCCAGGAGCACTACCGATTGCAGGCGACCTTTGATGACAAAAAAGTCTTTGTCCGCCTGCTACCCTCGAGCTAACCGAAGCGGGAACTCGTGCATCGTGCGTTTGACCTGGCCGCGAATGCCGATGACATCTTTCAGCATTCGTAAGCTATCTTGCACAACTCGAACATGTGAAGCGGGCGAATTTTTCCAATGGACAGGAACTTCCCGCACGACAAAGCCCATTGACTCGGCCAGGAGCAATACCTCCACATCAAAGGAGAAACCATCCAGCCGCTGCCGGCCGAAGATTTCTTTGGCTGCACGACTTCGGAATCCTTTAAAGCCACACTGGGTATCTCTGATCGACAGCCCAGCTAGAAGCCGAACGATCCAGTTAAAAGTCTTACCCATCGATTCGCGCATAGCGCTTTGCCGCTGAACGATCACACTATTTGGATGCTGGCGGTTTCCGACGATTACATCGATCGCCGGCTCGCGCTGCAATAGAGCGACGCTGCTATCCAGGTCGTCCAATGGGGTACTCAAATCTGCATCAGTAAAAAAGATCAACCGTCCCCTCGCCTGCATCATACCGTTTCGAACGGCGAACCCTTTACCCCGCTTTTCCTGATGCGTGATAACGATCAAGTTCGGAAACGATTTCGTGGCTGCTTCAGCTAGCGCCAAGGTTCCATCGGTGCTCGGTTCGACAGAGATAATGATCTCCACCGGAAGATTGGATGAAGAATAGTGTTCTTCTAGCTTGCGCAGAGTATCAGGTAATCGATTCGCTTCGTTATAGGCAGGAATGACGATCGAAACAGAGGGCCGATTGTAATTGGACATGACTCGGTCTTCGCATATATATCTGCGCCCCTCCCTAAAGGCTCAGAATGGTTAAACGTCAACTTCTATTTCCAGCTCTGATCCTGTTGGTAGCGGCGGTGGTCCGCCTTGCGTTCCTGGATATCAAACCCCCGCATTTTGATGAAGGGATCAACGGATGGTTCTGCGATCAGATGGGTAAGCATGGGTACTACTCGTACGACCCGACGAACTATCATGGCCCGCTTCATTTTTATGTTTTGTTTGTCTCGTTGAAATTGCTCGGGCGCAATCTGTGGGCTCTTCGGCTGCCCACCGTACTCGTGAGCATTGTCACGATCTATTGGGTCTGTTTGTTTCGGAGATTTTTCGGAAAAACAATCGCTTATCTCGCCGCACTGGGAATGGCTTTATCGCCCGGTTTCATTTTCTACAACCGGTATTCGATCCATGAATCATGGCTGATACTTTTCATGGTCATATCATTTTGGGGCTTTCTAGGTATCTGGAATAGTCGTCAACCGAGGTACATCTGGGCGATCATTCTAGGTGCGGCGGGAATGATCCTGACCAAAGAAACGTACGTCATCCACATCGGTGCTGCCGCGGTCACAATCGGCATACTTCTATCTCTCCATCCGGTTCGCCCGCATAGATTCAGTCTGTGGCAAACTTCTTCAAACACCATCGGCGACGACCAGCGCCGTTCGGCTACCCAAGCGAGTTCTCTCAATTTCTTGCGCCCGGAGGTCCGTATTGGAGATCCAGCGACCAAACGACACGTCTTTGCCGCAAGTGCGGTTGCGATATTTCTAATCCTTTTTTTCTACTCAGGCACGTTTCTCAACCTCAAAGCCTTCTTTGGTGTTTTTGAAGCGCTTCTTCCCTGGACGAAAACAGGAGTGGATGCAAACGGTCACGGCAAATTCGACTACGATTTGTTTCCATTACTCCCACGGATTTTGACCCATCTCCCGTTTCTGCACTCGTTCGCGAGCTTTAAAATGAACTGGTACTGGGTCAGCCTCATGACTGAATACGAGTGGTTCGCGTTACTCGGCCTACTGGCATCGGTCCCAATGCTCTTCAGCAAACGGGGAGAGTTCCGCTTTCTTTCTATCTACGGTTTGCTGGTACTCTTCGTTTACAGCGTCATTCCGTACAAAACACCGTGGTGCATTATTTCAGTGCTATGGCCTTTCATGTTTCTCGCCGCAGGTGCTCTCGACTGGTTGGGCGAACGACTCCACTGGTCGGTGGCGGTGGTTGCAACGATTTCTCTTCTGGGTTACTCCGCGGTGAAGGACTATCGGTTGAACTTTGTTCGGTTCGATGACGAGGGAGAAAGGTATGCTTATGTGCAAACTTTCCGCGATTTCTACAAGTTCGTCGACCCAGTCCTGGAGGAGCCGAAACACGGACCGAAAGATGCCAAGCACTTGAATGGCACGATCCTATTGTCGAGTTCATTCCCGATTCCGTGGGAGCTCGGCGATTTCAAGAACGTGGGTTACTACACTAACGAAGAGCAATGGCCAGACGACCTCAGTGGGGCGGACTTTATTGCGGTGGAAACTTCGCTCGCCCCGGAGCTCGAGAAAGAGCTTAGCGATAGTTACTACGTAATTGATTTCCGGCTACGACCGGGACTCGGCGACTGCCGCGGCTATTTCCGCCAGAAGACTTTCGCCGGAATTCTGCCACCGCAAACACCTCGTTTCGAGCCAGCGAAACCCAAAGAATGAAATCTTTGCTTGTCGCTCTCAGCGGGACCGCCTGTTCAGTGCTTATCGGAGTTTTGCTCGGATATTCGGTTTTCGAGTTGACGCCTCTGACGTGCGGAATCGCTCTGGGACTTGGTTTCTTGGTACCGCTCGTTTTAGTGATGACGAAGCGCCGCCAAATCCGGTTGGAACCTTCTAACCATCATTGGATGATGGGGGCTCTACTGATTGTCATTTTCCTGGCTTTTGCGGTGCGCCAATTCGGGTGGGTGGTTTTCGCGCGGGGCGATCAAATCCGGGTGCTTTCGCCAAACAATCTTGGGGATATCTGTTTGCATCTTACCCATATCAATTACCTGGCGAGCAATCCAACTTACTGGCCGGAAAATCCAATCTTTGCATTCGATAAGCTCCGCTACCCGATCGGACTCAACCTCTTTAATGCGGAGCTAAAGGTCATCGGCATTGAGCCACGCCTCGGCATCATCCTGGTCGCGCTCGCCGGTTCGCTGCTGACTCTGCGGGCGCTTTTCCTTTTTAACGGCAGTTTTGCTGTCGCCAGTTTTCTCTTTAATGGCGGACTCGCAGGGTTCGTCTTTTTCAAAACGTTTGTCTGGCAAGATTACCAGGCAGACGTTGCGTGGAAATCGATTCCGCTTGCGCTCTTTGTCACGCAGCGCGGTCTTTTATATGCAGTGCCCGCCGGTCTTCTGTTGTTGCGTCACTGGTATACAACGCTTTTCGAAAGACGCCGGGACCAGCAATTACCGTTTTGGGCCGAGTTGCTGCTGTATTCAACGATGCCGCTTTTTCATCTTCACACG
>JBKPCS010000002.1:0-28639 GCA_046727495.1 bacterium | reverse complement strand
CGGTACGGGAACCCAGGCAGCGTTTCATCCAATCCACTTAACGACTGTGCGTCACCTTGTGCCTGCAATGTCTCCAACCGGGTATCAAGGGCGCCGGTGACGGCGGCTCGAACTTCGTTCAAGCGTTTGCCGAAAAGCGGCCGATGCTCTTTTGGCAGGTTGCGCATATTCTCGCTTAAACGCGAGATCGCCCCGGCTTTGCCAAGAAACTTAACCCTCAGATTTTCCAGCTGAATGCGATCCGAAGTCTCATTGATCTCGGCCAACGCCGTATCCTGAATTTGTTGAAGATCCTCGTTCATGGGAAGCATTCAAATCGATGCCCAAACCGAGCCTATTCGCGGAGCGGCGTCAAACGTGCAGTTGCAACCAGGCCGCCCGGCATGGCCGGCGCCGGCAGGGTTGAGCTTTAGCTCAACCTAGTGCCTGCGGCAGGCCCGTGGCAGCCTGCCGCATTCCGACAGCCATCTTACGCCGCCTTCTTCTGATTCAGCGCTGCGATCGCTTTATCGAAAATCGCTTTAAATGCGGCTTCGTCGGTTACAGCGAGATCGGCCAGGACTTTGCGATCAACTTCGATCTTGGCGGCAGCCATCCCTTCGACGAACCTGCTATACGTCGCGCCATATTGCCGGCACGCAGCGTTGATTCGCTGAATCCAGAGACTGCGAAAATTGCGTTTCCGCGTTTTGCGGTCGCGGTAGGCCCACGTTTGGGCCTTCATCGTCGCGTCTTTAGCGTACCGAAAAAGCTTTGATCTCCGCCCCCGGTAACCTTTGGCTTTTTCCAAGACTCTTTTACGGCGCTCGCGACTCGCGCGCGCGTTTGTCGCTCTAGGCATCTATCTCGTCAATCCGGCCTGGGCCGGACCCTCATCGCACAGGTTGTTGTTTCATTTTTCGTTCTTCGACCTCACCTGTCGCATCATCCCTTTACGGGTGCTCAGGGCAGATCCTCGAAAATTCGAGGTTCGCGTCCAGAGAACCAGCTTCGGGCAGGAGAAGAACGATTCACCGTTCCTCAGCGGAACGGTAAGTTTTCTTTAATCCGATTTTCGTCGGTAGCATCGACAACTGCAACCTTAGCGAGTTGCCGCTTCCGCTTTGCACTCTTTGAAGCAAGCAGGTGCCGGCGACCAGCTTGGGCGCGCAACACTTTGCCTGATCCAGTGACTTTAAAGCGTTTAGCCACCGACTTTTTCGTTTTGCGTCTCGCAATCGGTTTCGGCATAGGGAGCGTGGAATGTAGCAGGCCGCCTCGCATCTGCAAGCGCCAGTTGCGAAAATGCCAAGTCGCCCTATTGACGTATTGGTCTTATACGCCCCCTGCGACGCATCGGACCAATAGGACCAATAGCGAATCGGATCTATACACGGAGCACAAAGCGGCAGCGGTAAAGTCCAGAAGCCGTTTGTTCGTCTCGCTCGATCGGCGCGCCTAGGACCTTTTCCAGCATTTCGCGCTCTAGGCGGCGAACCAGCGGGAACTCTTGGAGGAGATCAAAAATCGGGGAGTGGTATTCGACCAGAATCAATGAATCCGAGTTCTCGACCGCCGATAGATATCCTTCCTCGTCGCGAATTTTTGCCAACATCTCCGTAAGCTCCAGAACGGTCTGGCCGCGCAGCTTGCGCATGTACTCCTCCGCCTTCGCGGCGAACAGTGCGTAGAGAAGCTTTTCTGCGGCCGTAGGACCATAAAGACGGTTTGCCGCTCGAAGAATCTCGATTGTCGCAGCGTTGCTGGTAGCCGGAAAAAAGCTCTGCGCTTTAGGCGTGAGTCGATATGTCATCTCCGGACGACCAATTGGCTTGGGCCGGCGCCAGGTATCGACATAACCCTGGCGTTCCAGCTCTTCACAATGCTGTTTCACGCCCATGTAACTGAGGCTCAATCGCTTGGCCAATTCGTTGACCGATAACCCCTGACTTTTCTTGATGGCGTGAATGATCCGCAGTCGCTGGGACCGGCCGATTTCGCTGGTCCGTCTCACTTGGCTTTGACGATCGAGTAGGTTTTGATCCCCTTGCGATCCAGCAACAGAAGGAGATTCGATTTTCCTTTCTGGCTGGCCAATGCTTTTTGAAAGGCTTCAGTGTTATTGACCGGCGTCCGGTCCACTTCTGTTATGACATCGCCTGCCTTAACGTCCGCAACCGCCGCCGGACTGTTCGGCACGATGTCGGTAATCACAACACCAGAATCCGCTTTGAGTTCGAGCTCCTGCTTGAGCTGAGGAGTTATATCTTGAACCTGCAACCCGAAGTTTTGATTGTTCGCCTCACCCTCAGGCTTGGGAGGAACATTTGAAGCGACGCGATTCGGTTCCGTTGGCGAGGCCTCGGTTCGGATCGCAACACTTATTTTCTTCCCGCTACGCCACACGCCTAACGTGACTGCCGAACCGATTTTCTTTTTCAGGACCTCGTTCTGCAATTCCCGGGCCGATGTGACCGCAACACCATCGACATCGGTGATGACATCTGCCGGCCGCAAGTCGCTCTTTGCCGCAGGGGTGTCAGCCTGGATAGTTCGTACCACGACACCTTTTTCGATCCCTTTGAACAGATCGCTTCGGTTCTGGTCGTTCAAGCTTTCAATCATGATGCCAAGCCAAGGGCGAATGATCTTGCCTGCGCTGATCAGCTCATCGCTGACCTGTTTTGCCATGTTACTTGAAATCGCGAACCCAAGACCGCGATTCAAGCCGTGAATCAGAGTGTTTACGCCAATTACCCGACCGTCGATATCGCAGAGCGGGCCTCCGCTGTTTCCGGGATTGATCGACGCATCCGTTTGAATGTAGTCTTCGTATTTGTCCGCCAGCAGATCGTTCCTGCCCTTGGCGCTAACTACTCCGGTCGTAAAGGTGTAGGCAAATTTGTATGGTGTACCGATTGCGCAGACCAACTGTCCAACCTTCACTTGGTCGCTGTTGGCAAATTCCACGGTCGGCAAGTTCTTTTCTTCGACCTTTAGTACCGCGATATCCGTTCTGTCATCCGTTCCGACTAGCTTCGCCTCGAGGGTTCGCCCATCTTTCAGCTTCACGTTGATTTTGTCAGCGCCATCGATGACGTGATTGTTTGTGATGATGTAGCCATCGGGCCGAATCACAAAGCCTGAGCCTTCGCTCTGATCAGGTTGCTCGCTCTCTCCTTTCGGGCCACGGAAGAAGAAATCGAATCCCGGCATCGGATTTGTATCTGTTCCAAGCTTGCCCTCCTTTTCGACATCGATCACGACAACCGTTGGCGCCACCTTCTCGTAAACGGCGGTATACGCGTCATTGAGTGCGTGGACGATATCCCTTGAGCTATTCGGCGCAGCGCTTTCGGCTGAGAGACGCACTGGCAGGATCGAAACAAATCCACAGATCAGGACGGCAGAGATACGATCAAATGAACTCATAGTGACGGCGGCTCGTTTCTAGACGCCGCCAATGGCTTTACGACAGCAATGTGACAGCAGTCCGCCAACCGGCAAGAGATTTGGTTGCGGGTTTCGACATTCGGGTTCCGTGCTCCTCGGAGAATCCGCACGCTGTTCTGCCTGGCCGCGACGTCTACCACCGTCTATCGGCCCAGGAACCCGAAACTCGGAGCCCGGAACCGGACAAAGCGGAACCGATACTTGCAAATGGCCCGCTCAAAGGAATGCTTGATACCGTCCCGCCACGAACACCTATGCACAAGAATCAGCGCCCCCCGTCTACGTTCACCCATGTCTTTCGCAGCCCGCATGATCTGACCCTATTTGTTCTTCGCCTGGTAGTCGGGATCATTTTCTTCGTGCATGGTTCACAGAAGGCTCTCGGTTGGTTCGACGGACCGGGGTTCAATGCAACAGTTGAGACATTCAGGGAGATGGGTATTCCCTTTTTCTTCGCAATACTTGCAATCGGCGCGGAGTTTCTCGGCTCTATTGGACTCATCGTCGGATTCCTCTCGCGGATCGCGGCCCTCGGTATCGGGTGCGTGATGGTCGTCGCCACCCTGATGATCCACCTGCAGAACGGCTTTCTCATGAATTGGTTGGGAAAACAGAGCGGAGAGGGAATTGAGTTCCATTTGCTGGTCCTCGCTATCGTCCTCGCGCTAATGGTCCGAGGTGCCGGCGCCTGGTCGCTCGATCGCTGGGTCAGTCATTTGATCGCCTCCAACAGATCCGCAAGCCAGTGACATGGCCGAATAATTGACAATCCAGTACTCGCCCTTAGTGTTTACCAACTAGTCAACCAACATGCACAGTTTAGCCGAAACCGCTGACAAGCGGTTTGTTTCTTTTGGCCAAGGCTTTTGGCCCGATGTTCCAGCGGACTCTTGGAACGATTGGAAGTGGCAGCTCAAAAATCGGGTCACTACGCTCGAACAGCTCGAAAACAAGATCACGCTCACCCGAGAAGAACGGGCCGGTGTATTGCTCTCTGGCAATAAGCTCGCCCTTGGCATCACACCGCACTTTTTTAACCTCATCGATCCCCATGATCCTGATTGCCCAATCCGGCGCCAGGTTGTTCCTCGAATCGAAGAAACTGTCCGTTCGCCGATCGAGATGAGCGATCCGTGCGGGGAAGACTCGCACATGCCGGTTCCAGGCCTTGTGCATCGATACCCGGATCGCGTTTTGTTTCTGGTGACGGATCGGTGCGCTGCTTATTGCCGTTACTGCACCCGGAGCCGTGTCGTTAGTGGTGTGGGCGAGCAGGAGCTCCACACCAATTTCGAAGAAATTTATCGCTATCTCGAGACTCATACCGAGGTGCGAGATGTACTTTTATCCGGAGGCGACGCACTTCTGTTCTCGGATGAAAAACTTCGAGGCATCCTACGCCGCTTGCGGTCGATTCCGCACATCGAGTTTCTCCGAATCGGGACCAGGGTTCCGATCTTTCTTCCCCAAAGAATTACGCCGGAACTCTGCCAGATGCTTCAGGAGTTTCATCCGCTTTGGATGAGCATCCATGCCAACCATCCTCGGGAACTGACAACCGAAGTGCGCGCCGGACTCGAGCGATTGGCAAACCATGGGATCCCGCTAGGCAACCAGAGCGTGCTGCTGAAGGGTGTGAATGACGACCTCGAGGTGATGAAAGCCCTGGTACACAAGCTCGTGATGTGCCGCGTGCGGCCCTACTATTTGTACCAATGCGATTTGATCCAGGGCTCAGAGCATCTTCGCGCTTCGGTCGCAAAAGGAATTGAAATCATCGAAGGACTGCGCGGGCATACAACCGGGTACGCCGTGCCTCAGTACGTCATCGATGCCCCGGGCGGCGGTGGTAAGGTACCGATCAACCCAGGTTACATTCTATATCACGACCACGAAAAGATCGTGATTCGAAACTACGAAGGAAAGATTTTCGAGTATCCCGAACAGGATGTTGCGGCAACATCATTCCGGAGCCCTGAACAAGTCGACGAGTTCCTGTACTCCTAGGATCTAGCGAGTGCAAGTGTTAGTGTTAGCAGCGATCAGCGTTGCCCGAGCGCTGGCAGCTGGTCGTTCACCTCTCACTTCTCACCGTTCGCCTCTCACCTCTCAAGCCCGTCTCCTCTGTTATCCCGTTGACGGCCGTTCCTAACACTAACACCAACACTAGCACTCGCTGGCGTTGACGCCTCTCTCGGTTCATTCAATCGTCCCTGCATGGCGGGCATCATCGTCAAACCGCGAGCTCGGATCTTTCACGGGCATGATTGGGTTTACGGAACCGAGGTACTGAAAACATTCGGAGACCCGGCGCCGGGAGACGTCATCTCGCTCAAGGATGGCCGGGACAGATTACTGGGATCGGCAATTTATAATCCGAAATCTCAAATTGTGGCGAGACGGTTTTCAAGACGCCGCCAGGAGTTAGATCTGGACTTCTTCATGCGGCGGATCAACCAGGCTATTCAGTCCAGGGAGAAGCTCGGGGCGTATCATAATCCGGGCCGGATTGTCTGGAGCGAGAGCGATGGTTTACCTGGTTTGATCGTCGATCGGTACGGATCAAGATTGGTTCTGCAAACGCTCACGCTGGCGATGGATCAGCGCAAGGTCCTGATTCTCGAAGCACTTGAACAACTGTTGAAGCCAGCCTCGATCATCGAGCGAAATGATGCCCCGATCCGCAGAGCGGAAGGATTGGATCTTCAAACTGGAATTGCCGCCGGCGAAAATTCTCCTCGAATTGAGATTGATGCCGCCGGGATGCGATTCTGCGTCGACCTTTTGACTGGCCAAAAGACCGGCTTTTATCTGGATCAACTGGAGAACTATCGAATCGTGGCTGGAGTCTCAGATGGACGGCGAGTGCTCGACTGCTTTTCCAACCAGGGCGCATTTGCGATCGCTTGCGCGCGCAGGGGTGCAAGCGCGGTCACAGCGGTCGAGATTAACGCCGATCTCGTGCGTCTGATCGATCAGAACGCTCGACTTAACGATGTCAATATCACGACCGCTGCGAGGAATGTCTTCGATTTTTTGAGCGAGGAGATCAGGAAACAAGCTCAATACGATCTCATCATCCTCGATCCTCCATCATTCACAAAGTCAAGGGAATCATTGGGTAGCGCTCGGCGCGGCTACAAGGAAATCCATCTCCGCGCGCTGCAGCTGCTGGCGCCAGATGGAATGTTGGCGACATTCTCCTGTTCCCATCATGTCTCTCGAGAGATGCTTCTCGAGGTGATCGTGGACGCCAGTGTCGACGCCAAAAGAAGCGTCAGGATTGTGAGCTACCTCTCCCAAGCGCTCGATCATCCAATCCTCCCGCAGATTCCTGAGACTGAGTACCTTAAGGGTTTCTTGTTACAGGTCCTGCCGGGAAGATAACGAATAGTGCTGGTGTTGGCGTTAGTGATAATGCTACTTGATAGTGCTAGCTGTGTTTCGCTTAAGAACTGGTTTTTCCAACACTCGCGCCAGCACGAGCACTTTTTCATTGCGGCGAAGTTGGTTTTCCTGAGAATGGATGATTCATGCCGGAGAGTACTAAAGAACCCTTCCTAGACCTGCCGGATGGACAACCGCCATCACCCGAAATGCTCGATTCCCAGGTCCAGCGTGCGCAGGAACAACTGTTAAACCTCAAGCGCCAGCAGGAGCATCTGGAGAAACAAAAGCGCGAGTTGGAGGAACTCAGCAGGAAACAGGAAGAACTGGAAAAAGGGCGATCCGACATGATCGACAAACTGAGTCGATCTCTGGTGGTGATCGAACGTCAAACGTATGAGACGGAAAAACGTGTTGAGCAGCTGCGCGGCACGCATAGCGCTTTCGCCCAGCACCTGGACACTTTGGAAAGAATCAATCCCAAGAGCTGGGGCAACGCGGATCTCCACAAAGAGCTGAGCAAAGCGCTAAGCTCGGTGGATGACGCGCGCGCGGAGTATTCGAAATCGCTCTCCAAGATTAACGCCGAATCGGATTCAGAATTAATCGACCCCAACGCTTCACTGGAACTAGGCTACAACTCCTCCGGCGACGATGCCTCTTTTGGCGTCTGGCTGAAACGCGGACTCGCTTTTACTCTGCCTCTGTTAATTTTGGGACTGATCGCGATTTTGGTGCTAGCCTTTATGCGCACGTAGGTAGTCTCCTGTCCGGCGGTAGCAAATGGCACGTAGACGATTTAGCGATTCTCCTCTTTCGGCGCGAAAAAGCGAACTGGCCAGACAGGAAGAAGAACTGCGCCGCCAGATGGACGAGCTACAGCGCAAAATCGAAGAAGCTCCCCAGGCAGCAAAAGCTGAATTGGAGCGCCAGCGTGCCGAAAGGATCGCCCGCGCTTCAAGCCGGCGTAGTCCGTTCGATTCGCCCGATATCCTGCAAGATAGCCGGCACACGGAAGACCTTTTTTCCGAGCGCCCCCATCGCCCGCGACGCGCGCAGAGACGGCAGGCGCGGATGCGTTTGTTGATTTCAAGTCTCGCAGTTCTCGCGCTAGCAGCGGTGGTCGTTTTCCTGATTATTCGTATGTTCAACCACCTGTAGGGGTTCCGGGTTCGGGCGTCCCGCACGTCTGAGTTTACGGTTTACGGTTTCAGATTTTAAGTCTACGGTTTTCGCCTTCACCGGGGCATACGGAACCCGGAACCGAACCCGCTAATGAGCGCTACAGATTTTAATGTTGGGTATCTCGCCGACCTGGCTCGCATCAAATTGACCCCAGATGAGATCGAGAAATTCCAGTCGCAATTAGGTCACGTTCTAGAGCACGTAGAGAGATTGAACCAAGTCGATGTGTCGAACGTTGAGCCCATGGCGCACAGTTTTCCGATCTATAACGTGTTTCGAAAGGACGAAGTAGGTGCGAGTCTGGATCGCGAAGTAGCTCTCTCGAATGCGCCGCGCCAGGCGCACGGATTGTTTGTTGTTACCAAGGTGGTCGAATAGTCTATGGATATCACGAGCGGAACTGTGCATGAAGCGCGCGCTTTGCTGCGTTCCAAGAAAATTTCGCCCCGGGAAATTCTCCAAGCTCTCGCTGATCGGATCGCAAAAATAGATCCGATGATCCACGGGTACCTTTCTTACGATCTGGATCGGGCTCTCAAGGACGCAGAATCCGCAGATCTATCCCTCCCGCTTGGCGGGATCCCGATCGGGATCAAGGATGTTATTAGCGTCCAGGGACACCCGTGCAGCTGCGGCTCCAAAATCCTGGAAGGATACGTAGCGCCATACGATGCGACAGTTATCACCAAGTTGCGTGCTGGGGGAGCCATCCCGTTTGGCCGCGTTAACATGGACGAGTTTGCGATGGGTTCTTCTACAGAGAACTCAGCTTATGGTCCAAGCAAGAACCCATGGGATACAACCCGGACGCCAGGCGGCTCGAGCGGAGGTTCAGCCGCGATTGTTGCAGCAGACGAGGCGTTTGCCGCCCTCGGTTCTGATACAGGCGGCTCGATACGCCAACCAGCAGCTCTCTGTGGATGTGTAGGGGTCAAACCGACGTATGGCCGGGTTTCACGGTATGGTTTGGTGGCGTTTGCCAGCTCATTGGATCAAATCGGCCCACTCACAAAAGATGTCGAAGATGCGGCGCTTTTGATGAACATCATTTCCGGGGCGGATCCCTGCGATTCAACCTCGCTGAATCAACCTGTTCCAGATTTTACCGAAGCGCTAAAGAAGGGCGTCCGCGGTATGAAACTCGGACTTCCCAAAGAGTATTTTATTGAGGGGCTCGACCCACAGGTAGAAAAAGCAATCCGTAGGGCAGTTGACAATTTCAGCGAGCTTGGAGCTGAAGTCCTCGAGATCTCGCTGCCCCACACTGAACACGCTCTTAGCACTTACTACATCATTGCGCCGGCCGAGGCTTCGGCAAACCTGGCTAGATTTGACGGCGTCCGCTACGGTTTCCGCGCCGAGGCTCCTCGCGATCTTCTAGACCACTACGGAAAGACTCGCGAGCAAGGGTTTGGTCAAGAAGTTAAGCGCAGAATTATTCTCGGCACCTACGTCTTGAGTTCGGGCTATTACGATGCGTACTATCTACGCGCACAGAAGGTACGAACACTGATTCGCCAAGACTTCGCCGATGCGTTCGAGAAAGTCGACGCTGTCATTTGTCCAACCTCACCAACGCCTGCATTCAAACTCGGGGCCCGGGTTGACGATCCTCTGAGTATGTATCTGGCGGACATTTTCACGCTCGCCGCCAACATGGCCGGCATCTGTGGAGTAAGTATCCCCTGCGGATTCGCTGAGGAAGAAGGGAAACAGCTACCGATTGGCCTCCAAATCCTCGGAAAAGAACTCGACGAAGCGACAGTGCTTCGGATGGCCTACGCCTACGAACAAAGTACCGATTGGCATAGAGCGAAGCCGAATTTGTAGGATGCCCCCCGTACGTCAATTTGGAATGGCCGTCCTGTAAGGATGGCTCGGGGCCGGGGGTCGATTTGCGCGTTGCATGCCCCCTCTCTACAGGCCTTTCAGGGCCTGCCCATTTTGGTTCCGATTACCAGGGGTTCTCGCGCCAAGGCGGGATCACCCCTGGCTGAGCTTTGTTGTCGCGGCTCCTATTGCGATCCGCATCGACCCTTACATCGCCCACCTGTCGCGCTATTCTTCTGACTCCTTGAGCTTCGCCAGGACGCTAAGATCCTCCAACGTCGTGGTATCGCCGGTCACTTGGCCGCGGCTGGCTAACTCTTTCAAAAGCCGGCGCATGATCTTACCACTGCGCGTCTTCGGTAGCGCGTCGGCAAATCGAATATCATCCGGCTTGGCAATGGAGCCGATAACTGTGCCAACATGATGCCTCAGCTCATCCCTCAACTCCGGATTCGGATTCTGTCCACTCTTAAGTGTGACAAAAGCGACTACCGATTGCCCTTTCATTTCGTCCGGACGCCCGACAACCGCGGACTCTGCGACTGCCGAGTGGCTGATCAGAGCACTTTCAATTTCTGAAGTACCGAGCCGGTGGCCGGCCACGTTCAAAACGTCATCAATGCGACCGACGATCCAGAAATAGCCGTCTTTGTCCCGGCGGGCACCATCGCCCGTAACATAGAAGCCTTTGATATCGCTCCAGTACTGCTTCTTGTAACGCTGTTTATCACCCCAAATAGTTCGAAGCATCGAAGGCCAGGGTTTCCGGATCACTAATTTGCCTCCGGTATTCGGTGGAACCTCGTTACCTTGATCGTCCACGACTGCAGCATCTACCCCAAAGAATGGAAGCGTCGCACTCCCAGGCTTTGTCGGGATGGCTCCAGGCAAAGGTGTAATCATGATCGCTCCGGTCTCGGTCTGCCACCAAGTGTCTACAATTGGGCATCGTCCGCCGCCGATGACCGATTGGTACCACCTCCAAGCTTCCGGATTGATCGGTTCTCCCACTGTACCAAGCAAACGCAGGCTGGAGAGATCATGGCGTTTGGGGTACTCATTTCCCCAACGAATAAAGGCTCGGATCGCGGTCGGAGCCGTATAAAAAATCGTAACTTGATGTTCCTGGATCAGCTGCCAGAACCGATCCGGTTCAGGCCAATTGGGAGCGCCTTCATACATCAGCACAGTCGCCCCATTGCTCAGCGGGCCGTATACCACATAACTGTGTCCGGTCACCCAGCCGATATCGGCGCTGCACCAGAAAACGTCATCACTGCGCAGATCGAAGACATATTTCATCGTCGCGGTCACGCCCAAAAGGTAACCGCCAGTGGTGTGAAGAATTCCCTTGGGTTTGCCCGTCGAACCGCTGGTGTAAAGGATGTAAAGAGGATCCTCCGCATCCATCGAAACCGGCGGACAATCCTGGTCGACCTGCCGCATCTCTTCGTGCCACCAAACATCTCGGCCTTCTTTGAACTGGACTTCGTTGCCGCCTCGGCGGAACACAATTACCCGCTCAATTTGGTCACCTTCAGCTAGCGCATCATCAACGTTCTTTTTCAGCGAGATGATCGCACCGCGCCGATAACCGCCATCGGCCGTAACCACCAGTCTCGCCTGACTATCGTTAATCCGATCTTTGATCGCTTCTGAACTGAATCCGCCAAAGATCACCGAATGGATCGCTCCAATCCTAGCTCAAGCAAGCATCGCGATTGCTGCCTCAGGGCACATTGGCATGTAGATGATCACTCGATCGCCTTTTCGGATTCCGTTCCGTTTGAGCACATTCGCAAACTTGCACACCTCTCGATGGAGTTGTTGATAGGTGAGCGTTTTCCGCTCTCCCGGCTCGGACTCCCAGATCAAAGCCGCTTTGTGTTTTCGAGCTCCAGATAGATGCCGATCAAGACAGTTTTCCGAGGCGTTCAGTTGGCCCCCGATAAACCACTTGGCAAATGGCTCTTTCCATTCGAGAACCTTTTTCCATTTCTTATGCCAGACTAGCAGGTCCGACGCCTGCTTCGCCCAGAATCGCTTGGGGTCCTTTATTGATTTGCGATAAAGCTTTTCGTAGCGCTCGAAGCTGGAAATATGCGCGTGTTTTGAAAAAGATTTTCGCGGCTTAAACTTCCGATTTTCCGTCAAATGCGATTCGATGTTCGTGTTCATGGGGAGTTAGTCGCAAATGTTCTCATACCTTCACCACCGGCAATGGATAACGAATCACCAGCTCGTCATCCAGCAGGATCTCGACATGATAGACGCCGAACTGTTGAAACTGCACGCCGGTATAAAGATTGACGTTGGTCACGTGCCCTTCGAGCTCTTTCAATTCGAAATCAATGTGCGATTCCGCAACAACCTCGGCTTCGTCTACGCCGAGAATTCGGGAATGTTGGCGGAACTTGCCGATCCCGCTGCCCAGCCAGTCCAAACACAAAGCTTCAAAAGTCCGACCGGGAGGGTTCGCGCCGGCACCCCATCAATCACCCCGATGAGGCTCTGCATGCCGTTGACCTCCTGGCGCACATCCTCGCACAGCACGGAGGATTGGAGATCGGGTACGACGTTATTGGATTCCATCAGTCTGGGTTCCGCGTTCCGGGTTTCGCCTTCCAGGACTGCCGGCCACAGCACCAATCCCGGAACCCGGAACTCGGAACTCAGAACCCGAAACCATTAAATGGCCGCTTCACCTCGTTCTTCTGTTCGAATTCGTATCGCTTCGTCGATCGGCAAGACAAACACTTTCCCGTCCCCTATCTTCCCGGTTCGCGCAGCTTCCACGATGGTTTCTACGGCCTTTTGCACACGATCGTCTGGAACAACCACCTCAAATTTCACTTTCGGAAGAAAATCGACTGTGTACTCGCTACCACGATAGATTTCAGTGTGGCCTTTCTGGCGGCCAAAGCCTTTGACTTCGCTAACGGTCATCCCTTCGATACCTATTTCGGTCAACGCCTCCTTAACGTCTTCCATCTTAAAGGGCTTTACGATCGCCTCGATTTTCTTCATATCCTCCACAGATTGGTAGAGTACCTGCAAAAACGCAAGAGGGAACACGCTTCGCGCATTCCCTAAACCCTGGTCGTTCCGGTCCTCGATTTGGGCCGATTCTAATCCTGTTGTTTCTTACTGAATGTCGCAATGACCGTCGGCAATAACGCGTGCTCTGCCTGCTGAATTCGAGCGTGCAATCGCTCTGGAGTGTCATCCGGAAGAATCGGAACAGTCGCTTGCGCAAGGATCTTGCCCGTATCCATGCCGCTGTCGACCAGGTGCACTGTACATCCAGAGACTTTCTCGCCCGCCTCCAATGCCTGTCTCCAAGCCGCTAAACCCGGGTACTTCGGTAACAGCGACGGATGGATGTTGATAATTCGGTCCGGAAAAGCCGTCAATAACGGTTCTTTTACCATCCGCATAAACCCGGCTAAAACCACGACCTCAACGTCTGCCTCTCGTAAAAGCCTTACCAAATCTTCTTCCACTTCAGGTTCCAATTTTGTCCGGAACCGGCCAGGATGCAGATAAAGGGCAGGGATTTGGAAATCACGGGCGAGGCTGAGAATTCCGGCATCTTCCACATCTGAGATAACGATCCGCACTTCGGCCTCGAGCCGGCCACTCGTAATCTGCTCCATAATCGCCCGAAAGTTTGAGCCTTTGCCAGATCCCAAAACCCCGAGTCGAAGTAGACGTTTCATTTCGGATCTCCTTTTATCGCGCCAATCAGGTTTGTTGTCGATTTCCCCTCAACCAGCGGGAGGATCTCGATTCGCGTTCCGAGCGCTTCAAGCAAGCGTCTTTCCCCCGGATCGAGCGATTCAGGCGTGTAGTCGCCACCCTTTGTGTAAATATCCGGCCGCAGATCTTTCAACAATTCTGTTACGCGCTTCTCTTCGAATACGATCACGTGGTCGACCGCTTCCAGTGCGGCCAGGACCTCTGCACGATCGCCTTGCACATTAATCGGCCGATTCCGGCCTTTCAGTTCGCGCACCGAATCATCGCTATTTAATCCTACCACCAGGAGATCCCCCAAACGCCTTGCGGATGCCAAATACCGGACATGCCCGACATGCAGGAGATCAAAGCAGCCATTAGTAAAAACCAGCTTCTTGGTAGCGTATTCCTGGCGCAAATTCTTGGCCGCAGATCTTGGCAGGATCTTATTTAGCATCTTTAAGTCTACCGTATCGCATAGGTTGCCTTTTGCAGCAAAGCCGCGGAGTCAGCGCTTTACCTGGTCATCGAGGGTGCCGCGGAAGATATCGCGACGCGACAGCACCCGCCACCACCGCCCAACTCTTGTTGCTGCGCTGCTACACACGAGTTAATTCTTTTTCCATGTTTGATCCGCGTTTTAATGATCTCGCAGAAGTCTTAGTCGGGTATTCTACCAAGCTCAAAAAGGGAGAACGTGTTTTAATTGACGCGTTTGATGTTCCATCGGAAGTGGTCGTCGCACTGATCCGAAGTGCGCGTGCTCGCGGCGCGTATCCGTTCGTCAATCTCCAATCGAATGTTATTCTCCGAGAGCTTCAGCGAGGCGCTGAGGAACCTCAATATCAGACGATGTGCGAGTACGAGCTTGCACGGATGGAACGAATGGACGCCTATATCGCCGTCCGCGGAAGCCACAACATCACTGAATTTTCGGATGTTGACTCCACCAAGATGCAATTGGCCTCGAAACTGTTGAAGCCAGTGCTCGATCATCGGGTGAACAAAACAAAATGGGTCGTTTTGCGCTGGCCACACCCGGCTATGGCGCAATCGGCCGGGATGAGTACAGAGGCTTTCGAGGATTTCTTCTTCACCGTTTGCGCGATGGACTACTCGAAGCTGGAACCGGGAATGGCCGCGCTGAAGTCATTAATGGAAGAAACGGATGCGGTGCGCATCACTGGTCCAGGAACTGATCTCCAATTCAGCATCAAAGGGATTCCTGCGATCGCCTGTGGAGGGGACCATAACATTCCCGATGGCGAAGTTTTTACCTGCCCGGTTCGCGACTCTGTGGAGGGGCATGTTCAATTTAATGCGCCTTCGATTTATCAAGGTACAGCGTTCGATTCCGTTCGCCTGGCATTCAGCAAAGGCAAAGTGGTAGAAGCGAGCGCTAATAACACGCAACGAATTAACGAGATCCTCGATTCGGACGAAGGCGCACGATACATCGGCGAGTTCTCGATCGGATTCAATCCACACGTGCTTCAACCGATGCGAGATATTCTATTCGATGAGAAAATCGCCGGTTCGTTTCACTTCACCCCTGGCCAGGCTTATGAGACCGCTGATAACGGAAATCGAAGCCAGGTACATTGGGATTTAGTCTGCATCCAGAGACCGGACTACGGCGGCGGCGAAATCTATTTTGACGGCCGTCTTATCCGGAAAGATGGGCGATTCGTAATCAAAGAGTTAACGGGATTGAATCGGGAAAATCTGGTGTAATTCCACAACGACGGCCCCGTCCCTACTCCGCGCCTTCCGGACGCTCCCTACGCACAACATCCAGGTACTGTTCGCTAAATGGCACCCAGGTGTCGTTCTCATCGTCAAGGCTGTTCCGACGAGCGATATTGAGCGTGGTTTGAAGCTCCTGAAGCGCCCGATCGAATCTCGACCGTTCCGGACGCTGTTTCATACCCAGTTCCGCACGCAACGCTCCCGTGGTCATCGGATCGAATCGAATTACTTGATAGATTCGCTGGGCTAAAGGTGTGCATTTGCTCAACGGTTGGTGATGTTTCGGGTAGTGAGTCACCCGCAAATACTCGATACTCATTAGGACCGCGCGGCCGCCCGCGATTTTTCCGTAGAAAATCTCTTCCGGGTAGGCAGCAGGTAACTCATTTTTCCAGGTCCAGATCGCAACACTTTCTGGCCCCAACCTTTCTCTCCCGGTTTTCGATGCGGCAGATCCACGACATCCCATAAACATTGAACGCCTAGAGTGGGAGTAGAAAAAAACCCGCAAATCTTCACTCGGAGGACGAATGCGCGAGCCTGTTTCAGAGTGCGGACGGACATAAGAAAACGCCTAAAGCGCCATCAGCCAATTCCGGACGCGATGGTTGATTCACTCTACTCCAGGTCCTGAATCAATTTATGTTTGGCCAGCGCCGGATGTTTGGCGGTAAGCTCCTTTTTGAGTCTGCCAGCTACGCGGTGCACTGAATCATGAAGGTGCGAAAGTGGTGTTAGTATTTCCCCAGCCGCATAGCTAGCTGTTACGTGCACGTCCTCGCCTTTTCTAAGAAATTGCAGTGTCGCCTCGGACTCGGTGAATTCAAAATTCGTCTCGCGTGCACCTCTGCTGAGCTTCGCCACGATATCGCGAAGAGCCAAAACAAAATCGACTAGCGGAACCCAGCCCCACTCAGTGCTGAAGTCCGCCTCGGGTCCGCGCAGCACAATATCGCCCGGCGCGGCCCGGTAACGAAACGTTGTTTCATCTTCATCTAACAACGCTGCATCAGCCTTCCAATTTTCAACTAACTTATAATCGAGGTGCATAACGTAGGTCTCCTGTCTGGTTAAAATGGAAACGCCGTAACCACCTGGTTGCGCGGACTAACAACCACTCGAAGCCGGGTCGCTGGCCCGCCGTTGATTCTTGTCCCAATTGGACGACCGAAATCGTGTTCGTAAATTTGGCCCGGTCGACCGTTAGTGTTTTGCCGGACCCGCCCGTTTGCAACGGTTTGCTGAATCAGCTCGCGTAATGCGTCCACTGTAATTCCTGGAGCATATTTTCCTGCTTCCAGCGCAGGGCTGTCCGGCCAATGGCGCTCCTGAATATGGCGAATCGCGCGCGGTGTTAGATCGACTTGCTGCCGGCTGTCCAGGTTCGTTTGTGCTGCCAGAGGCCCGCCGGAAAGACACAGAGCGATAATTAGAGTCCAGCAGCGGAAAAGCATAAGCAAATTTTGCGATTTACACTTGGAGGGTTTCAGTGCCTGATAGCGGCACCAAAGTTAGACTCTAGACGGCGGACCGTAGACGGCAAACCTAATCCGCACCGCATATGGAAGAGCCAGAGGTACCGACAGAGCATCTGCATGAAGAGATGCATCACCAGGCTGAACATAGCGGCCAACGCTGGGTTTTGGGCGTGGCACTGAGTTCCGCCCTGTTAGCCGGCTTCGCTGCAGTCGCATCCTTAAAAGCCGGCGAATATGCAAACGAGGCAATGGTGGCCCAAATTCGATCCGCCGACCAATGGACCTACTTCCAATCTAAGGGAATCAAAGAGGCACAACTACTGACCAAAACAGAGCTTTTCGCCGCACTCGGCAAAACGGTCTCTCAAGAAGACACAAACAAGATCGCCGAATATTCGAAGGATAAAGAAGAGATCCAGAAAAAAGCGGAAGAGCTTCAAACCGAAGCAAAAGAAGATCTAAGGATCCACGAAATCCTCGCTCGCAGCGTGACTCTCTTCCAAATCGCAATTGCAGTCGGCGCGATCTCAGTTTTAATCAAGCGTCGCTCATTCTGGTTTGTCAGCCTGGCCTTCGGATTGGTTGGCCTGATTTTCGCCGCACAGGTGTTCAAAGCATTTTTTTAGCGGCCGATGCTGCCAACGCCGACAATGCCAACAACGCCGGGATCGCTGGGAACGCCGAGAACTTAGGCCAATCTAATTTGGGCGGCCTACACACCCGGCTATCATCGGTAGGGTCGCGATTCGGCACGCCCTTTCAGTTCCCGGCGATCACGGCGTTCTCGGCGTTTCCGGCGTTGTTGGCAATGTTGGCATTGTCGGCGTTGACGTCTTTCTTATAAGACCCTCCCCATTCGATGGGCTAGCCCGACTTCAGTCTTCCGGCGCGCAGCTTCTATCAGCAACGCGTAGGTTTCCGAAGGCCGATCACCCAGATGGTCTTCCTCCAGCAGGCTTGTATCCTTCGCGTAGTCGATCGAGTAAAGCCCAAACCTCGGCGTGAACGATCCCCACTCGTAATTGTCGAAAAGCGACCAGTGCAAATAGCCGATCAACGGGATCTCCGATTGGATAATGTTTATCACCTCCCGAAGATGCAGATGGAGGAATTGGCTCCGAGTCATTCGGTCGCGCCGATGTGTTGTCCTGTTATCTGTCCGCCGGCGAAGCGCCATTCCATTTTCCGCAATCAACACTGGTCGCCCGTTGAAATCCTTGCTGTAGTACTCGCAAAAAAAATGCATCCCTTTCGGTAGGACCCGCCAATCCCACCACTTACTCGTCACTGTATTCATCAGCCACGCTCGCAACGATTTGTTTTTAAATTCGTGATCCCACCAGACCGGAAGCCGGAACATATGCGCGGCGAACGGGTCATAATAGTCAAGCCCCAGATAATCGAACGCAACGTCACGCTCCGAACGATAAAGCTCTTCGATCAAAGATCCGAAGCACTCAGGCAAAAATGTTTTGTATCCCAGCCAATTACTGAATCGTTTCAACCCGTCCCCGAAAAAGAAAGGGATATCCTTTTTCAGCGGGATCTGCGCTCGCTCAAACGCCTGTTCGAACTCGTGAATCTTGGTGTAGACATAGTCCCGCAATTCATTGAGGCTGACATTCCGTTCCCGGACGGAAACTAAATCCAGCAAAATCTTGTCGGACCAGTAGAGATCGCTGCAGTAGTTATTGAATGTCACCATCGGCTCGGGCCAACCATGTTTTGCCGCCAGCCGATGGATGAGATTGTACGATCTGACATGGGCGATCAATATGTGGCGATACACTTCCAAGAGCGTCCGCAAACCATGAGTTTTTTTGTGACGCCCCGGAAACTGGTTCCCGAAATAGGTGTTCAACACCAGCATGTTCGGTTCGTTGACCGTGATGAAGTAGCGCACCGGCGCCAGGCCGTGCCGGTCAGTTAAACCGCGATTGAGGTGTGTAATTGTCTCACGAACGTATCGGCAGAAATGGTCGACTATCCCAATGTCAAGCCAAGGGTCAGTGCCCAGCCAGGAGGGATGCACAAAGTGATGCAGCGTGACAATCGGTTCGAGACCATTGCGCCGACACTCCGCGATCATCTCCGTGTAATGATCCAGAGCCTGGCGATCGAATGAAGGAGGCGGTCCCTCCGCGTCAGCAAAAACCGGCTGAACCCGGCTCCACTCAATTCCCAGCCGAAAAGTGTTCACACCCATCTCGCGGCACCGAGCAAAATCCTCGGCATAACGATTCCAGAAATCGGCAGCGACGCCGCTCGGCACTACTTCCTTACGGCGTTCGGCAACCGCCCAATTCGTCTGGGGTTGACCAGGGCCATTGTATCCACCTTCGGATTGATAAGCTGAGGTCGCGACACCCCACAGAAAATCAGTCATAGCGAGCTTTTTCGCGTTCCCTGGCAGCCGCTAATATCATTGCCTCCGCGTGATGATCGGTCACTTCGAGCGGCGGCAGATTATCGGCCACAAGCGTTTCTACTATGATGCGAGCCGCATCCGGCTTGCTCAAGGCAAGAGCCTTATGTTTCATAATCCGCAAACGGTCCGGATTACTGAGCAGGCGATCGATCTTGAACGGTACTGTCGTCATCTCGTTGCATTTCACCGCTACACCGTCCTCCAGCAGATGATCGCTGTTCCTCTCCTCTTGGCCTGGAATCGGGCTCACAATTACCATCGGTAAACCAGCCGCCAGAGCTTCCGCGGTGGTCATGCCTCCAGGCTTACCTATGTACAGGTCAGAGATCCTCATGAAATCTGCCATTCGATCGGTGTAGCCGATCACTTTGAAATTCTCGTTTTCTTGTCCAATCGCTTGGACAACGCGTCTGCGCGTCTCGCCGCTTCTCCCGCACACGACAATCGTTTGCGCCCGGTTTCGTAGATTCTTCAATCGACGAACTACAAACTCTGCCGGTCCAACGCCTAAGGCGCCCGCCGACAAGAGTAAGGTTGGCGAAGTCGGATGGAGGCGATACCTGCGTCGCATCGCAACGACATCGATCGGAATCGAAAACTCAGGATCAATCGGAATGCCTGAGACTGTGATTCTCTCTTTGGGAAGACCCAATTCCTCGAGATGGACTCGCGTTTCTTCAATCGCGACAAAGTATCGATGAAACATCCGCGACAACCACATCGCGTGGAAATCGAGATCGGTCACGACAATCGACAAATGCGCATCCAGCAGTTTCTTAGCAATCAAATGAGAGATGATGCCTGCGGGCATGAAGTGTGTGCAGACGGTGATATGCGGATCGAACTGCCGGATAAATTTTACCAGCGGGCCGGTGTTGAGACGATCGAGCATCAACCGCATGCCATCGGTTTTCCACGGCTCATCACTCTGCTTGTACCACCATCCCAGGAACTCTGGGGCATCTTGGACCAATCGGGTGTACAGCTTGGAATAGAAATCGCGAAACAGTTTATTAGTGAAATGTAACGCGTCGCTATGCACGACTTCGCCAACGTAAGGGTTCGCTTCGAATGCCTTGGTCAACGCCTCGCCCGCCTTCAGGTGGCCCGTCCCAGCGCTCGTAGACATGATCAGGACACGCTTCATGCTTTATGGCAGAGAATGGACCGAAGATGGCCAGGACTCAAGCGGCCGTTCGGCCCGCGGTTATCGGTTTTCGGTTTTCAGTCTTCCGTTTCGGTTCGAGTTCCTGGATCTCGCGCGCACCCGAAAACGCATTCTAGGGCTCCGGAGCCGGTTCACTCCGCTCGTACGCCTGGCGGCTCTTGCGAATGATCCTGAGGTTTCTTACGTAAACAAACGTCCCGAAAAGCTGACCGGCAAGTCCAACCGGGTCGCGTCGAAAAGCGAAATATAGCCCGAGCAATATTCCGCCTAGTATACTCAGGTACCAGAAGGAAACCGGTACAACGCTTCGCTTTTTTCTCTCGGATACAAGCCATTGAATCAAGAATCGCGCGCCAAAAACGAACTGCCCGACGAAACCGAGGATAACGAGATAGTTCCAGTCAAGACCAAGGAACCGATGTCGTTCCCCGAGCCAAGTCACAGCGATCCAGGTAAGAAAATTCATGATTTAGGAATAGTCTGGAAGTGAACCATTGCGTTACCAGAAAGTCGATGTAGTTCAAGGTTCCGAGTTTCGGGTTCCGAGTTTCGAGTTCCGAGTTCCAAGAGTACAGCAGTTCTAAATCGTGTTCCCAGAACCCAAAACCAGGAGCCCGGAACCCGGAACCTTGAATACTCCATTATCCTGCTACCTTAGGGTAACTATGAACAAAGTACGGGTTTGGACAGGCAGCCCCTATCCTTTGGGCGCAACCTGGATGAACGATGGCGTGAATTTCGCCTTGTATTCTGAAAACGCCACCGGAGTCGACCTCTGTTTGTTCGATCAGCCGGACGCAGAACGTGAAATCATTCGTGTCCGAATGACAGAGAAAACGAACCATATCTGGCACTTGTTCTTACCCGAGATACGGCCGGGACAGCTCTACGGCTATCGCGTTTACGGCGGGTATGAGCCGCAGAACGGGCATCGCTTCAATGCATCCAAGATGCTAATTGATCCTTACGCCAAAGCGATTGCCGGCAAGATAAAGTGGGGACCGGAAATGTTCGGCTATCCGCTAGGGGGTCCGGACGGCGACCTGCAACGGGATTTTCAGGACAGTGCAGCGTCAATGCCAAAATGCGTTGTGGTAGACACTGCATTTGACTGGGGGAGAGAGAAGCGACCCAACATCCCGCTTCACGAAGCAGTCATCTATGAGGTGCACGTGAAGGGCTTCAGCAAGCTCTGGGATAAGGTTCCAGAGCCTTTGCGTGGTACTTACGCAGGCTTGGCTTCGCCAGAGGCAATTAAGTATTTCAAGAAACTCGGTGTCACCAGCATCGAGCTGCTACCAGTGCATGAACATGTCGACGACAGTATTCTTCAGGACAGAGGACTAACCAACTATTGGGGATACAACTCAATCGGTTTTTTTGCGCCCGAAAGCAGTTACGCGAGCAAAGGAGTCACCGGCGCTCAAGTTGTGGAGTTCAAGGAGATGGTTCGCGATCTGCATCGGGCCGGTCTGGAAGTGATTCTTGATGTCGTCTACAACCATACCGCAGAAGGCAACCATCTAGGTCCGACCCTCGCATTTAAAGGCATCGACAACTTGTCTTATTACCGCCTGGTCGCGAACGACCGCCGCTTCTACATGGATTACACAGGAACCGGGAACACGCCCGATACTCGCAACCCATACGTGCTGCAGTTGATCATGGATAGCTTGCGCTACTGGGTCACGGAAATGCGGGTCGACGGATTCCGATTCGATCTCGCATCCACCCTCGGTCGCGAAGATCATTTAGTCTTACGGGACAGCGGCTTCTTCGATATCGTTCTGCAGGATCCGATTATTTCGAAGGTCAAGCTGATCGCTGAACCCTGGGATGTCGGCGAAGGCGGTTATATGGTCGGAGGGTTTCCGATGCCGTGGTCAGAGTGGAACGGAAAATATCGTGACTGCGTCCGCCGTTACTGGAAAGGCGACTCTGGCACCCTGGGGGAGCTTGCATACAGAATTACCGGCAGCCCCGACCTTTACGAACACCAGGGGAAACGCCCCTACGCGAGCATCAACTTTGTCATTGCACACGATGGGTTCACTTTGAACGATCTCGTCAGCTACAACGAAAAACACAATGAAGCGAACGGCGAAGAGAATCGAGACGGCGACAACAGTAATAATTCATGGAACTGCGGGACGGAAGGTGAAACAAAGGATTCGGCGATCAATGCGTTGCGGCGACGACAACGCCGCAATTTTATGGCGACACTCCTCCTGTCGCTGGGAGTACCGATGATCAATGCCGGTGACGAGTTCGGTCGCACGCAAAAAGGAAATAACAATACCTACTGTCAGGACAACGAGCTCAATTGGTTCGATTGGAATTGGAACAAAGAAGTGAAAACATTCTTCGACTTCACCCGGCGACTGATCGAGTTTCGCAAGGAACATGCTGTATTCAGACGTCCAAAATATTTTCTCGGAAGACGAATTCGCGGTTCCGATGTCAAAGATATCATGTGGTTCGACCCAGCCGGGGCGGAGATGAACGAAGAAGCCTGGAAGGCTGGCTTTGCAAAATGCATCGGTATGCTGGTAAGCGGCTCGACCATCGACGTACGGGACGCGCAGGGAGTACCTATCCACGACGATACATTTCTTTTGTTGTGTAACGCGCACCATGAACCTCTGACCTTTATTTTGCCAGGCCGCGAAGAGATTCGGTGGGAATTGATCCTGGACACTAAAGAAGAGTCGGGATTCGTTGCGACGAAAACCGAAACCGCGGCAGGAGACGAAGTTGAATTGATTGAACGAAGTCTTGTTTTGCTACGGCTGTCGGCCGGCGAAGAGGCGCTCGCTCGCGAGGCAGCCTGGACGACCAGAGAAGGCAAGATCCCGTCAAAGGTACCAAGCGCACCGAGCGAAAGTTGACCATGGACGCCTTGTACATGGTTCGTTCGGGGCAGGCTGCACCATGGAAAGTCGCGAAAACGCCCAGACCGTAACCGCCCGCACGCTACAAAACATTCACCAACCATGAAGAATCGATCATTTTCGCAAGGGGCAGAAATCACTGCTGATGGCGTCTCTTTTCGAACGTGGGTGACAGGGAAAAAGAGTTTGTCCGTCGCAATTCTGGATCCGGAAGGGAATCCAATCCGCGAACTACCGCTGGAACGAGACGCTTCGGGATATGCAAGCGTTGTCGACGCCGAAGCAAGAGCGAACACTCTGTACAAGTACCGGATTGATGACCAATTGCTGCCTGATCCTGCGTCACGCTTTCAGCCGCAGGGCGTCCACGGGCCATCGCAAGTCATCGATCCCAACCAGTTCGAGTGGACTGACCAAACGTGGAAGCCGCCAACGGTTTCGGAATTGGTCATTTATGAACTACAGGTCGGAACGTTTACTCCGGAAGGATCTTTTCGCGCGATTATCCCGCGATTTGACCATCTGAAGAATTTGGGCGTGACGGCAATTGAGCTCATGCCGATCGCCGACTTCGCCGGAGATCGCAACTGGGGCTATGACGGCGTTTCGTTATATGCACCCTCACGGGCGTACGGTACGCCTGATGATCTTCGGACATTGGTAAACGCGGCCCATCAAGCCGGTCTGGCCGTGATTCTGGACGTTGTTTACAATCACCTTGGACCCGACGGGAACTACCTCGGTGCGTACTCAGCTCGATACTTCAATCCGTCTCACCACACACCGTGGGGCGATGCCTTTAATCTTGATTCACCAGATTCAAGGCCAGTTAGAGACCTCTTCAGTCAAAATCCGATCTATTGGATAAAAGAGTTTCACATCGATGGATTCCGGCTCGATGCGACGCAGGCGATTCCGGACGACTCGCCAAAGCATCTGATTCAGGAAATCGCTGAACAAGTTCAGGCTCTCCGCGGATTCGTAATCTGCGAGGATCCGCGTAACGAAAGGAAGATCGTTTTGCCAAGAGAGCAAGGCGGCTATGGGTGCGACGCTGTGTGGGCTGACGATTTCCATCACGTCGTGCGAGTTCAGATGACTCACGAGGATGAAGGGTATATGGGTTACTTCAAGGGGACCATGGAGGAATTGCTTAAAATACTCCGTGTCGGGTGGCTGTTCACTGGTGAACTGCAAAAGGATGGCATCCCGCGGGGGACACCGGGTGGCGATATTGCTCCTCAACGTTTCGTCCATTGCATTTCCAATCACGACCAAGTCGGAAACCGAGCTCGGGGCGACCGTTTGCATCAGATAATCTCGCCCGAAAGTTACCGGGCCGCTTCAGCGCTCCTGTTGCTCGACCCGTATACGCCGATGCTTTTTATGGGCCAGGAATGGGGCGCTTCCAGTCCTTTTCTATATTTCACCCATCACTACGATGAGCTTGGAAAAGGGGTCACCGAAGGTCGCAGAAAAGAGTTTGCCGACTTTTCCGAGTTTCGTGATCCGGCGAAAAGAAATGAAATCCCAGATCCACAAGCGATCGAGAGCTTCGAAAGATCGAAACTGGTTTGGCACGAGTTAGAGAACGCCGGAGCCGCAAATCTCCTTCGGTTATACAAAGATTTTTTACGATTTCGGAAGGGTCGATTGCGACAACGAGACAGAAAACATTGGATGGTGACCCAGGTAGCAGAGTGGACGATTGCCCTGAAGTACAGCTACACAAATGAGGAGATACTGATTCTATCGCAGCTCGTGCGGTCGGAGACCGTTGTGGACGCGAAGGCACTGACGCCGGGCACCGATTGTAATTGGCAATTTGTGATGTCGTCGAACGAATCGATTTATGGCGGAGAGGTCCCCGGCTATTTTGATTGGCAAAGTCGACGGTTTCAATTGAACCAACCGGAGGTGATCGTTTTTTCCCGCGTATTGTAGGGCAAAAGACTGCCGCCACACCCGAAGCGTAAACGCGATCCCCCTTGCTAGATCAATCGAATGGAAGAATGCTTGAAATACCAAAGCCCTGGAATTTACTAAAATGGCATCGCACCCCCGTATACCGATCGCGACCTACCGGCTCCAATTCAATAGTGAATTTACGTTTCGTAAGGCAACCGACATCGTGCCTTATCTGCAGAAACTCGGGATCAGCGACATTTACAGTTCGCCCTTTTTTCGCGCCCGGCCAGGGAGCACTCACGGCTACGATGTCACTAACCATAATGAATTGAATCCAGCCATTGGTTCTCAGGAAGAATTCGATGCAATGGTTGCGGCGCTTCACGAGCGCGGCATGGGACAAATCGCAGACTTTGTTCCAAACCACATGGGAATCACCGATCCGACCAATGAATGGTGGATGGATGTTCTCGAGAATGGTCCAAGCTCGGCTTACGCGCCCTTCTTCGACATCGATTGGGACCCGGTCAAGGAGCAGCTTCGGAACAAAGTCTTACTGCCGATCCTCGGAGATCAGTATGGGCGTGTTCTGGAAAATGGAGAGTTCCATCTCCGAATGGAAGAGGGTGCGTTCTACGTCACCTACTTCAACTGGGTGTTGCCGTTGAACCCTCGGACATACCACATCATTTTGCGCGCCACTCTGCAAAAACTGAGCAGATATTCGGACGAAGAGATGTATATGGACCTCGAGAGTATCTTGACTGCTCTTGAGTACCTTCCGCAGCGCACGGAAACGGAGGAGGAGAAAGTAAGAGAACGCTCGCGAGAGAAGGAGGCGGCCAAGCGAAGAATAGCAAGACTGTGCGTTGATTTCCCTCAGGTTAAGGATGCGATTGAACGCGCGATGAAACAGCTTGAAGGTCGGGTTGGAGATCCGCCGTCATTCGATCGTCTGGACGAGCTGCTCTCTGCCCAGACCTACCGGCTGAGCTATTGGAGAGTCGCTGCAGAAGAGATCAATTACCGGCGTTTTTTCGACATTAACGAGCTGGCAGCAATCCGTGTCGACAATCCAGTCGTGTTCGACACAATTCATCGCCTCGTGCTAGGGTTGGTAAAACAAGGAAGCGTTACTGGCATTCGCATTGACCACGTGGATGGCTTGCGAAATCCGAAACAATATCTAATGACGCTTCAAGAGCGATGCGCGGCCATATACGGCAGCGATAGCGCGGAGAAAGCGATCTATCTCCTTGTCGAAAAGATCTTGTCGGAAGACGAAAAACTTCGGTCGGATTGGCCGATTTTTGGTACGACCGGTTACGAATTCGCTTCGGACCTGACACAGCTCCAAGTAGATCCAGCCAACGAAGGCCTCTTTTCAAGAATCTATCGCGATTACATCGATCGATACGTTCACCTCGAGTCTCTGATTTACGAGAAGAAGAAATTGGTGATGGATGTATCGTTAGCCAGTGACATTGAATCGCTTGGACTCGCGCTGAGTGAGCTCGCCGAACGTGATCGACTGCACCGCGATTTCACATTGGACTCGCTCAGAACTGTGGTGCGGGAAGTAATCGCTTGTTTCCCGGTTTATCGAAGCTACGTAAGCGAGGACTCAGGCGCCTCGGAGAGCGACCGGCAGGTTGTCTTGAAGGCGGTTCGAGCAGCTAAACGGCGGAACGCTGCGATAGACGCTTCTATCTTTGACTTCTTGCGCGATGTCTTGTTGCTGGAAAAGTTCAGTTATTTCAATGAGAAAGCGCGTCGCCTTCAGTTGGAGTTCGTTCTCAAATTCCAACAATGCACCGGACCAATCATGGCAAAAGGGCTGGAAGACACTGCGTCTTATATTTTTAACCGGCTGGTGGCTTTAAATGAAGTAGGAAGTAATCCACGACAATTCGGCATCACCATCGAACGCTTTCATCAAAAGAATCGCGCTCGTCTGACTGAGACCCCACATTCTCTTCTCGCTTCGACGACTCACGACACAAAACGGAGCGAGGATGTACGCGCCCGTATCGCTGTGCTGAGTGAGATTCCCGACCAATGGCGTGAATGGATCGACGATTGGCGGAAGACTAATAGTGAGTGCAAAACAGATGTCGACGGCGAACAAGCTCCCAGCGCCAACGAAGAGTACCTCTTCTATCAAACGGTATTGGGCACCTACCCTTTCTCGCTTGATGCGGTCAACGCCGACTACATCGAGCGGATACAGCAATACATGCTGAAAGCGATCAAGGAGGCCAAGGTCAATAGCAGCTGGATTCAGCCAAACGAGAGCTGGGAAAACGCGGCAACTCAGTTTGTTGCGAAAACGTTAGACTCGAAACATGGGTTTTTGGCCAAACTGGATTCGGCGGCGACCAAGGTCGCATGGCATGGCGCGTTGAATTCCTTGAGCCAGCTTGTTCTGAAGCTCACTGTGCCAGGAGTTCCAGACTTTTACCAAGGGACGGAGCTCTGGGACTTTAGTCTGGTAGATCCTGACAATCGTCGCCCAGTCGATTACTCACATCGGCAACAGCTGCTTTCCGAGATTGAAACCGCATCGGCCGACAAGCTTTTCTCGTCCTGGCAAGACGGACGCATCAAGATGTTTGTCACTGCTCGCTTACTGCAGTTGCGGCGACAGATGCCGGAACTCTTCCGAGCAGGCAACTATTCTTCGATTTATGCAGCAGGCGAACTGGCGGATTGTTGTGTCGCGTTTTCGCGGGAACTGAATTCGAAGAAAATCCTCGTGATCGTGCCACGTTATACAACGCGACTCGGCGAGGCGAACAGTGACTTTAACTGGAAAGAGACGGAACTGGTCATTCACGAGACGATTCCCGCGATGCACGAGGTTTTCACCGGAATGACCCTTAAGGCCGGAATCGACGCATTGCCGCTCAAGGAGTTGAAACGATTCCCATTGGCCGTGTTTTATTCGAAGTAGAGCTTGGCCTCGGCGATCTGGCATCCGCACGAGGTCGCGAAGCATTTATAGCTGCTACGAAGCGGGGGCCAGCGGCTACTGGCTGCATCGAGAGCTAGAGGCCTTGGGAGTCAAAAACCTGGTGGTAGCGCCTAAAGCGCTGGATCCAAGCGGCAAGAAGCAAAAGAGCGATAAACGCGATAGCGGGCAATTGCTGGATGCTTTGGAGCGCTATCTGCGTGGGCAGCATCGGGCACTCAGTCCGGTAGCAGTGCCCAGTGTGGAGCAGGAACAGAAGCGCGCATTCATTCGCTATCATCGTCAGCTGATGGCCGATGTAGGCCGCTATCGCAGCCGTGGCAAAAGCTTGCTGTGTGATCTGTCTTCGAAAAAGCGGACAGGATATTGATTAATTATTGATCAGGTTTTGTTGCTGCAAGAGGTTTTCAAATTCTAGGGGAGACAGATAGCCCAAGGAGCTGTGTAGTCGCTTAGGATTGTAGAAGGTTTCGA
>JBKPCS010000001.1:0-16272 GCA_046727495.1 bacterium | reverse complement strand
TCTAAAGACACAGCGCTAGACCGCTGCTGGTGCCCCGGCGCGGCAATGGGGTCCCAACTTAGCTAAGGGAAGCAGATGCCCGTTGAAACCGCAATTCCGGCAGATGGAACAAGAAATGATCGATCGATCCCATCATGTGGTTGAGTAGGGCGCAAAATTGTCGGTTACGATTCAACCAAGACGACAGACACGTTCGGGGTTTACCGACTGCGCTGACTAACAATGAGCAAACCACCTGACAATGAATTACCCGACCCGTCGAACGATTGCCTTCACAAAATCTCTGCTGACAAATACCAGCCAAAATCCGAGCGCTCCAATTTTGACTTTGGCATCGGCTCCATCTGTTTATCCGGCACCGACACCTGGGGAAAATATTGCCTTTTGGAACTCGGTCTTGCGCCTGGGAAGAGTGTGCCGCGTCATACGCATACGCGCGAGGATGAGGCTTACTATGTGCTCGCAGGTGAGCTCGAAGTTATTGTGGGAGAAGAAGTCTTTCTTCTCAAACCTGGCGATACTCTTGTGGCCCCACGCGGCATCCCTCACCAACTGCGTAATTCTGGCGAAACCGAAAACCACTATCTGATCATCTTCTCGCCCTCTGGATTCGAAGAATTTGTAAAAGCTACAGCCGTTCCCGAACCGAACGATAAATCTGCCCCAACCGCACCGTCCCCAATTGGCGGACAAGATACTTTCGATCTTGCAGCCGCCTACGGAATCTATTTCGACGAGGCGAAAAATCACTCAAAAGCCGGTAGGAACAAAATCGCGCCCGCGCTCCGCTGATCTTGCATTGATAGGACACATAACCGCCGGAACGCACCGCGTTTCGGCGGTTTCCCTTCTCGGCGTTGTTGGCGGGCCAGGGCGGGACCGGCGACCTCTTCGCCGTAGCCTTGGCAAAGGTGGATGTCGGCGTTAAATGACACCCGTGGATCTCAACCGCGTACCCCCGATCTTGTTACAAACCTTTTTCGTGGTGGCTGAGGTTGGCCAGATTTCCGAAGCCGCCCGCCGCCTTCACCTTTCGCAACCAGCGGTAACCGGCCACATCCGCAGGTTGGAAAGTAATTTGGAAACAACCCTCTTCATCCGCTCGGCTCGAGGCGTGACTATGACTCCGATCGGAGCCCGTCTGCGAGAGCGCCTGCAACATGTGTTCACTGAACTCGAACAGGTCCTGGGCGAACTGGATCTGAGCCGGGATGTCTCGGGCATTGTCTCGCTGGCAGCGAGCACTACTTTGGCCAGGTATTTTGTGCCCAGAATTTTCCTTCGCTTTCATCAATATCATCCCGCGGCGGGCATCAATCTTATCATGGGAAATACCGAACAGGTTCTAGACCATCTCCGGGAACATCGGGTTGGACTCGGTCTAGTCGAAGGTCATCAACACAGTCCAGGTGTTCGTCTGGAGGAGTTCTTGTCCGATGAAATCGTGCCGGTCTGCGCAACCCGAGTTCCCGATCCACGGCTTCGCCGGGCGATTTCGGAGCTAAAATCTGCTCGTGATCTGGAGGGCCTTCCGGTGATTTGGCGCGAACCGGGAGCAGGTACTCGAAGAGTGGTCGAAAATACGCTAATCGAGAGCGGACTGAACCCGAAGAATTTGGATCAACGCTTTACATTAGGAAGCCCTGAAGCAATCAAATCACTTGTCATTGCAGGTCTCGGCATCGGCTTTTTCTCTCGTTGGGAACTTCAACACGAAGTTGCGCTGGGGTTACTACGACCAGTTAAGATTCCTGGGCTCCACATTCGACGGATGTTTTCCTGGGCTATTCCAAGCGGCGAAATGGGAGGCCTTGCTGGCGCATTCTATCAATTTGCCAATTCGATCCGAAGCGAGCTATCCATCACCAACATTCCCGGATAGGGGAAGAAAACGCCGACATCCACCTTTGCCAAGGCTACGGCGGACAGGTCGCCGGCAGTGCCAACACCGCCGGCAGTGGAACGTCGGGATCGAGCGGGAACACAACGCCGTCATCGCCGATCCGCCCTTGGCCGGACCAACACCGCCGGCAACGGGGATGGGATCGCGAAAACGGCGAAGGGCAGGATCTATCAGATTTCCGAATTGTCGGATTCTAAGGATCCATCCTTTCTTTGCGACCTTCTGTTCGATTTTCTCTTTCCGCGAAACGCCGTATCGCCGTATCGCCCTTCGTCGTTTCGTTAACCGCTTCCCTCGGAAGCGCTTATTCCATCAAGTTCTCTGATATCGAATCAAACTATCCGATTAGTCCTCCCTGGTGGTCCCGGCGAGAATGTAACCGGAAAGGTTACTTTATGAGATCAGTTAAGACTTTACTTGGAGGGCTGCTTCTGGCCGGCGCCTTGGCGGTCGCCCCGGCGGCTTTCGCCGGAGGCGGCCACGGCGGCGGTGGTGGCTTTGGCGGTGGCGGTGGCGGCGGTGGACATTTTGGAGGTGGCGGTGGTGGACATTTCGGAAGTGGCGGTGGTGGACATTTTGGAGGTGGCCATTTCGCCGGCGGTCATTTCGGAGGCGGTCATTTTGGTGGTGGTGGTCATTTCGCAGGGTTTACGGGACGGGGTTTTGGCGGAAATCACTTCATCTCAGATCGCGGAGGCCGGTTTGCATCGCATGACGACCATTTCCGGCACGGAGATCATTTCCGGGACAGAGACCATTTCAGACACGATCGAGATTTCTTTTTCGGGGTACCGTACGGGTATGACTTTCCGTACTATGGATATGACTATTATCCGTATGACTATTATCCATACGGCTATTACGGCTACTATTCCGATGACTCCAGCGACTATGCCGGCACGGCCGACTCGGTCATAGCCGTGCAGCAGGAGTTGGCAAAACTCGGTTATTACCATGGTAGTGTCGATGGTGTGCTCGGCCCAGACACGGAAAAAGCGATTCGCTGGTTTCAATCCGTCGATAAACTGCCGGTTACCGGTCATATCGACGATGCAACCTTGAGTGCTCTACGGATCGGCTGATCATACATAACTGTTTACCTCTGCGCCTCTATCCATAAGGGGCCACCTGGGACACCGTGAACGCCTAGCGTCCACGGTGTCCTGTAGCGCTTCCGAAGGAAGCGGTTAACCGTGCCGCCTCGTTTCGTCAGATCCCACCGATCTCGACGTTTCAACGCCGGCGTTCAGCTCTGGCCGTCAAAACAAGATCCGCAGCGCGCCCCACCCCTCCAGCTTTTCGCAGCTGCTCGCCCCAATATTGAGCGCGTTCACAAAAGCTGCTTTCTTTGAGCAAACGGCGAAGCTTTTCGACCACCTCATCCGCAGTAAACGAAGGGGGATGATTCAGCGCAAGGCCAACGCCGCTATCAACTGCGCGCGCTGCAAAGTCGAAGCAATCCAGCCAAAAAGGCACCACCAGAAGCGGTTTCCCAAAATAAATACCTTCGTGGAAACCGTTACCGCCGCCATGAGTAACAAACACACGCACGTTCGGATGAGCAAGAACACCGGGTTGGGAAGGTATCCAGTGTTCTATCCGCACGTTACTGGGCAAAACTTCGCCGACGGGCAGAAGTGCGTGTTGCGAATCGGGCAGTTTCCATAAGATGTGGTGATTAGGCCACAATCGCTTAAAGGCCTCCACCAGAGTAGTGAGCTGGGCCTGCGACAATTGGACCAGGGTCCCCAGACCGACATAGATCACCGAGGGATGCGCATCGAGCCAGCGCGATAGGTCGTCGGTGTTCTGCCGCGTTTCCGGCGATTCGCTTGGCACCATGGCGCCAAGCAAGTGGAGATGTCGAGGCGCCCGGAACTGATATTCCAAACCAAATACCGAGTAACAGAAGATCGCTTCCGCAGCGTCGATGTATCGCTCAATGCCCGCGAACGGATTATCGATTCCTATCTCCATTCGCTGCTTCGCCAATGAAAAAAACGGAAACCGCGTGAACATGATAGCCAGGAGGCGAAGTCGATACCAAAGGTTCGCAACTTTTTGGCCTGCGTTCATCCGTCGGGGCAAACCTGAACCAGGAAGAGGATAGTCCCACGGCAACCGATTCATGAACAATCCGCTGGGCGAAGCTAGAAGTTAGAATAGACGAACACCTAGGTAACCCGTCACTCCTACAAGATTCGAGCTTCGAGATTCTAGATTCGAGATGCTTGATCGCCGTCTCGCCGTATCGCCGTTCGCCGTTTCGTTGACCAGTTCCGGCAGATGGAACAAGAAACAACCAGTCTCTCGGCTCATGCTGTCTGTTTGGAGCGTGAAGCTGATCCGAGATTTCTTGGCATTCTTTAAGCCCATCGATGCCGACGCGTCGGTCTTGCTCGCCGCATACGGAGTCCATGGCATCGACGTAGATCAACTGAAGAATAGTCCCCTGACAGAACAAACCGAAACAGATCGAACCTCGGACACGTTAACCAATCGCCAGCCGATAGCTGAGCCGTCCATCCCGTTTCCCATAGGTATTCATCCCGACATAACTTGGATGCCAAGGACCGCTCTCACGCCAAAACGGTGTTGGCCCCATTATCCGAATACGCTGGCTGCATTGGCCAGGCAAAGCTCATTGCAAGTCGTAGAATCATCGCATTCCGACCGATATGATCCCTCGAACCGCTCGGATCAATCTAAGCTGATTTCATCAACATCAACCGATCTGAGTAACGCGTTCGTCGAAATGACTGAGCGAAGCCGCTTCGCCTTGTCAGAAAGCTCATCCGTTGAAAGAGCCCGCATAGGGATAGCCGACATCATTGGAGCGGTGATCCTGGTCGCGGTAGCGCTGCTACTGATTCAACGGCTCTTCTTCTGACGTGAGTAGGAGTGTGAGTGCTAGTGTCAGTGTGAGAATCGGCGACCTGTTCTCCGTCTTGTCCGAAGTAGCCTTTGGCGAAGTCGGAAGCCTTGACGAAGGAAGAAGCCGCGATTTCAAAATAGCCTAGGGCGAAACGAAGTGCAGCCCCTAGGAAAATTTCGGCGAAGCGCTCGTTGCCTCCTCTGTTGTCGGCGATGACGGCGCTGTCGGCGTTCCGTTCATCCGTTCACGACCCGTTCCCGGCGTTTGCCCGCCGATGGAACATCGAGTAAAGCACCGGTAAAACGCAGAGGGTCAATAATGTCGAACTGATGATCCCTCCAATCACAACAGTAGCCAACGGTCGTTGAACCTCAGCGCCTCGCCCGGTCGCCAGAGCCATCGGAATGAATCCGAACGATGCGACTAAGGCCGTCATCAAGACCGGCCTAAGCCGGGTCAAAGAGCCGGCTCGGATCGCTTCGTCGAGCGGCTTCCCTTCCGACCGTAAGCGGCGGATGAAGCTGATCATGACTACACCGTTCAAAACCGCAACGCCACTCAACGCGATAAAGCCTACCCCTGCTGAAATGGACAAAGGAATTCCACGGAACCAGATAGCGAGGATGCCGCCGGTCAAAGCCAACGGGACTCCGGTATATACCAGCAATGCATCTATCGGGTTCTCGAACGCCACGAAAAGGAGCACAAAAATCAAAATCAATGCGACCGGAATCGCTACGGTAAGACGCTCAGTAGCGCGTTGAAGCTGCTCAAACTGCCCGCCCCATTCTATCCAGTATCCGGTAGGAAGGCGTACCTGGCTCTCGATTTTACTTCGCGCTTCGGCAACAAACGATCCAATGTCCCGACCGCGAATATTGCACGTCACAACAATCCGCCGCTTTCCATTCTCCCGATTGATTTGGCCCGGTCCCGGCTTGATTTCGAAATCGGCAACCGCGCCCAAAGGAACATAGTTAGGTCCGCTGGCGGAAACTGGCCGTTCATTGCTGGACGGCGTTTCCGCCGCGGGAAGCGAAACCGGAATTCTCTTCAGCGCGTCGAGATTATTACGAAGAGCGTCTGAAAGCCGAACGACGATCGGGAATCGGCGGTCACCCTGAAAAAACTGACCCACCTCCTCTCCTCCAAGCCCTGTTGTAATAATTTGCTGCACATCGTTCACACTCAATCCATAGCGCGAAATAGCCTCGTGTTTGGGTTGAATCGTGACGAACGGCAAACCGCCAAGCCGTTCCAGATGCACCCCCTCGACGCCGTGTACCCGAGTCAAAAGCGCGGCAATCTTATGGCCCGCTTTCGCCAGCTGATCCAGGTCATCACCAAAGACCTTGACCGCAACATCTCCTTTTACGCCCGATAGCAATTCGTTCATCCGCATCTGAATCGGTTGTGAGATCGCGATACTGTTGCCGATGAAACTATCGATTACCTCGTTGATCTCTTGAGCCACAGCATCTTTGGGTTTGCCCTGATCAGGCCACTGCTGGCGCGGTTTCAACATGATGTAACCATCTCCCACGCTGGGCGGTTGAGCGTCGGTCGCGATCTCTGCGGTACCGATTTGAGCAAACACTTCTTTGACCTCTGGGATCTTTAGCAAAGCCCGCTCCAGACTCTTCTGCATATCCACCGCCTGAGTAAGGCTCGTTCCAGGTAACCGGTTAATCGAAAGCGCGAAATCCCCTTCATCGAGGCTCGGCATAAATTCAATACCCAACCGGGTCCCAAGAAGTGCGCACAGCCCAATCAATGAAACCGCTGCAACGATCACCACTACACGAAATTTGAGAGAACCATTCAGCAGCGGCAGATACAGCCTCTTCGCCCAGTCAACGAGTGGGCCCTCATTTTCTTTCATCCTTCCACCGAGCAAAACCGCAACGCTGGCTGGAACAAAGGTAATGGCAAATATCACTGCCCCGAAAAGCGCGAACAACACTGTCCGCGCCATCGGACTAAACATCTTTCCTTCAACGCCGCTCAAACTGAGGATCGGCAGATAGACGACCATGATGATCAATGTGCCGAAGATGCTCGGAGTGATGACTTCCTTGGATGCACGGACCACTGTATCCAAGCGTTCATCGCGCTTCAGCAAGCGCCCGAGCCGCCGTTGTTCTTGAGCCAGGTTGCGCACACAATTTTCGACGATGATCACTGCGCCATCAACGATAATGCCAAAATCGATAGCGCCGAGACTCATCAAATTCGCGCTGATCTTGTTCTGCACCATCCCTGTGATGGCGAACAGCATCGACAGCGGAATCACCGCGGCGACGATCAACGCGGCTCTGATATTTCCCAGCAGTGCAAACAGAACCACTACTACCAGCAGTGCGCCCTCAAAAAGGTTCTGGCGCACGGTGTCGATCGTAGCGTCGACCAGATTAGTCCGATTATAAACCGTGGTTGCTACAACTCCCGTCGGCAAAATCTGGTTAACCTCTTCAACCCGCTGCCTGACTCGATTGGCAACCGTACGAGAGTTCTCACCCATTACCATGAGTACCGTCCCCAGTACCGCTTCTTCCCCATTCCTCGTAGCCGCGCCAATGCGTGGCTCACTACCTTCATTTACATCGGCGACATCTCCGATTCGGATTGGCAACCCTCCTCTAGAAGACACCACGATTGCTCTGACATCAGCCAAACTCCTTAGCTGGCCGGGTGAACGAATAAGGTACTGTTCACCATTTTTCTCAATGTAACCCGCACCGCTGTTGGCATTGTTTTTTTCCAGCGCTTCAACCAGGTCTCGAAAACTGAGGCGAAATGCTATGAGCCTGTCTGGATATGGAGTGACCTGATATTGTTTTTCAAAACCGCCGATGCTGTTTGCTTCGACGACGCCGGAAACATTTTTGAGCCGGGGCTTGATTACCCAGTCTTGAATCTCGCGCAGATCGATCGGTGTGTAGAACGATCCATCCGGTTTTCTTGCTTCCGGCCGAGCATCGACCGTCCATAAGTAGATTTCACCCAGCCCCGTGGCTATCGGCCCAAGTTGCGGACGGGTGTACTTCGGAAGATCCCCTTCTGCTTCACGCAACCGCTCCGTAACGAGCTGCCGAGCCAGATAGACGTTGGTTCCTTCCTTGAATATTACTGTAACCTGCGACAGCCCATAGTAACTCAGCGAACGGGTATTCTCGAGACCGGGCAGGCCGGCCATCGCCGTTTCGATCGGATAACTGATTCGTTGTTCGATCTCCGGTGCCGAGAGCCCATAGGCCGCCGTATTGATTTGAACCTGCACGTTGGTTATATCCGGCACCGCATCGATCGCCAGGTTCTTAAAGCTGTAAACACCCAGACCAGCGACACCCAATGCGGCCAGCAGCACAAGCCATCGGTAGCGGACCGAGAAATTGATAACGCGCCCAATCATAACGTGAGCCGGCGCTGACCTGTTCGAAAACAGCCGCCGTCAGTCTGATTCTTGAGCCTCATTCTTGCCGAGCTCCGCCTTCAATAGAAAGCTGTTCGCCGCGACGTAACGATTGCCGGCGCTTAGACCGGATAATACTTGCACGTAGCTGTTATCTCTCGAGCCGAGTTCTACCCGGCGCGCCTGGAATGTGGCGCCGTCGGCGACAAAGACCACTGTCTTACCATCTACGTCCTGAATTGCGCTGGCCAGAACCGCGACCGGTGCATCGATCTCTTCCACAAAAAGTTTTCCAGTAACGAATAATCCAGGCAGGAGTAACCCGTCCGGATTCTGCACAACCGCCCGGGCGAGCATCGACTGGGTGTTCTCGGAGCCCACAGGAGCGATGTAACTGATTTTCCCTCTCGCGCTCAGATGATCAGCGTACGCGATCTCGACTAGCTGTCCCAGCTTCACCCGCTTGAAGTCTTGCGGGAAAACACTGAAATCAACCCAAACCGTACTGAGACTAGCAACAGTAAAGATCGGCTTTTCATCTCGTGCCACCTCCCCAATCGTCACCTCTTTTTTGATCACCATTCCGGAAATCTCAGAATTCACCTGATATTCCCGCAAGCTCTCGCTGCTTTCGATGGTAGCAAGCGCTTCACCTTTTTGCACCTGGTCGCCCAAGCGTTTGTAGACCGCTTTTACCACTCCGGTATAACGCGGCGAAATATTCGCGACCGCGTCTTCGTTCAGAGCGATCTTACCGGTGAGCTCGAGTGTCGTGCCAATCTTGGCCGGGCCCGCTATCTCTACATCCAGGTTAGCGTTCTGTATTTTCTTCTCGCTCAGCTCTACCCGTCCAATTTCGTTCGGCTCCGCCTTCGGTTTGACAATCCCGTCCGGGTCCTCAATTCGGTCTTCCGAGCGAGGGCTGCGCTCTTGTTTAGTTTGTGGCTGATTCGCCGCCGAAATTCCTGCGCCGGCCAGTTTCAGCAGTCCTACGAAGGCGATAAGCAAGAAAACGCGCTTATTCATTTCGGACAGCCTTCCTTCTCTGGCTTTCGATAAGCCCCTGTCCTAGCTTGGCCGGGTTTGGCAACTCAACTGGTCCGGCGGTCAGAGCATCAATTTGCGCCTGCGCCTTCTGATAGGAAGCAAGTGCATTAACATATTGTGTCCGACTCTCGTTGTAGTTCTTTTGCGCTTCCAGAACATCCAACTGACTGAAGCGACCCGCCGCATAACCTCGCGCCGTTTCATCCACCGTGTTCTTTGCTCCTGGCAAAACGGTCTCGCGCAACACCTGCGCCTCGTGCGAGGAGCCGGCAAGAGTCTGGTAAGCTTCATTGAGGTCCGCATACGCCCGAGCCTCAGCATTTGCCTGCTCATCCGCGACCTTCCCAAGGTTGGCTTCAGCCTCGGCGATTTTGCCTTGGTTCCGGTTCCACAGAGGTAGCGGGATGGAGAACCCAGCTACCAGGGTAGGTTCGACAGGATTCGTACCGATTAAACGCGGACCGGCTTGCAACGTTATGTCCGGTCTGGCTTCGCTACGAGCAACACTCAGTGTCGCCTTCCTTTTTTCGCTTTCGGTCGTCCACCGGGCGAGATTCGGGTTACGCTGGAGCTTTGCGTTCAACGATTCCAGCGGAGGCGGTTCCCTGACTTGTTCCAGATTGCCAATTACATTTGGAAAGCTCGCTTTCTTGTCGCCCCATTGAGCCGCTAAATTTAAGCGCGCTGTTTGCAACTCTCTCTTGGCTTCTTCCAACTCGATCCGTGCGCTCGCGACCGCGGTTTGAGCTCGTACCAGTTCCACGGCAGCCGCCTTACCGGCATCTACTCTCGTCCGAGTCGCCGGCACTGCGGCTTCAGCTATAGCAAGGCTGTCTTGCTTTAGCTGTAGACTACTCTGTGCGGCCAGCACGTCGACAAATGCCGTGCTCGTTGCTTTTAACACCTCTAACCGCTTCGCCTGGTATTCCCACTGTGACCCTTCCAAATCAAATTGTGCTTCCCGAACCCGTGACTTTTTCTTTCCACCAAGCTCGATTAGCTGGCTCAGTTGAATCGTGTTTTGGATACCTTCCCCCTGGCCGCCGGTCTTAGTCAGATTCTCACCCTCCACAGTAATCTCAGGATTAGGGCTCAGTTTGGACTGAATGATACGAGCCTCAGCAGCGCGGATGTCCCAGGAAAACGAGGATAGTTCCGGGTTACGCTGCAGCGTCAACACGATTGCAGCCGCCAGTGTAAGTGGCTTTCCTGTCGTAGAAGGTTCTGCAATGGCAGAAGGCAGGCCGCTGGTAAGAGAGAGCAACAAAAGAATTCGTTTCAGAACCATGTCAGCATCTCGAAGGGCCACCACCGACACCCGCATTTTTCGGGGACCGTTACCGTCTGATAGACTAATCCATGTCGAACCGAAAGAAAGTCTGGTTCTAACGCCAACATTTCTCATGCCTCTCCCCATTCGCGGCGTTCCCAGCGCTTACACCTCTCACCTCTCACTCGTCGCCGCGTCGCCCTTCGCCGTATCGCCGTCTCGACTCTCCACCTCCCAGCGATGTCGACGGTTAATCCCAAGAATCTGGGCTAAATTCGGGGAATAAAATAGCTAGCAGGCGGTCAACCTCTTGTCTGAGATGGAAGAACAACATTCGCGCTTCGAAGAGCTTTTTCTGCCTCAGTTGGATGCAGCGTATAACCTGGCGCGCATCCTGGTGAAGCGAGATCAAGATGCGCAGGATGTCGTTCAAGATGCCTACATACGAGCTTTGAAAGGGTTTAAACGTTTTCGTGGGGGCAATCCCCGAGCCTGGATACTGACGATCGTCCGGAATACCGCGTACAGTTGGCTCAAGAAACAACACCCTGGGAGCGCCGACATTGTTCCGTTTAACGAAGCAATTCATCACACGCCGGTAGAAGAATCCACCTCTGAGGGGCTTTATGAAGAGCGAGGCCGCCTGCTCAACGAGGCTTTAAACAGATTGTCCGTCGAACATCGGGAAATATTGCTCCTTCGCGACATCGAAGGATGGTCCTACAAGCAACTGGCTTCAGCATTAAGCGTCCCAATTGGCACCATCATGTCCCGGCTCAGCCGGGCCCGCCAATGCCTGCGGGAAGAAATCGCGAAAGTCCAACATAAGGAGTCGCAAAATGAAGTGTGAAGAAGTCCATCGCTTGCTAGACGTCTATCTGGATGGTGAGCTCGATTTTGCACAGCGACTCGAGCTGGAGCAGCATCTGGTTGATTGCCCCTCTTGCCAATCGCTCATTGAGGAAAATCAAGAGTTCCGAACATTCTTTGCGACAAATGTGATTACCTACCAAGCGCCGGCCCGCCTCGAAGCAAGGGTCCGCGCTGCGCTGCGCCAGGAACAGGTAAAAGAACCGTCTTCGCTCTTCCTGCAGCCTTGGATCTACGCCACAGCCATCGTCGTCGCAGCCATCTTTTTCGCGTTCAACATCTTGTTCCCTCGCACCGAGAAGGAGCTGTCACGACAAGCGGCGTTACTCCATTCCAATTCGGTGTCGACCGATCACCTGGTAGAGGTCGCCTCGCCCAATCCGAGAATTGTGAAGCCTTGGCTGACCGCAAGACTCGATTTTGCTCCGCCAGTGGTCGGGTCCCCCGCATCAGGCTACTCCCTTGTCGGGGGGAGGATCGATGTGATTCAAAGCCATTCCGTGGCTGCCCTCGTTTACAAAAATGACAAGGACGACAAAGACGTGGTCACTCTTTTTTGTTGGCCGCCAAAAAAGGATCGCTTGCTCCAGAGCGACTATTCAATTGAAGGCTACCGCGTTTCCACCTGGAGCACTGGCGAATGCAATTACATTCTCGTCTCGAAACTAAACAACCAGGCAATGGACCAATTCGTCGATTCCTTCCGAGTCCACATCCAATCGGGCGCGTACTTTTAGCGCTGCCTTCGGCAGGGATTCACCGTCTTAGGCGTTTGGCGTTTCGCGTTTGGCGTTTGGCGTTTCGCGTTTAGCGTTTCGCGCTCTAAGCAGGTGCCAGGGTAACACCTCTCACCTTTCACGCCCTTCGCCGTCTCGCCGCATCATCCGTTCAAGGCGACCTTTCCTCCGGATTGTCCGAAGTAGCCTATGGCAAAAGAGGATCTCGCTCGATCAACTAGTACTTCTTATAAGGAATGCCCAATGCCTTCAGAAGCTTGGCATCAATCACACCCGTGGCAGGCAATCCCTGCGCCGCTTGGAATGCTCTGATCGCAGCGCGGCTCCTAGATCCGATCTCTCCGTCCACTTCCCCATGGTAGTATCCGCGCCGCGCAAGCTCCGCTTGCACGGATTCGGCTAACCCCTTCCAATATCCGTAGTCGTAGGCCGGTCCCCGGTCATAGTAGGCATAATCGTACGGAGCATAGGCATAGTAGGGATAAGGATACGACCAGCCCCACCACCAAGGAAATCCGAACGATGCGAAGTCAAAAACGAAGAAAAAGTGATCGTGATGGTGATGGTGGAAGAATCGGTCATGATGAAAGAAATGATCATGATCAAAAAAGTGGTCATGACCAAACCTGTGTCCCCCGGAAAAATGAGACACACCTCTCCCGGAGCCTGCCATGTCGTGATGCACTCCACCCCCTCCGAAGCCCATTCCCATGCTATGCCCGGATGCGGCTTGCACTGCCACCGGTAATGAGGCGGCTAGCGCCCCTGCCAAAAGCCAACGCAAACAGCTGTTACTTCTCATGCGTAACGGCTTTCACCAGAATCCCATAGGTTCCGTTCCGGTGGTCCAGGTGAAATCAGCCCAAATTTTTAGCGACCCGAGCTCCGGAATCCACACTCGGGAGGAACCGGCCCGGCTCGCCTTTTTTCATTTAATTCTTTGTGTTCTTGCCCGGCGATATCTCGCAGAACCGCCCCACAGGCGACCATTGCATTTACCGCCTACAATAAAAGACCACCGCCCCCAGCGTTTTATTCCGTTTGGCGTTTCGCGTTTGGCGTTTCGCGTTTCGCTTTTCGCGATCGAACACCCGAAGGCGCGAGTCGGACTCTACGCTGAGACGGAAAGAAGGACCTCACGCCAAGACGCAAAGACTTAACGCGGCAAAGCCGCAACCAAAACCGCCTCAGTATCGGCGTGTCGGCGTAACGGCGTATCGGCGTATGGACGTGGTCGTATACGGAATCTTCCAAAATTGAACGATTCTCAGGGATTGCACTGCAAAGGAGAGACTGAGTTTGAATTAGATTCAAGCTTCCGCGCAGCGTGACTCAAAACTTGATGTTCGCGATCCCCCAACGTGTCCTCCATAGCTTTCAGCGAAGAAGGAGGCTAAGGTGCGACGCGGTTTTGCGACCTTCTGTCCAGATTTTCCTACTTGTTTTTCGCCGTCTCGCCGTATCGCCCTTCGCCGCCTCATTCCCTCCGTTCCCAGCGTTTAGCGTTTGGCGTTCCGCGGTCATCGCCTCCTATTCCGCGTTCGGCCGCTACTCATAGCGGCTCCGTCAGAGCCGGTTAATTGTCTACAGTCGACCGTCGACCGGTCCACCGTTCGATAATAAGCTCTGAACCCCATCACCAAACCTTGGCGCATCAGCAAAACTCTCGTACTCGCTCTCACCAATGATCCCTGCCCTCCAAACCTTTGCGTCTTTGCGCCTTGGCGTGAGGTCCTTCTTCCCGCCAGGGCGTGTCCACCTCGATTTCAGTTCCCGGCGCTCCCGTTCGATCTCGGCGTTCTCGGTGTTTACCCCATTGACAATCGTAACCAATCGGTTACGATTTTGGTAACCTAATGGTTACGATGGCATGCCGGGAATATGATCTCGCTTGAAGATTACCAGGTTCTGTGGAGCGAGAGCATGCGTAACCTCAAAAATTACATCGAAGAAACTGAACAGCAGAAAGAGAACAAATCATGAGCCAGACTAGCACCAGCACCAGCGAAACTATCGTCGAAGAAATCACCATCAAAGGTTCAGCCGAACGAATCTTCCAGGCGATCGTGGATCCCAACCAACGGATCAAATGGTGGGGCAAAAAGGGAGTCTATGAATCAACTCACGCAGAATCCGATCCACGTGTCGGCGGCAAATGGCTGATGAAAGGTACTGCCAAGGGACACGATTTCAGTGTGTCTGGCGAATATCGACAGGTCGACCGCCCACGATTACTCGAATTCACGTGGATCCCAAGCTGGGAAGAGGGCAGCCCGGAATCCGTTGTTCGATTTGAACTCAATGAAAAAGCTGGAGTCACTAGTGTACGCGTAACCCACTCCGGCCTGACCCAAGCTGGACGCGAAGCCCACAAAGGCTGGCCGCAAGTCCTGGGCTGGCTGCGTGATTACGTCGAGTAACAACGCCGGCAAGAGAGGAGACGATACGGCGAAACGGCGAAAGGGGTGACAAACGGGATCATCTCGCACTCATTGAACTGAAAACCGAAAACCGAAAACCGCTTCCAAAGGAAGTCCAACCCAGACTCATAAGAGTGAGAATAATGCACTCGAAAGAGCTACTACCGCTCGCACTCAAACTAACCCTCAATGCTACGGATCATGGATCAGAGTACACGCGACGCGATCGTTGACGAAAACGCCATCAAAGAAGCAGAGGAATGGCTTCAACTCCTCGCCTGGTTACACGCGTATGTGGAATAGGAATGAGCGAGATCGAGCGGGAACTGCAGAATAGGGCAGTAAGACGGCGAGACGGCGATGGGGCGAGACGGCGAGATCGGACAGCGGGAGAGGTTAAAGGTATGGGATCGCCCTTGTCGCACTCGACCGAACCGAAAACGGAAAACTGAAAACCGTGACCCACACTCGCACTCATCACATGGTAGACGGTTAACGGTTAACCGCGCTCTGCGCGGCGTTCCCGACCCACCGCCGTATCGCCGTTTCCGCTCCAGACAAAGAAGCTCAATTCGATCGTCTGGAAACTCATCGTAATTAACGCCAATAAAATCGATGTCAGTGATCCCGATGAAACCGAATGCTGTACGAATGTGCGGATCAAGATGGTTTATATGCTCGAGCGGCCCGCCCGGTTGATACCCTGCGTCGCCCGTCAATGTGATCACTAGCATCCGTTTCCCGGTTAGCAGCGGTTTGTACGGTTGTTTCTTGTTTGTGACATCCAGCGCAAACGTGCGGGCGACTCGAACGATCTGGTCGACATAAGCCTTGAGCTGAGCCGGCATACCGAAGTTATACATCGGCGCCCCAAGCAGAACCAGGTCCGCCTCACCTCTCACTTCTCACCTCTCACGCTCGCCGTCTCGCCGTATCGCCGTCTCGTCACTTCCGTTCCGCACGCTATACTTCACACCAGATGACGCCGCTCCCGCCGAGCATGTCCCGTTTCTCAATCATCCTCCTCTCCATTTCACTCTGCAGCTGTGCGCATCTGGTAACAATCTCTTACCCGTCCGATGCGGTGATTCACCCTGCGTTCAATCAGCGGTACACGACATGGAAAGGGGAACGGGTAGAAGTAGTATGGACACCATCGTTGCAGGGTGACCCGCGCAAATATCTGGCACGCTACGATCAAGCCTATCTAGCGGACGCGATCCGGCAACACGGACTTCATCGTGAATACAAAGTGGCGGGCAGAGGGACTCCGCTTGTCGTTTATACGAAGAATCCGCGGAGCACCGAGAAAGAAAAACACTATCCAATGACCGGGATTACCCTCGGCATAACCGCCGTGAAAGAGCGGCGGCCCGGTCAGATCCCGGCGCTCAAAATTTATGACACTTACGATCCAGTTGTGGCTCGATCCTCGCGTAGTTCGCATCCGATTGCCGCAAATTACACCGCCGTGCTGGCCGTACTCCACGCGCACGCTCACAAAGTTGCAAGCTCGGTCGGATCATTTCTGCGGCCCGATAACCCGAGATTTGCTACCGGTATTTATCTCATTCACCCATACAATCCGAAAAAGATCCCAATCCTGTTTGTTCATGGCCTTATTTCCTCACCGATATCGTGGCAGAACCTCATCAATGAGCTCTCTTCTGATCCGGCTATTCTCGAACATTATCAGCCCTGGTTCTTTCTATATCCGACCGGACAACCGATATTAGAA